>NZ_JAAXYC010000142.1 GCF_018619185.1 Streptomyces sp. McG3 | reverse complement strand
GGCGGCAGGAGCCAAGGGGGAACTCTCTCTCGGGCGCGTCGGCCTCACGGCCGACGGAGACGTGCTCAGGAGCGGATGGTGCGGGGCCGGGACGTCGTGGGATCCGGGCGTGGTGACCCGCCGGTCGCGAGGTCCCCAGGATTCCGGGCGCGGGGCGGGCGCGTGAAGCGGTCTCACCGAATCTCCCCAGGTGATACGCCGGGCATGCCTGCGTGGCAGGATGAGCGTGTCGCGCAGACCGCTGCGGACCGTACGGCAGAGGGAAGGACCGGACCCGGCGTTGAGCGAGAATCAGAACCTGCTCGCGGAGCAGCGACGTGCGCTGATCCTCGACGAGGTGCGCAGGCGTGGTGGGGTCCGGGTCAACGAGCTGACCCGCAAGCTGAACGTCTCCGACATGACGATCCGCCGGGACCTGGACGCGCTGGACCGCCAGGGCGTGATCGAGAAGGTCCACGGCGGCGCGGTCCCGGTCGTCGAGGCGAGTACGCACGAGCCCGGGTTCGAGGCGAAGTCGGCACTGGAGCTGAGCGCCAAGGAGGACATCGCGCGGGCGGCGGCGGCGTTGGCGGTGCCCGGCAGCGCGATCGCGCTCTCGGGCGGGACGACGACGTACGCGCTGGCCCGGCATCTGCTGGACGTGCCGGATCTGACGGTGGTTACCAACTCGGTGCGGGTGGCCGACGTGTTCCACGACGCGCAGCGTCCGGCCGGGGGGCGCGGCGCGCGGCCCGGGGCGGCGACGGTGGTGCTGACGGGCGGGGTGCGCACTCCCTCGGACTCGTTGGTCGGGCCGGTCGCGGACCGGGCCATCGACTCCCTCCACTTCGATGTGCTGTTCCTCGGCGTGCACGGGATCTCGGCCGAGGCCGGGCTCTCGACGCCCAACCTCGCGGAGGCGGAGACCAACCGCCGTTTCGTCCGGGCGGCGCGCCGGATCGTGGTCGTGGCCGATCACACCAAGTGGGGCACGGTGGGCCTGAGTTCCTTCGCGGCGCTGGAGGAGGTCGACACGTTCGTCACGGACGCCGGCCTGGCTCCGCGGACGCGCGCGGAGATCGAGGAACATCTGCCGGGCCTGCTGGTGGCGGGCGACTCCCCCGCCGGCGCCGCCGACGCCTCGCCCGCCACCTAGGGCCTTTCGTTCGGATCAGGCCGGGCCCCGCGAGCCCGGCCTGATCCAAACGAAAGGCCCTAGGGCTGAGGCGGGGCGCTCCGGATTCCGTTCGGATCGGCGGGTTCGCCGGACACCCCATAGGATCGTGGTGTGGCCGTCTTCCGGATCGAGCGCTTCTCCCCTCTCCCCGCAGCCGAGGCCTGGCGCCGGGTGACCGACTGGGAACGGCACGGCGCGCAGGTTCCGTTGACCGCGATCTCGGTCCCGACCGGACTTCCCTCGCAGCTCGGGACGGTCTTTGTGGCACGTACGGGGCTGGGCCCGCTGGCGTTCGACGATCCGATGGAAGTGGTGCGGTGGACGCCGCCCGCCGGGGGCCGGGCCGGGGTCTGCCGGCTGGAGAAGCGGGGGGCCGTGGTGCTGGGCCGGGCCTCGATCGACGTGCTTCCCACGGATTCCGGTTCCCATGTGGTCTGGGTCGAGGAGCTGCGGGTGCGGCTGGTGCCCCGGTGGGGTGATCCGCTGCTCGCCTCCACCGGGCGGCGGATGTTCGGCAAGGTTCTGGACGCCTTGCTCGCCTCCCCCGGCGACCGGTAGGACCACCTGGCCGGAGCCGCGTGCCTCAGCTTCTCCGCGAAGATCGCCAACGACCGGGTGGCCGATTCGGTACGGGTGATGTGACCGTCACACGATTGACTCGTTTGTCGGTATGACATCCCCGCCACGGCCCCGGAAGGCACCCATTTCATGCCGATCCATCAACCGCAGCAGCGGACCGACGTACACCCCGACCGCACGGGCGTGCAGCAGGCCGAGGCCGCCCTCGTGGAGCACTATCCCCGCCTGGTGCGGCTCGCCTACGTCGTCCTGCCGCCGGCGCTCGGGCGGCACCGCCGGGTCCTGGCCGCGCACGCCGTCGTCCAGCGGGCCCTGCCCGCTGCCGGGAGCCGCGTGCGCAACCCGCGCGTTCCCGGCCAGTCCCGCCGGTCGGGTGCTCCGGAGGGCACGGAGCCCGCACCGGAGGGCGTCGAGCCGGAACAGGGCCCCTCGGGCGCCGCGTACGGGTGGATGCGGCTGCGGGTGCTGCGAGCGGCGCTGGCCCACGAGCGGCGGCCCCGCTGGTGGCCCGGAAGGCTTCCGGCTCCGGCCGCGCTGCGTCCGGCCGTGCCGGTGGTGTGGGGGCTGCGGCTCTTCCCCCGGGCGGGCGGCGTCGATGAACTGGCCCTGGACCGGGCCCTGTCCGCGGTGCCCGGGGCGGTCCGGGCGGCGTTCGCCCTGCACCTGCTGGAGGGGCTCGACGAGTCCGGGGCGCGGGAGCTGCTGGCCGGGGCGGCGGTGGCGGATCCGGCGGACGCGGTGCGCCGGGCGGCCCGGCTGGGGAGGCCGGACCGGGCCGGGGCGCAGGCGATGCTCAGGTCCGGCGAGTTCGACCCGTGCACGGTCCAGACCCGCCCGAGCGACCTGCTGCGGCGCAGGCACCGGGTGCGGGCGGTGGCGGTGGCCGCGGCGCTGTGCGTGGTGGCGGGAGGCCTGGCGGTCGCCGTCGACGAGGGGACCCGGCCCACGGACGACGACCGGAACCCGGCGGGCACCGCGGCCCCGGCGCTCGATCCGGCAGGGCTGCTGCGGACCTCGGCGGAGCGGTGGGCGGACACCTCGCGCGTCGACTTCACCGCCTGGCCGGCCCGGGGCGGGCGCAGGGGCGACGGCGAGCTGCTGGGCCGGGCGCTGCGGGCCTGGTCCGGTCCGCCGGGCACGGTCCGGGTGTCCACCACGCCGGGCACGGTCGCGGTTCCGCCCGCGCAGCCGCCCCGGCTGCTGTTCGCGGGTGAGGTGGACGGGGCGGCCGTGGTGCTGTTCCACGACGGCGGGGTCCGGGTGGTGCGGTACGCGGAGCCGCTGTCCGGGTCCGGCGCGGCGGCGCTCGACTTCGCGCGGACCGACGACGCGGACGTGACGACGGGCGCGGCCGTCGTCGTCAGCCGTACGGGCGACAGCGCGCGGTTCCTCCTCGCCCCCTGGATCGCCGGGTCCACCACCCGGGACCTGCTCGCGCCGAACACCCCCGGGCAGCCGCTGGAGGTCGGGCGGGACGGGGTCACCGCCCCGGTGCCCCGGCCCGCCGCCGGCGGCGCGTGCGACTCCTGGCCGGTGCTCCAACTGCGTTCGTCCGGGCGGATCGTGGAGAAGCACGCCTTCCTGGTGACGGATCTGGGCGACCTGGCCCCGGCGCATCTGACGTACACCCCGAAGCCCGGCCGGGGCGCGCCGGCCCGGCAGCCGCGCGAGGCGACGGGCACCGAGGCGCTGCTCGCCTGGGCGCGTACGGCGTGTTCCCTGCGGACCCTGTCGGGCTCCGGTGTGCGGGCGGTCAACAACTGGGCCTTCGCCGAGCAGAAGCTGCCCGAGGGCGGGTCTTCGGCCGGCTGGCTGTGCACCCGGGCCGACACCTGGCGGGGCCCCGGCCGGGTCCTGGTGCAGTTCCTCGGCCCGGCGGCCTCTCCCACGGACCCGGCCGCGGTGGTCGCCGACCGTGACGACACGGCCCTGTGCAGCAGGTTCGGGCAGCACGTCCTGGCGGGCACCCACTGGAAGGCGGCCTCGGGCCGGTGGTACGTCCTGGCGGCGGGGAGCCGGGCGGTGACCCGGATCGAGGCGACTGGGGCGGTGCGGGGAGCGGCGGGCGGGCCGCCGTTCGCGGTGCGGGCGCCACGTGACGCCGCTGTGGAGCTGACGGCGTCGCTGCGCGGGGGCGAAACGCTGGCGGCGGTGCGCTGAGCCGGTGCGGGGGCCGGGGCCGTCACCGTACCGATGGCTTCGAAGCCGCCGTACGGAGTCTCTCGACCGGTCCCGCAAGCCGTCCGGTGCCACACTGGGACAGGTGACGGATCTTGAGCACGGCCCCGGCGACAGCACAGGACGCCCCGACGACTCCGCTCCGCTCTGCCTGGTGACCGGGGCCACCGGTTACATCGGCGGCCGGCTGGTACCCGCACTGCTCGATGCCGGGTACCGGGTGCGCGCGCTGGCCAGAACGCCGCAGAAGCTGCGCGACTACCCCTGGGCCGACCGGGTCGAGGTGGTGCGCGGCGATGTCACCGACGCCGGCTCCCTGGCGGAGGCGATGCGGGGCGTCGACGTGGCGTACTACCTGGTGCACGCGCTCGGTTCCGGTGCGGACTTCGAGAGGACCGACCGCGAGGCGGCCACGACCTTCGGAGAGCAGGCGCGGGCGGCGGGGGTGCGCCGGATCGTGTACCTGGGCGGGCTGACTCCGGCGGGCGTGCCGGAGAAGGACCTGTCGCCGCACCTGCGTTCGCGGGCCGAGGTGGGTCACATCCTGCTGGCTTCCAAGGTGCCGACGGCGGTGCTGCGCGCGGCGATCGTCATCGGCTCGGGGTCCGCCTCGTTCGAGATGCTGCGGTATCTCACGGAGCGGCTGCCGCTGATGGTCACCCCGAGCTGGGTACGGACCCGGATCCAGCCGGTGGCCGTCCGGGACGTGATCCGCTATCTGGTGGGCTGCGCGGAGCTGCCGGCCGGGGTGAACCGGGCCTTCGACATCGGCGGCCCGGACGTCATGACGTACCGGGACATGATGCAGCGCTACGCGTCGGTGGCAGGGCTGCGTCCACGCGTGATCCTGCCGGTGCCGGTGCTCACCCCGACGCTCTCCAGCCGCTGGGTCGGTCTGGTCACCCCGGTGCCCAGCTCCATCGCCCGGCCGCTCACGGAGTCGCTGCGCCACGAGGTGGTGTGCCGGGAGCACGACATCAAGGAGTACGTCCCCGACCCTCCGGACGGGACCATCGGCGTCGACCGCGCCCTGCGGCTCGCCCTGAAGCGGATCCAGGAGGCGCGGGTCGACACCCGCTGGTCCAACGCCTCGGTGCCCGGCGCGCCGAGCGACCCGCTGCCCACCGACCCGGACTGGGCGGGTGGCAGCCTCTACCGCGACGAGCGGGAGCTGACCGTGCCGGTCGGGCCGGACGCGCTGTGGCGGGTGATCGAGGGCATCGGCGGGGAGAACGGCTGGTACTCCTTCCCGCTGGCCTGGGCGGTACGCGGCTGGCTCGACCGGCTCGTCGGCGGGGTGGGGCTGCGGCGCGGCCGCCGGGACGCCCAGCGGCTGCGGGTGGGCGACTCGCTGGACTTCTGGCGGGTGGAGGAGATCACGCCTGGCGAACTGCTGCGGCTGCGGGCCGAGATGCGGGTGCCGGGACTGGCCTGGCTGGAACTGTCGGTGCGCCGCGACGACCGGGGCCGGACGGTGTACGGGCAGCGCGCCCTGTTCCATCCGCGCGGGCTGTTCGGTCACGCGTACTGGTGGAGCGTGTGGCCCTTCCATTCGGTGGTGTTCGGCGGGATGGCTCGCAACATCGCCGAGGCGGCCGCGGCCGAGGAGAAACGGCGTGCGTCGATGGCCGACAGTGGTACAGACAACTGACGGTCCTGCCGCTATCGTGTGCCCGGCCCAACACGCCGCAGACCGCCGGGAGGTGCACGCGATGGCACGCCTACTCCGCACCGTGGGACGGGAGTTCGCCGACTCCGCGCCGATTCGTCTGGTGTTCGCCGCCGAGGTGTCCGCGCCGGTGGGCGTGGTGTACCGCGCGCTCGCCGAGGATGTCGCGTCCTGGCCGTCCTGGTTCACCGCCGTCACTCTGGCCACGCCCACCCGTGAGGGGGCGGGCCGCGAGGTGCGGCTGCGGGGCGGGGTCCGGTTCCGCGAGACGATCGTGGCCGCCGAACCGGACACCTGCTACGCCTACCGGGCCGACGAGTCCAACGCACCGGGTCTCCGGGCCCTGCTGGAGGAGTGGCGGCTCACTCCGGAGGGGTCCGGTACCCGGGTGCAGTGGACCTTCGCCGCCGACGGGACGGGGCTGTTCCGCCTGGTGCTGAGCCTGGCGCGGGCGGGGGTGGGCCGGTCCTTCCGGGACGCCGTGCGCCGCCTGGACGCGCGGCTGGCGACGACGACGCCCTGAGCCGCGCGGCCGGAGCCGGCCTCAGCAGGGCCAGGTTCCGGTGGTGAGGAAGGCGTCGATGGCGGCGGTGTACGGGGCGATGTCCAGACCCTGTTCCTCCAGCCACGAGTCGGAGTAGTACTTGTCCAGGTAGCGGTCGCCCGGGTCGCACAGCAGCGTGACGACGCTCCCGCGCTCACCCCGCTCCACCATCTCGGCGATCAGCTTGAACGCGCTCCACAGACCGGTGCCCGTCGACCCGCCCGCCTTGCGGCCGATGGCGCGCTCCAGGGCGCGGACGGCGGCGACGCTGGCGGCGTCGGGCACCTTCATCATGCGGTCGATGGCGCCGGGCACGAAGCTGGGCTCCATGCGCGGGCGGCCGATGCCCTCGATGCGCGAGCCGCGGTCGCTGGTGGCGAGCGGATCGTGGTGGGTCCAGCCGTCGAAGAAACAGGAGTTCTCCGGGTCGGGCACACAGATACGGGTGTCGTGCTGGAGGTAGTGGACGTAGCGGGCGATGGTCGCCGAGGTGCCGCCGGTCCCGGCGGTGGCGACGATCCAGGCGGGCTCCGGGTAGCGCTCCAGGCGCAGCTGCTGGTAGATCGACTCCGCGATGTTGTTGTTGCCGCGCCAGTCGGTGGCGCGCTCCGCGTAGGTGAACTGGTCCATGTAGTGCCCGCCGGTCTCGGCGGCGAGGGCCGCGGACTGTTCGTACATGGTGCGCGAGTCGTCCACGAAGTGGCACCGCCCGCCGTGGAATTCGATGAGCCGGGTCTTCTCCGGGCTGGTGGTGCGCGGCATCACGGCGATGAACGGGACGCCGATCAGTTTGGCGAAGTACGCCTCCGACACGGCCGTCGAGCCGCTGGACGCCTCGATGACCGGCTTGTCGGGCCGGATCCAGCCGTTGCAGAGCCCGTACAGGAAGAGCGAGCGGGCGAGACGGTGCTTGAGGCTGCCGGTGGGGTGCGTCGACTCGTCCTTGAGGTAGAGGTCGATGCCCCACGCCTCGGGCAGCGGGAAGCGCAGCAGGTGGGTGTCGGCGGAACGGTTCGCGTCGGCCTGGACCTTGCGGACGGCCTCCTTCAGCCAGGCCCGGTACTCCGGGTCGCTGCGGTCGACATCCACCGTCGCCCTGGCCCCGTGCCCGGCCGCGTGCTCACTGGTGTCCATGGGCCTGCTCCTGTTGGTCGTCGATCCGATGCTCGCGCCTCCACGATATGCACCCCACCTGCACAAACGGTCACTTTGGTGGTCCATAGCGCTGCCTTTGACCACCGCCCGCGAGGGCAGCGGCGACGGGCGGTGCGGGCGAGGGCCCGTCGTGCTTCCGGGCCCTCTGGCGGTCCGGCCCGCGCCCGGGCACACTGCACAGCAGGGAGTGGTGTCGAAGGGGGGCGAATCCGCCATGACGGACGTCGAGTTCAGCGCGTCGGGGGTCAGGATCGAGCGGTTCACCAGGTCGCTGACCAGGGCTGGTCAGGTGGTGGTGAAGGACGGGCGGCTGTCGCTGCTCACGAGCAACGGGCGGGAGATCGACAGCGCCCCGGTGGGCTCGGTCAGCGCACGCAAATGGTGGTTCATCGCGGCGGATTCCGTCATCGCCCGGGTGAACGGGGTGCGCTACCGGTTGACGATGGGGCAGCGTAGCCGCAGACGCGACGGGGCGGCTCCCCTGCGGCGCTTCCTGGAGGCTCTGCGCCACGCGCGCGGCCGCCGGGACTGACCGGGCCGGCACGGGCCCGGCGGGCCGGTTCGCGGGCCGCCGGGCTCCGCCGCGAGTTGCGGAGCCGTATCCCCTGGGCCACGCTGGTCCCATGTCACTGAAGGTGCACCCTCGGTGACAGAGCGATCCGCTCCACGGACCGGATCGCGCGACACGAGCAGACACGACAAGAGCAGAGCGGCTTCGGCAGTCAGTCGTCCGCCGGCTCCGTTCGTTTCTCTTCTCTTCTTCCGGACCTATTTCGGGGAGTCGCAGCCGTGATCAGCGAGCCAAGCAGGCACTGCACGGTGGAGCTCCAGGCCCTGCCGTCGCGGATCGGTCAGGTCCGCAGAATCATTTCGGCGCAACTGCGCTACTGGCATCTCGATCCTCTGATCGACCAGGCGGCCCTGGGCGTCACCGAGCTTCTCACCAATGTTCACCGGCACGCACAGCCGGACAAGTCATGCACCGTCGACATCGAACTGCTGCTCGACCGTCTGACGGTCTCCGTCCACGACCACGACCCGCGCCTGCCCACGGTGAACGAGGCGGACTCGTTCGCCACGTCGGGCCGGGGTCTGGCCCTGATCGCCGCCGTCAGCGAGAGCTGGGGCGTGCGGCCGATCGGCTCGGCCGGCAAGGCCGTCTGGTTCACCCTGCCGGCGGCCACCGGCGCCTCGACCCTGCCACCGCTCGCGGTCTACGGGTCGATGACCGACGGGCCGTTCGGGGCCGTGACCATCACCCCCGACGACATCGTGGCCGTGCCCGCCCGGTCGGCCGTCGTCGGCTGAGACGGTGCGGGTGGCCCGGCCGGCCAACGGTGTGCGGCGGACCGGCTTCGCGCCGCTCCGCCGCACTCCGTTCCGGCCCGGTGGTCACGCCCTGCCGCCGCCCGCGGCCGGGCCGAACTGTTCGTCCAGCACCGACAGTCGGCGCCAGTACTCGTCCTCGTCGATCTCCCCCGCGGCGAACCGGCGGCCGAGCAGCGCGATCGGCGAGGACGCGCCGGGGCCGCCCAGCGAGGCACGGCCGGCCGCCCACGGGCCTCGGCGTCCGCGCCACACGGTGCGGCGCAGCAGGGTGACGATCCCGATGACGACGGCCGCCCAGACGAGCGGGAAGAGCAGGACCCAGGGACCGGGTCCGCCGGAGTGCGCCAGGGTGTTCATCTCGGTCAGCTCCCTCGTTCACGGAAGGGCGCGGTGCCTTTCCGGTCACTTTCGAGCCTGCCCGAGCAAGGTGCTCCGGGGCGTCGTCCACCCGGCGGCGTCACGCGTACTCCCTCGGGAGCAGCCGGATCCCGTGCCGCGCCCGGCCTCCAGCAGCCGGCCGTGGTGGCAGCAGTTAGCGGGGGGCTGACGGCGGACGTCTGGGGCGTCAGGCCAGCGCCGTGAGCGGGTCGTCGAGGACCGGTTGCCAGGCCAGTTCGGCGGCGCCCACCAGGCTGTTGTGGGCCAGGGTGCACGGCAGGATCGGCACGCTGCCGCTGCGCCCCCACAGGCTCCGGTCGGCGACGACGGCGCGCAACCGCTCCGGGTCCGCCTCCAGCAGGTCGCGGTGGAGTCCGCCGAGGATGATCCGGTCCGGGTTGAGGATGTTGACCAGTCCGGCCAGCCCCAGGCCCAGGCGGTCGATCAGCGCCTCGGCGGCGTGACGTACGGCGGGGTCTTCGTACTCCGTACGGAGCAGGGTTCCGGCCTGCTTGAGGAGGGACTCCTCGGGACCCGGTTCGCGGCGGGCGGTGGTGAGGAAGGCCAGCGGGTCGGTCTCCACGTCGAGGCAGCCGCGCCCGCCGCAGTGGCAGGGCCGCCCCTCGGGGTTGACGGTGAGATGTCCCACCTCCAGCGCGAGTCCCGAACTCCCGCTGTGCAGGCGGCCGTCGAGGACGAGGGCCCCGCCGACGCCCCGGTGGCCGGTGGCCACGCACAGGAGGTGCTGGGCGCCGCGGCCCGCACCGTGCCGGTGCTCGGCCAGCGCGGTGAGGTTGACGTCGTTGCCGGTGAACGCGGGTCCGGTGATGCCCGCTTCGCGTACGCAGGCGGCGAAGATGTCGCGGACCGGGGAGCCCGCGGGCCAGGCGATGTGCAGCGGGTTGAGGGCGGTGCCCTCCGGCTCGGCGACCGCGGAGGGCACCGCGAGTCCGGCCCCGACGCAGCGCAGCCCGCTCTCGCGCAGCAGCCCCGCCCCCGCCCGCACGACCTCGCCGAGCACCTGTGCCGGGTCGGCCATCACCGCGACGCAACCCGGCGAGGTGGCGACGATCCGGCCGCCGAGCCCGACGAGCGCGGCCCGGAAGCCGTCGGCGTGCACCTGGGCGGCGAGGACGACGGGGCCGGTCTCCAGGACGGACAGCCGGTGCGAGGGGCGGCCCTGGGATCCGGCCGCGGACCCGGGGCTGGAGTCGACCCGGATCAGCCCGAGCGCCTCCAGTTCCGCGGCGACCGCCCCGGCGGTGGCGCGGGTGACGCCGAGTTCGGAGGTGAGCACGGCCCGGGTGGGGGCGCGTCCGGTGTGGACCAGCTCCAGTGCGGGCCCGAGCGCACTGCGGCCCCTCTCCAACTTCGTCCGGGTGGTGGTCGCCTTGCCGTTCATGGGGGCGAGTCTCCCATGATCCGGAGGCGTCCCGGACGCCCAGGGCCTGCCCGGGGATCCCGTCCGGGCCACGGCCGGGCCCCCGGAACGCACCGGCGTGCAGCGGTGTTGCGCCTGTCGCCCGAGCGCCCCTATGCTGAGTTTGTGCCGCAACTAAACAAACTGCGGACGGCCCTACCGGGGGGACCTGGCGGAGACACCGCCCCACCCTCGTCGGCCCGCCTCCGTACCGCGCTGACCGTGTTCTTCGCCCTCGACGGGTTCCTCTTCGCCGGCTGGGTGGTCCGCATCCCGGCCATCAAGCAGCAGACCGGAGCCTCCGCCTCCACCCTCGGACTCGCCCTGCTCGGCGTCTCCGCCGGGGCGGTCATCACCATGATGCTCACCGGCCGGCTGTGCCGCCGTTACGGCAGCCACGCCGTCACCGTGGTCTGCGGCGTCCTGCTTCCGCTGAGCATCGCCCTGCCCGCCCAGACCCACTCGGCGCTCTCCCTCGGCCTCGTGCTGCTGGTGTTCGGAGCGGCGTACGGCGGGATGAACGTGGCGATGAACAGCGCCGCCGTCGACCTCGTCGCCGAACTGCGGCGGCCCGTGATGCCGAGTTTCCACGCGGCGTTCAGCCTGGGCGGCATGGTCGGCGCCGGGCTCGGCGGGCTGGTCGCGGGGGGCCTCTCCGCGTCCACACACCTCTTCCTGCTGGCCGGGACCGGTCTGCTCGTCACCGCCTTCGCCGGACCCGCCCTGCTGCGCCACCGCCCGGCCCCCGCCGCTCGGCAGGCCCTCGACCGGCGAGCGCCGAAGCAGCGGCTGTCGCCCCGGGCCCGCCGCGTCGTCGTGCTCTTCGGCGTGATCGCCCTGTGCACGGCGTACGGGGAAGGGGCCCTCGCCGACTGGGGCGCGCTCCACCTGGAACAGGACCTGGGCGCGCACCCCGGGCTCGCCGCCGCCGGCTACGCGCTGTTCGCCCTGACGATGACGGCGGGCAGGCTGAGCGGGACCCTGCTCCTGGAACGGCTCGGCCAGACCCGCACCCTCGTCCTCGGCGGCGCGACGGCCTCGGCCGGAATGCTGCTCGGCTCGCTGGCGCCGACCACCTGGCTGGCGCTGGCCGGGTTCGCGGTCACCGGCCTCGGGCTCGCCAACATCTTCCCCGTCGCGGTGGGGCGGGCGGGCGAACTCGCGGGACCGAGCGGAGTCGCCGCGGCCTCGACGCTCGGCTACGGCGGGATGCTGCTCGGACCGCCCGCGATCGGCTTCCTCGCCGACTGGTTCTCGCTGCCGCTGGCCCTGACGACGGTCGCCCTGCTGGCCGCCGCTGCGGCCGCCCTGGGCTACGGGGCGCGCAACGCGACGACGGACGCGCACACCTGATCACCCGCACGCACGGTCGATTGAGTAGCCGTACTCAGGCAGGCCCCGCTCCCCGGGCGCACGATGGAAGCCTCGACCGAGCAAGAGGCAGAGCGAGCAGCAGGGGAGCACACCATGAAGCGCCTGACCGACCACCCGCACCTGAACACCCTGGTCCGGCTGACCTTCCGCAACCCCGCTTCCCTGATCTACCTCGGGCTGGTGCTCGCGGCGACGCTGTTCGTCGCCGTGGACACCCTGTTCGTCGCCCACGAGGACGCGTCGTTCTCCGGCGTCTGGCTGTTCCTCCTCGCGGCCCCGACCGTCTTCCTGTTCTTCCTCGGCGGCTCCCTGGCGGGCGCCGAGGCCGGCGGGCCCGCGTGGTTCCTGGTGCTCGGCCTGGTGGTCTCGGTCCTCGTCCAGTCGCTGGCCCTGGGCTGGTTCGTCCGCCTGGTGCGCCGGGCCGGGTCACCCGGATCCGCGCACCCGCAGGGCGCCTGACGGCCGGGCGGGGCCCCTGGCACAATCGCCGCCATGCAGATCGCCGAGCACATCGCGTCGTTGTCCGAGGAAGGGCGGCTGCTCGCGGCCGCCGCCGAGCGGGCCGGATCGGGGGCCTCGGTTCCGACCTGTCCCGGCTGGCAGACACGTCATCTGCTGCGGCACACCGGCATGGTGCACCGTTGGGCGGCGGCGCTCGTCGCCGAGGGGCACACCACCTACCAGCCGGCCGGTACCGAGCCCGCCCTGGACGGCGCCGAACTCCTCGACTGGTTCCGCGAGGGGCACCGCCATCTCGTCAGGACCCTGGAGGAAGCCCCCGCCGACCTGGACTGCTGGACCTTCATGCCGGCCCCCTCGCCCCTGGCGTTCTGGTCCCGCCGCCAGCTGCACGAGACGACCGTGCACCGCGTGGACGCCGAGTCGGCGCTCGGCACTCCGCTGACCCCGGTGTCCGTGGACCGGGCGGTCGACGGCATCGACGAACTCCTCACCGGGTTCCACGCCCGGCCCAAGAGCAAGGTGCGCTCCAAGAAGCCCCGGGTGCTGCGGGTACGGGCCCTGGACACGGATGCGACCTGGACGGTCCGGATCTCCCAGGATCCGCCTCGGGCCGTGCGGTCGGAGGCCGGGACCGAGCCGGGCGACGACGTCGACTGCGAGCTGAGCGGTACGGCCGAGGGGCTCTACCTCGCCCTCTGGAACCGACTGCCGCTCACTGCCCTCGCCCTGCGCGGCGACCGCTCGGTGGCCCGGCTCTGGACGGACAACTCCGCCGTCACCTGATCGGCACCGCCGGGCCGAGAAACCGGGCGCGCCTCCCGGCTCAGCCGAGCCAGCCGGGGCGCACCAGACCCGATTCGTAGGCGAGGACGACGAGTTGGGCCCGGTCGCGGACTCCGAGCTTGACCATGGTGCGGCTGACGTGGGTCTTCGCGGTGAGCGGGCTGACGACCAGTCTGCGGGCGATCTCCCCGTTCGACAGGCCGATGCCGACCAGTGCCATCACCTCCCGCTCCCGTTCGGTGAGCCGGGCGAGCGAGGCGGCGGCCGTCGGCACCTTGGAGCGGGCCGCGAACTCCGCGATCAGGCGGCGCGTCACGCCGGGCGAGAGCAGCGCGTCCCCGCCGACCACCGCCCGCACCGCGCGCAGCAGTTCCTCCGGCTCGGTGTCCTTGACCAGGAAGCCCGAGGCTCCGTTGCGGAGGGCCTCGAAGACGTACTCGTCGAGTTCGAAGGTGGTGAGCATGACGACCTTCACCTCGTTGAGGTCAGGGTCGCCGGTGATCCGCCGGGTGGCGGCCAGTCCATCCAGACGCGGCATGCGGATGTCCATCAGCACGATGTCGGGGCGCAGTTCACGCACCAGGCGGACCGCCTCCTCGCCGTCGGCGGCCTCCCCCGCGACCTCGATGTCCGGCTGCGCGTCCAACAGCGCGCGGAAGCCCGCCCGTACGAGCAGTTGGTCGTCGGCGAGCGTTACGCGGATCACGGTGTCTCCTCGGAGGGCTCCGGCGGATTCCGGCGTCGGTCGCGGTCCGGTGCGGTGAACGGCAGTTCCGCGAGGACCCGGAAGCCGCCGTCCGGGCGGGGTCCCGCCTCGATCGTGCCACCGAGGGCGGCGGCCCGCTCCCGCATCCCGACGAGTCCGTTGCCGCCGCCGCCGGCGTCGTCCCCGGTGGCCGGTCCCTCGTCGTCGACGCGGAGCCGGACGCGCCCGGAGCCGTGGCCGATGTGCACCAGGGCGGTACGGGAGCCGGAGTGGCGGACGATGTTGGTCAGGGCCTCCTGGACGATGCGGAAGGCGGCGAGACCGGCACCGGGCGGGACGGCGGCCGGATCGCCCTCGCTCTCCACGGTGACGGTGAGCCCGGCGGACGCCGCCTGTTCGACGAGCTCGGGAAGCCGGTCCAGGCCGGGGGCCGGCGAGGTGGGGGCGTCGCCGGGCGCCCGGAGGTTGGCGAGCACCTGACGTACCTCGTCGAGCGCCTCCTTGCTGGCCGCCTTGATCGTGGTGAGGGCGGTCCGGGCCTGTTCCGGGTCGGAGTCGAGGAGCGCGAGCCCGACCCCGGCCTGCACGTTGATGACGGAGATGGAGTGGGCCAGCACGTCGTGCAGCTCGCGGGCCATGCGCAACCGTTCCTCGTCGGCCCGCCGCCGCTCCGCCGCCTCGCGCTCCGCACGGGTGGCGGCCCACTGCTCGCGGCGCACCCGCAGCAGTTCGGCGGCGGCCACGACGGCCAGGACCCACGCGGTGATGAAGCCCTGCTGCGTCCAGGGCGCGGCCCCGTCGCCGCCCGGCGGCAGCCACCGGTACAGCCAGTGGGAGACCAGGACGTGCCCGGCCCACAGCCCGCCCAGCGACCACCAGGCGGCCTTCCGGTGCCCGGCGACGATCGCGCTGAAGCAGCCGACGGCGACGGCGACGAACACCGGCCCGTACGGATAGCCCGCCGCGAGATAGACCAGGGTCGCCGCGCAGGTGGTGGCCACGACGGCCACGGGGCGGCGGTGGCGGAGGAGCAGCACGGCGACCGCGACGCACAGCAGCAGCCTGGCGGCCAAGTCCAGGGGCCGGCGGTCCTGCCCGTGCTCGGCGAAGCCCGTGCCGACCATGACGAACACCAGCAGCGCGGCCGTCGACACCCAGGGCAGCCCGGCGGCAGTCCGGGAACGCGCGCCGGACAGCCACGCCGGCGGGCCGCCCCGCCGGCCCGGCCGACCGGGAGGCCGGGGGCCCGGGAAGCCGCAGGGGTGACCGCCGCCCCGGTCCGGCGGTTGCTGTTCGTCCATGGCGGCCACGCTAGAGGGCGGACGGGTGCGGGGGCGTCCGCCGTGCGTGGTGATCACCCGTACTCCGTGGGGAGTACGCCGCCGGGGAAGGGCGGCCCTACGGCTTGACGGCGCGCAGGCCCACCGAGCGGGCCAGGTCGCCCGCGGCCTGCCGGAACAGCGGCTCGCGCGCCTCGACGACCCGGTTGAACTGGCCGAACAGCTCGAAGGAGATCAGGCCGAACAGCTGCGCCCAGGCGGCGACCAGGGCCGCCACGGCTGCCGGAGGCACGTCCGGGGCGAAATCGGCGGCCATCCGCTCCGCGTCGGACCGCAGCTCCGGGGCGAGGGAGGGTACGGCGAGGTCCTCGGCCCGGGACGCGGTACGGACGATGTCGATGAAGACCAGGCCCACCCGGGACGCCGGCCCCACCGTGTCCATCGGGGCGATGTAGCCGGGAACGGGCGAACCGTAGATCAGCGCGTACTCATGGGGGTGGGCGAGCCCCCACGCGCGTACGGCACAGGCCACCGTGATCCAGCGTTCGGCGGGCGGGACCGTCTCCGCCCGCTCCCCCGCCGCCCGTTCCGCGACCGCCCCTATCGCGTCGAACGCGTCGACGATCAGCGCGGTGAGCAGGTCGTCGCGGCTGGGGAAGTAGCGGTAGAGCGCGGAGGAGACCATGCCCAGCTCCCGTGCCACGGCCCGCAGCGAGAGCTTCGCCGCGCCCTCCTCCGCGAGCTGCTTCCTGGCCTCGTCCTTGATCGCCGCGGTCACTTCGATGCGGGCGCGTTCCCTGGCCCCTCGGATGGTGCTCATGCGGTCAGTCTGCCATGCATACGGAGCACCGACCAGAAACGAGAGCGGATATCAAAACAGAGAGCAGTGCTCTTGCTTTTGGGTGGCAACCCAGCGCACACTGCTCTCAAGCGAGAGCACCGCTCTCCCAATGCATCAGGAGTCACCATGTCGCAGCAGCCCTACTACCTCCGGGCGAGCTCCGCCGCGCACCGCCTCAACAGAATCGTCGGATGGCTGGCCCGGCACGGCATCAGCCTGATGGGCTCGGCCGAACTGTCGGTGCGGGGACGCAAGAGCGGTCAGATGCGGCGCATCCCGGTCAACGCCCACTCCTTCGAAGGCGAGCGGTACATCGTCTCGGCCCGGGGACACTCGCAGTGGGTGCGCAACATGCGCGTCGCGGGCGGCGGAGAGCTGCGGCTGGGGCGCAAGGTCAGCCGCTTCACCGCCGTGGAGATCGCCGACGACGCACAGAAGGCCCGGATCATCCGGGCCTATCTGGAGCGGTGGGGCTGGGAGGTCAACCAGTACTTCCAGGGGATCACGGCGAAGTCCACGGACGCCGAACTGCTGGCGGCCTGCCCCGACCACCCGGTCTTCCGCATCACGGTCGAGGCATGACCGCGCCCCCGTGGCCGTACGGGCGACGGGGGCGTGGTCACGACGAGCGGGGCGCCAGGGCGTGTCTGCCCATTCCCGCCTGCCCCACGACGCCATGCACGCACTCTCGCGCACTGGCCCCGGACCCGAGTACGTCCGGTACGGGGGCCCGGGGCCGACGCGTCGAGAGCACGCGCCTGACGCCGCGCGGCCGCCCTGCGGGCGACAACGGGAATGGTCAGGACAGGCCCTAGCGGTCCATCGCGGACAGCGCCCGCTGCGCCATCGGGTGCGTACGGACCAGCTCGGCCAGCGACGTCGTTCCCCGGGTGATCCCGGCGAACGCCTTCCACGCCGGGCGGAAGCCGGTCAGCACCGCGTGCAGCATCCCCGGGCGGCGCTCGAACAGCTTGAGCATGCGGCGGCCTACGCCCATCTCCACGCCGAGACCGGCCTTGATGGCGAAGGCGTAGTTGAGGGCCTGACGGCGGGCGTCCACCGCGTCGTGCGACTCCGCGATCCTGACCGCCCACTCCCCGGCGAGCCGGCCCGAGCGCAGCGCGAAGGAGATGCCCTCGCGGGTCCACGGCTCCAGCAGTCCGGCGGCGTCCCCGCAGACCACGACCCGGCCGCGGGAGAGCGGTGAGTCGTCACTGCGGCAGCGGGTGAGATGCCCCGAGGAGACGGCCGGCTCGAACCCGGCGAGGCCGAGGCGGGCGATGAAGTCCTCCAGATACCGCTTGGTGCCCGCGCCGTCGCCGCGCGCCGAGATGACACCCACGGTGAGGGTGTCCCCCTTGGGGAACACCCAGCCGTAACTGCCCGGCATCGGGCCCCAGTCGATGAGCACCCGGCCCGCCCAGTCCTCCGCCACGGTGGCCGGAACCGGGATCTCCGCCTCCAGGCCGAGGTCGACCTGGTCGAGCTTCACCCCGACATGGGCTCCTATCCGGCCCGCGCTGCCGTCCGCGCCGACGACCGCCCGCGCGAGCACCGTCTCACCATCGGCCAGCACCACGGCGACCGTCCGCCGGTCGGGCACGGCGGGACCGTGCTGCTCGACCCGCACCACCGACGCCCCGGTGCGCAGTTCGGCCCCGGCCTTCTGCGCCTCCTCGACCAGACCGGCGTCGAACTCCGGGCGGTTGATGAGCCCGAAGAGCATGCGCCGGGAGCGGCGGGTGCGCGACAGCTTGCCGTTGAGCGAGAAGGTGACCGCGTGGATGCGGTCCTTCAGGGGCAGTTCGAACCCCGGCGGCAGGGAGTCCCGCGAGAACCCGATGATTCCCCCGCCGCAGGTCTTGTAGCGCGGCAGTTCCGCTTTCTCCAGCAGCAGGACTCTCCGCCCCGCCACGGCTGCCGCGTACGCCGCCGATGCGCCGGCCGGTCCGGCGCCGACCACGACGACATCCCACACGGACGACTCTTCCGGCTCACGTCCGGCGTCTGCGTTCTCGCTGCTCACGATGTGCTTCTGCTCCTGATCCGACCAGTGGCCCCAAGCTGCTCACGGCATCCTACGGCGCGTTCCGGCCAAGCCCTCCTGTGGGAGGATCGGCCATGATTTCGTCGTACATGCGTCGCCGCATCCACGGCGTCGCACACGGTCGCGTACACACCGCGCCCTACCCATAACGTCGCACCCACGAGGAGCGTGCCCATGACCGCCCGTCCGATTCCCGAGACCGTCGCCTCGCTGATGCCCCGCGCCCGGGGGGAGCTGGCCGAGCTGGTGGCGTTCCAGTCGGTGGCGGACCCGGCGGTGTTCCCGAGGAGCGAGTGCGAGGGCGCGGCCAACTGGGTCGCCGACGCCCTGCGCGCCGAGGAGTTCACGGACGTCGCCCTGCTGGACACCCCCGACGGCACGCAGTCCGTCTACGGGTTCCTGCCCGGTCCGGCCGGGGCTCCGACCGTGCTGCTCTACGCGCACTACGACGTGCAGCCGCCGCTGGACGAGTCGGCGTGGATCTCCCCGCCGTTCGAACTCACCGAGCGCGACGGCCGCTGGTTCGGCCGGGGCGCGGCCGACTGCAAGGGCGGGTTCATCATGCACCTGCTCGCGCTGCGCGCCCTCAAGGCGAACGGTGGCGTCCCGGTCTCGGTGAAGGTGATCGCCGAGGGTTCCGAGGAGCAGGGCACCGGTGGTCTGGAGCGGTACGCGGAAGCGCACCCGGAACTGCTGGCCGCCGACACGATCGTCATCGGCGACAGCGGGAACTTCCGGGTCGGACTGCCGACGGTCACCGCGACGCTGCGCGGGATGACGATGCTGCGGGTGCGGTTGGACACCCTCGAAGGGAACCTGCACTCGGGGCAGTTCGGCGGCGCGGCCCCGGACGCGCTGGCCGCGATGATCCAGCTGCTGGCCTCGCTGCGCGCCGAGGACGGCACGACCACGGTCGACGGGCTGACGGGCGACGCCGACTGGGACGGGCTCCAGTACCCGGAGTCGGAGTTCCGGCAGGACGCCAAGGTGCTGGACGGGGTGGAGCTGATCGGCACGGGCACGGTCGCGGACCGGATCTGGGCCCGTCCCGCCGTCACCGTCATCGGCATCGACTGCCCGCCGGTCGTCGGCGCGACCCCGTCCGTGCAGGCGAGCGCGCGGGCGCAGGTCAGCCTTCGGGTGCCGCCGGGCCAGGACGCCGCCGAGGCGACGAAGCTGCTCACCGCCCACCTGGAGTCCCACGCGCCCTGGGGTGCGCGGGTGCGGGTGGAACAGGTGGGCCAGGGCCAGCCGTTCCGCGCGGACATGACCAGCCCGGCGTACACGGCGATGGCGGACGCGATGCGGGACGCGTACCCGGGCCAGGAGATGCAGTCCTCCGGGATGGGCGGCTCCATCCCGCTGTGCAACACGCTGGCGGGCCTCTACCCGGAGGCGGAGATCCTGCTGATCGGGCTGAGCGAGCCCGAGGCGCAGATCCACGCGGTGAACGAGAGCGTGTCGCCCGAGGAACTGGAGCGGATGTCGGTCGCCGAGGCGCTGTTCCTGCGGAACTACGCGGAGTCGAAGAAGGCCTGACCTCCTGGAGCCGCCCGACGGCGGGCCCGGATCGCCGCCATGCCCTCGGCGAAGTCGCCCGGAGCTGGATCCGTGCGGGACGCCCCGGCCCCGGGGTCTCCCGCACGGGGAGCCCTCGGGGCGCGGCCGGGCGGGCCCTACGCCCTCGGCGAAGTCGCCCCGAGCGTAGATCCGTGCGCCGGACGTCCGCCGCTGCGTACGTTCGCCGCATGGATCTCGTCGAGGTACTCCCCCAGTTGCACATGTTCCGCTTCCGGATCGGTCAGGCCTACCTCTGGCGTGACGGGACGGAGCTGACCCTGATCGACGCGGGTGACGTCGAGTCGGCCGCCGCGATCGAGGACGCGATCCGCACGCTCGGCCTCGACCCGGCCGGGATCCGGCGCATCGTCATCACCCACGGCCACCGCGACCACTACGGGGCCGCGCAGGAGCTGGCGGACCGGCACGGCCCCGAGATCATCGCCCACGCGCTGGACGCCCCGGTGGTACGGGGCGAGCGCCCCGTACCGGAGCCGGACCTGCTGGACTGGGAACTGCCGCTGTGGGAGCACGGGCTGACGTGCCCCGACGC
>NZ_JAAXYC010000585.1 GCF_018619185.1 Streptomyces sp. McG3 | reverse complement strand
CCCGAAGCCGGTGGCCCAACCCCTTGTGGGAGGGAGCTGTCGAAGGTGGGACTGGCGATTGGGACGAAGTCGTAACAAGGTAGCCGTACCGGAAGGTGCGGCTGGATCACCTCCTTTCTAAGGAGCATCTAGATTCCGCAAGGAATCCAGAGCCACTACGTCGACAAATGTTCGACGGTGGTCAGCTCATGGGTGGAACGTTGACTATTCAGTACCTGGTGGTTCAGCCGGGACACGAGTACTGCTCCTCGGAGCGTGGAAAGTGAACCGAATGAATTCCGGGTACTGGGCGCGCTGTTGGGTGTCTGAAGGTACGGCCGATAAGGCTGCCTTCGACGCCGGCCCCAGTGAACTCGTCCTCTTAGGACGGGGTGATGGGTGGCTGGTCGTTGCTTGAGAACTGCACAGTGGACGCGAGCATCTGTGGCCAAGTTTTTAAGGGCGCACGGTGGATGCCTTGGCACCAGGAACCGATGAAGGACGTGGGAGGCCACGATAGTCCCCGGGGAGCTGTCAACCA
>NZ_JAAXYC010000141.1 GCF_018619185.1 Streptomyces sp. McG3 | reverse complement strand
GTCCTCGCAGACCGAGGCGTGCCGCCAGTAGGCGTCGCGCCGCTGGTGGCGCAGCCACTCCACGACCCACGGCCCGCTGCCCTCCAGCCGCTCGTGCCACAGCTCGCGCCAGCTCTCCCCGACGACGGCCGGGTCGGGCGGGCAGGTGGCGTACGCGAACATCGTCCCGGCCTCGGCGAGGTTGTCGGAGAGCATGGCGCCGCCGAGGTAGTGCATGTCGTCCGCGTACCGGTTGTCGGTGAACGAGGCGATGACGATGGCCTTCAGGCTCTCGGGGCGCCGGGCCGCCGTCTGGAGCGCGGCGAAAGCGCCCCAGGAGATGCCCATCATGCCGGTGCTCCCGTCGCACCAGGGCTGCGCGGCGACCCAGGCCAGCACCTCTTCGGCATCGCGTTGCTCCTGCTCCAGGTACTCGTCCAGGAGCACGCCCTCCGACTCCCCCGTCCCTCGCAGGTCCACGCGCACGCAGGCGTAGCCGTGGCCCGCGATGTACGGGTGGTGGATGGCGTCGCGGGTCGAGGTGAGGTCGTTCTTGCGGTAGGGGATGCACTCCACGACCGCGGGGACCGGGTCCCCGTCGGACGAGGTGGGCCGCCAGATCCTGGCGGACAGACGTACCCCGTCCGCCATGGTGATGGTGACGTGGTCCTCTTCCCCCGTCTCGTACGGAAGGTTCTCGACGAATCGCATACGGGTGGCAGGGTCCTTCCTGACGTCGGGTCCGGTGGGGGCGGGTACCCGGGGCGTCACGAAGAATTCCGGCCGTGCCCGCCCGGTCGCGTCTCGTCGAAGCTCAGGCCGAGGGCCGCGACGCAGGCGTCGAACTTGCGGCGCAGGTCGTCCTCGTCGTCCCCGCCGGTGAAGATGTGGGCGAGCTCGTAGCTGTAGCTGTCCTGGCCCGTGACCGAGGAGAGCCGCTGCCCCTCGGAGGGGACCATGTCGATCCGGACGCCCGGGATATCCCGCTCGATGGCGGCGATGTCCTCGGCGGTCGGCACCTGGTGGACACGGCCCTCGCCGAACCAGCGGTAGTACCACTTGGCGGCCACCTTGTAGCGGCCGCCGCCGGGCGGCAGGGCCGGGTCGCCGCCCAGGGCGAGCCGGAACATCCGATGGTGGTTGGGCACGCCGTCGACGAAGTCGAACATCTCCGCGTGCGACTGGGAGTGGCGGGGGTTGATCTCCAGCAGGCTGATGTCGGCGGTCTTCGGGTCGTAGAAGTACTCGATGCTGAAGGTCGCCGCGTCCATGCCGATCTGCCGCATGGTGCGTTCGCTGACCTCGTGCAGCCGCTGGATCACCGGGGCCGGGAGGGTGCTCGGATACTGGTGGCGCAGGAAGGACGAGGAGCCGGGGTAGTTGATCGAGTCGAGCACGCCGTAGACGGTGACCTCGCCCCGGTGGACATATCCCTCGACAGCCACCTGGATGCCCGTCATGGCCTCTTCGGCCAGACAGACCTGCCCACCGACCCCCGCCATTTCCGGCGGGAGTTCCAGAAGATCGAGTATGGCTTCGAAAGGCTTTCCCACCCGGGCTATCCCCTCGCGTATCTCCGTGACCGCCGACCGGAACTCCGTCATGTCCGAGACGCCGAATGCCAGCTCGGAGGAGTAGGCCAGGGCGGGCTTGAGCCACATGGGGAAGTTCACGCCGTCCGGCGGCCGCGGATCGTCGCTGTCCAGATCCACCCGGCCGAAGCGGGGGTGTTCGTCGATGACCTTCTGCTGCTCCAGCCGACTCCAGTACTTGTGCTCGCACTTGACGACGGATTCCAGGCTGGTACTCGTCGTGCCGTACTCCCTGCTCAGCAGGGGTACGAGGGTGCTCACGGGGAAGTCCCAGTAGCCGACGATCGCGTCGATGCCTCCCTCGTGCGCGTCGAGGACGGCGCGGGCGCGGGTCAGCAGTTCGTCGACGGTGGTCTCGTCCTCCTGCAACTCCTTGATGCTGAGCAGGGGGTGGAGGCGGTGGTGGCGGGCGTCCGGAACGGCCTCCAGCGTTCGCAGGTTCGCCTCGTCCATTCCGACGATGAAGATATTCTTGCGCTGATCTAGGGACACGGGTTCTTCTTTCGGTTCGGCCGACAGGGACTTGCGCCGTCTACCCGTGTGCCTGTGTTCAAACGGAGTCACCCGAGGCAGGGGGTGCCGGGCCGGGCCGGATGCGGCCCTCGGGCGAAACCTCGCCGGTGATGCCCGCGCGATCGCCCCGGTGGCCTGCGCGGTGAGCGGTATCAGCGCTGTCAGGCCGGCCGTGTCGAAGGCGTGCGGGACGGGCGCGTACAGATCGAGGGCCCGGCCGTGCGGCTGTGCGGTGCGATCGGCGACGACAGCGAGGAGCGGGCGCCCAGACGCCGACCGGTCGGGTGAGCGGCCATCGGCGCCACCCGCCGGCCTTCGGCGTTCTGCTCCCTTCGCCGCCTCCGGAGGCGCTGTCCCGGTGTGGGCTGTTCAGTGGGATCCGTAGGGGAAACGCTGTGGTCGTCCCCCGAGACGGAGTGAGGAGCACGTCATGCCGGCTGGATCCGACAAGAAGCGTGAGCGGCAGTACGAGCACATCAAGGAGAGCCAGGAGGAGCAGGGCGCCTCGAAGAGCCGCGCGAAGGAGATCGCGGCCCGGACCGTCAACAAGCAGCGCGCCCGGTCGGGCGAGTCGAGGACGGCGAGCAAGACGTCGACGCGGGACAGGAAGTCCGCCTACGAACGCGGCGGCGAGCACTCCCACAAGGGCGCGCAGGGCCCCACGCGGGACCAGCTCTACGCGGAGGCCAGGAAGAAGAACATCGACGGGCGTTCCTCCATGAACAAGGAGCAGCTCCGCAAGGCCCTCGGACGTTGACGCACATCACCATCCGGGCCGGAGGGCCGCCCGTACGTCGGAGGAGCAGGACATGCCCGCGGACGCACGAGGCGACGATGTGTACCCAGATGGAAGAGGGCTGCTCTCCTCCCCAACGTCCCCTGGGTGTGAACAGGTTCGGCACGACGGGGGCGGAGGAGCGTCGCGGCGAAGCGCCGGCTCGCCCAGGAGGTCGAGGGGGAACCTCTGGAAGGGTCCGCCCCCGAGTGCCGGGCCGGCCGGCTCAGTGGCGCGGACGACGCGACCGGGCGGGAGAACGGCGTCTTCGCCGAGGACGCAGGTGCGGATCGCCGAACCGCTGGAGCGCGACACGGGGGTCACGGTCCTCGCCGCGGACGACGACACCTTCTGAGCCGCCCCCGCCCGTCATCAGGGCGTCAGCGGTGTGCGCAGGGCCGAGCGGCCCTCCCGCCACCCCGCCAGCAGGTGGTCCCCGAGGAGGTCTTCCAGATGGCCGGTCGCCTCGATGCCCAGGACGACGTCGGCCGCCAGCGCGGGCTCGTCCTCCAGCAGGCCGCCGATCACCTCGTGCCGCACCACCTGTTCGTGGACCGCGTCGGCTTCCACGTGCTCGTCGTAGAACCGCTGGGCGGCGGGGCCCGCGCCCGCGCGGCGCAGGGCCTCGGCCAGTCTCCTCGACCCGGGTGACGAGGTGATCTCCACGGTGGCGAAGTGCCCGACGAGCGCGCCGCGCAGCCGTCGGTGCAGACCGAAGAGGGACATCAGGTTGACGGTGGCCAGGGCCTGGGCGGGCGCGGCGTCGAGGTAGCGGCCGTACCGCGCGTCGAGACCGAGGTCGGTCATCAGGTCGGCGAAGAGCTGTGCGTGGATGTCCTCGGCCCGGCCCGCTCCGAATTCGTCGAACTCGACGGCGACCATGCCCGCCTTCGCCCGGCCGCGGAGCCTGGGCACCACCCACAGGTGCGGGTCGGCTTCCTTGAGGTGGTAGAGGGAGCGCACGGCGGCGTACTCGCGCAGTTGCCACAGCTCTCCCTCCCGCTGGAGGTGGTGGCTGACGCTGTGGCCGTCGTCCCCCACCGGTTCCAGCTGGAGCGCGTCGACCGCCTCCGCCACGTCCTTCCCGCCGGGGCCGCTGTCGCGGCGCAGCGCGTCCAGGAAGACGTCCTCGGCCGCCGCGCGCACGGCGAGCAGGGCGGGATCCCACTCCAGGAGCTCGTCCACGCCCGCGAAGCCCCGGTAGTGGAGCTCGTACAGGACGTACAGGAGCAGCTGGAGGTCGTCCCCGTACGGGTCGGAGCGGCGGACCGCGTCGGCTTCGGGCAGAGGGACTCCGCCTCCCGCCAGTACGGCGAGGACGCTCTCGCTCAGGGGGCCGCGCGCCGGGGGAAGGCCGGGAGAGGCCGCGGAGCTCTCGCGGGAGATGGTTTCACGGGGGGTGGTGGCCGGGGTCGTCACGGTCGGGACTCCTCCTCGCCCTCCTGGGGCTGTCGGTCGTTCGCGCCGGAAGCGGCGGGCTTGCGGCGGCGGTGGCTGGTGTCGCACCAGGGGTAGGTACGGCTGCGGCGGCAGGTGCAGATCGCGACGACGAAACGGTCGGACCGGACCGTCGTTCCGTCGTCGACGACGACCTCTACCGGCCCTTCCACCAGGATCGGGCCTTCCCGGTTCACCACCACCCGGCGGGGCGTCTCATTTCTTCCGGCCACGGATCACCACCAGCTCCTCCCTGTCCAGCCGGCCCCTCAGCAGCCCCTTGTCCCGCAGCCAGGCCGCCCGGCGTCGGGTGACCGGCCCGAACGGGATCGTCACCCGGTCAATCACGGAGACGTCCAGCCCGGCCGCGGACAGCCGGCCGACCGTCTCCTCGGGGCGGCTCAGCCCCGACTGGACCAGCAGCAGCAGCCCGCCGGGGCGCAGCGCGGCGAAGGCGTCGTCACAGATGCGGTCGAGGATCACCCGCCCTTCGGGGCCCGCGTCCCAGGAGCGGCCTGGCCCGTGCCGTGGCACCGACAGGCCGGGGGCCGGAACGTACGGGGGATTGCTGACGACGGCGTCGAACGTGCGGCCGGGCAGAGCCCGCAGCAGGTCGCCCCTCCGTACGGTGACGGGCAGGCGGGCGAGTGCGGTGTTCAGCCGTGCGGACGCCACGGCCCGGCGGCTGATGTCCACCGCGGTGACGCGGGCGCCGAGCCGGGCGGCGTGCAGGGCCAGCGCGCCGCTCCCGGTGCAGAGGTCCAGCAGGTCCGTGCCCGGGCCGATCCCCTCGCGGCCCATGGCCAGGGCGAGGAGAAGCGTGTCGGTCTGTGGCCGGTAGACGCCGGGTAGCCGCACGACCCGGCCCGGCCGTGGAGCTTCCGCGCCCGGCCGCCGGACCCTGCCGGACTCGTCCGGCAGGGTCCGGCGCGCCATCGGGCCGTCTTCGCCCTCGGGTACCCGAACCTCTGGCCCGTTCAACGGCCGTGACGCCCGTCGGGCCGGTCCTGCTGCTCCTGGCGGCGCGCCTCGGCCTGCCGGCGTCGGCCCTCGTCCTTGCGGTCCTGGTCGTCGAGCGCCTTGCCGTCGGATTCCGTGGCCAGTCCGCGGGCCTTCAGTACCTTGGCCCGCAAGATCCTGCGTACGTCACGCATCGTGTCCTCCTGTGCGGTCAGCGGTGGTTCCACCGTCGATCGGTTCACGTTTCCTCGTCGTCCCCGGCGCGCACCTCAGAGTCCGCCACATGGGCGCGCCTGTTCCCGGTGGCTCGCGCCGCTGTACTGGAGTGACCCCGAACGGCCCCGCCAAACACGCGCCGCTCGCCGCACCGCGGACACCGGCCGTGCGCCGGAGGTCCGTCGTACGCTGAATCCGTCGTTCCGACCGACAGGGGAACGGACGAGGGGACCAGCAGGAGGCCGAGGTGGCCGCAGAGACGCCGGCCGGCGCGACGGTGGCCGAGGTGATGGCCGAGCCGGCCGCGCCGGAGGACCGAAGGCGTTCGAGCGTGAGGCCCTGGACGCCCTGGTGCGTGAGGCCCGCGCCCCCAAGGTGCACGACTGGCTCGTGAACCACGTGGTGAGGAAGAGCCCGCACGCAGAGGAGCTGCCCCTGGTCTGGACCGCCGACCCGGACCCCGTGGTCGAAAGCGCCGGCTGGGCGCTCACCACCGAGAGCGTCAGGAAGGACCCCGGGGTCCTCGACCTCCCCGGGCTGCTCGACGTCGTCGAGGCGCGGATGAAGGACGCTCCGGACCGACTGCGGTGGGCGATGAACCGCTGCCTGGCCCGGATCGGGATCGACCGCCCCGGCCTCCGCGCCCGCGCCGTCGGCATCGGTGAGCGGCTGGAGGTGCTCAAGGACCATCCGACCTCTCCGGGCTGTACGTCCCCGTTCACGCCCGCCTGGATCGCCGAGATGGTGCGCCGGCAGGACGCCTCGTAGCGGGGCGTGGAACGCGGCGCGGTCCGATGAGCGTGACGGTGGTGAGCACGGCGACGACCGCGAGCGCCGCGGACACCCCCAGTACGGCTCGGGCGCCGTCGGTGACCGCCTGCGCGCTGTGGCCGCCGTGGAGGGTGAAGACCGCGCCGAGCGCCGCGGTGCCGACCCCCGCGCCGAGGGACGCGAGGGTGGCGACGGTCCCGGCGACCATGCCGACCCGTTCGGGGGCCGTGACCCGCACGGCGACGGCCATGACGGGTGCGCCCGCGATCCCGCCGCCCGCTCCCCAGGCGAGCAGCGGCACCAGCAGCGCCCACCACGGGGTGCCGGGGGTGATCAGCAACGCCAGAGCGGCGAGGCCGGCGCCCTTGAGCGCGTAGCCGGAGCCGATGACCAGGCCGGGTGCCCAGTGGCCGATCAGCTTGGAGCCGACCATGCCCATGACGATCTGGGCGAGGAAGATCGGGGTCATCAGCAGGCCCGCCCCGGTCGGGCCCATACCGAGGCCGTCGGAGAAGTACAGCACCAGGTAGACCGAGCCGCCGATGGTCAGGACGCGGCTGAGCAGGACGGCCAGCATCGCACCGGAGAACGCGGGCCGGCCGAACATCCGGAGTTCCAGTGTCGGCGCGGGCACCCGGAGCTGGACGGCCAGGAAGGCGGCCAGCGCCAGGCAGGCGGTGAGCAGCACGGCGGTCTCCTGCCCGGACCAGGGTGCGTCGCCGGGGCGGAGCATCAGCAGCGTCGCCGTGCCGAGGCCGAGCATGAGCAGCAGGCTGCCGAGCCAGTCCGTCCGCCCCGCCTCCGACGCCCCCGGGGAGCGGGGCAGCACGCGTACGGCCAGCACCCAGGCGGCCATGCCGAGGGGCAGGTTGACCGCGAAGACCGCCCGCCAGCCGAAGGTCTCGGCCAGCACCCCGCCGAGGGTCGGCGCGAGCAGGCCCGCCGCGGTCGCGAACGAGCCCCAGGCGCCGATCGCGAGATCGCGCTCCTCACCCTCGTAGCGGTCGGAGAGCAGCGGAATGCCGTTGACCATGATCGCGGCGGCTCCCGCCCCCTGGACCACACGGGCGGCGTTGAGCCACAGCAGATCCGGTGCCACGGTCGCGGCCAGGGAGGCCAGGGTGAACACGGCGATCCCGGCGAGGAACAGGGCCCGTCGGCCCCAGCGGTCCGACAGGCTTCCCACGACCTGGGTGAGGGCCCCCATGGCGACCATGTACGTCACCACCACGGACTCGGCCGAGGCTCCGTCCGCGACGTCGGCGCTGATCAGCGGGAGCCCGATGGCCACGATCGTCAGGTCGACGACCACCAGGCCCGTGGAGGCCATCACGAGCACCAGTACCCCGCTCAGCGGCGGAAGGCGTCGGGACTTCTGGGCAGGCATGCGGAATCGGCCTCCGGGCTCGGCGGGCGTGGACGGCCCGCACGGCGAGAGCAGGCGAACGGGCCCTGGCGGCCCGTGACATGGCCAGCCTGGCTCTACCCATCACTAAAGTCAACACGTGTGAAGTTCAAGCGGGCCGTACGCTGACGCCATGCCTGCCACGCCTCGCCGCCGACCCGCCACACGCAAGGGCCGCCCCGTCCTCACTCGCGGGATCATCGCCGCCAAGGCTCTGGAGATGGCCGGCGCACAGGGGTTCCCCGCCCTCACGATGCGGGCCCTCGCCGCCGAACTGGGCGTGACCGTGCGGGCGTTGTACAACTACGTCGAGGATCGCGGGGAAGTCGTCAGCCTGGCCGTCGACCTGATGCTGACCTCGTGGAACCCGCCCCGGCTCGACCCCGCGGCCTGGGAGACCTCCGTCGCCGGCTACGCCGGCTCCCTGCGCGCGCTCTACCGCCGCTGGCCCCGGGCCCTGCTGGTCTCCCTGGACGAGGACACGCCCCCGGACTCGGTGCATCCCAACCGTCTGCTCCACCTCGACCGGTTCCTCCGGCTGCTGCGGGACGTCGGCCTGGACCTCCCGGCGGCGCTCGCGGCGCACCGTCATCTCTCCCTGCTCGTACTGTCCTTCGCCCTCGTGGTCGACGGGCCCGCCGGCCGGGCCGGGGACGACCGGAACACGCTCGTCCCCGACACCTGGCTCATCGCTCACGCCGGCCTCGACATCCCCACCCTCCGGGAGGCCGCCGCGCTGCCCCCTCCCACCCCGGACGAGCAGTTCGACCAGCTGGTCGCCGCCGTCGTCGACCGGATCCGCGGCGGACTCAGCGCCGGCTGACGGCCCGCAGATCCCGGTGGGACTCCTGGCGCGGTTCCCGGTGGATGGGCTCCGCGCCTCCGGTCAGGGGCAGGCCCGTGCCGCCCCGCCGGGCCGCGACGATCTCCGCGGCGATGGACAGGGCCGTCTCCTCGGGCGTACGGGCTCCGAGGTCCAGGCCGATGGGCGAACGCAGGCGGTCCAGCTCCCGGTCGCTCAGCCCTGCCTCGCGCAGCCGGCGCCTGCGGTCCTCGTGGGTGCGGCGCGATCCCATCGCGCCGACGAACGCGGAGGGCATCCGCAACGCCTCGGTGAGCAGCGGCACGTCGAACCGGGCCTCGTGCGTCAGCACGCACAGCACCGTGCGCCCGTCGGTGGGGGTACGCCGGAGATAGCGGTGGGGCCAGTCGACGACGACCTCGTCGGCCTCGGGGAAGCGGGCCCGGGTGGCGAAGACGGGCCGGGCGTCGCACACCGTCACATGGTGGCCCAGGAACTTCCCGGCCCGTACCAGCGCCGCCGCGAAGTCCACCGCGCCGAAGACGATCATGCGGGGCGGTGGCACGCTGCTCTCGACGAGCAGGGTGAGCCCGCCGGGGCAGTGCGTCCCGTCCTCGGCGAGGGTGACGGTGCCGGTGCGCCCGGCGTCCAGCAGGGCCGAGGCCTCGGCCGCCGCCGTACGGTCCAGCTCCGGGCGCCCGCCGAGCCCGCCCTCGCCCGTACCGTCGGCGCGGACGAGCAGCGCCCGTCCCAGGAATCCGTCCGGGCCGCTCACCACCCGGGCGAGGGCGGCCCCCGCGCCGGAGACCACGGCGGACAGCGCGGCCCCCAGCACCGCGCGTTCGGGCGAATCGGCGCGGACCGGCGTGACCATGATGTCGATGACCCCGCCGCAGGTCAGCCCGACAGCGAAGGCGTCCTCGTCGCTGTAGCCGAACTGTTCGCGCACGGTCGAGCCGTCCTGGAGCGACTGCGCGCACAGTTCGTAGACCGCGCCCTCCACGCAGCCGCCGGAGACCGAGCCGATCGCCGTGCCCTCGCTGTCGACGGCGAGGGCCGCGCCGGGCCCGCGCGGCGCGCTGCCGCCGACGGAGACGACGGTGCCGACGGCGAACTCCCGGCCCTCCGCCATCCATCGGTGCAGCTCGGCGGCGATGTCAAGCATCCGCCGCTCCCCCGGCGGGATCCGGCACCGTCGCCGCGAGGATCCGGTCGGGGCGGATCGGCAGGTCCCGGTGGCGGGCGCCGGTGGCGTGCCAGACCGCGTTGGCGACGGCCGCCGCCGCGCCCACGATGCCGATCTCCCCGATGCCCTTGATGCCGACCGGGTCGTCCGGGTCGTGGTCGTCCACCCAGTCCGCCTCGATGTCCGGGACGTCGGGGTGCGTGGCCACGTGGTAGCCGGCGAGATCGGGGGCGTAGTGGCCGCCGCTGTTCCGGTCGCGGACCGCCTCCTCGTGCAGGGCCATGGAGATGCCCCAGGTCATCCCGCCGACGAGCTGGTTGCGGGCGGTGAGCGGGTTGACGATCCGGCCCGCCGCGAAGACGCCCAGCATGCGGCGCACCCGGACCTCACCGGTGGTGGTGTCCACGGCGACCTCGGCGAACTGCGCCCCGTAGGAGTGGCGTTCCTTCTGCGCCAGGGTCCCGAGCGCCTCGGTGGTGTCGGACCGCACCGTGATCCCCTCCGGGGGGATGCTCGTCGTCACCGCGAGCCGCTCCCGCAGTTCGGCGGCGGCGGCCGTGACGGCCCAGGCCCAGGAGCGGGTGCCCATGGAACCGCCGGCGATCATCGCGGGGCCGAAGTCACTGTCGCCGATGCGGACTTGGACCCGTTCGGGAGCGGTCTCCAGCGCGTCGGCGGCGATGAGGGTGAGCGCGGTGCGGGCTCCGGTGCCGATGTCGGCGGCGGTGATCCGTACGGTGAACGAACCGTCCGCCTCCGCCGTGACCAGGGCGGTGGACGGGGCGGCCCCGGCGCCGAAGGAGGCCGCCGCCGTGCCGGTGCCCAGCAGCCAGCGTCCGTCGCGGCGGGTGCCGGGACGGGGATCGCGGTCCGCCCAGCCGAACCTGCGCGCGCCCTCGCGGAAGCAGGCCGCCAGATTGCGGCTGCTGAACGGGAGCCCCGAGACGGGACCCACCTCCGGCTCGTTGCGCAGGCGCAGTTCGATGGGGTCGACGCCGGCGCGTGTCGCGAGTTCGTCGAGGGCCGCCTCGATCGCGAACGACCCCGGGGCCTCCCCCGGTGCGCGCATCCAGGTCGGGGACGGCACGTCGAGCCGTACGACGTGGTTGCCGGTGCGGTGCGCCTCGGCGTCGTACATCACCCGGGCGACGCCCGCGCCGGGCTCGACGAACTCGTACACCGTCGACGTCTGGTTCAGCGAGAGGTGTTCCAGGGCCAGCAGCCGGCCGTCGGGGGCCGCGCCGAGCCTGATCCGCTGGGTGGTGGGACTGCGGTAGCCGCCCAGGGTGAACGTCTGCCGCCGGGTCAGCACGACGCGTACCGGGCGCTGCAGGGCGGTGGCGGCCATCACGGCGGACACCTGGTGGGCGCGCAGGCCCTTGCTGCCGAAGCCGCCGCCGATGTGCTCGGAGCGGACCCGCACGGAGGAGGCGTCGAGCGAGAACATCAGGGCCAGCTCGCTCTGAACCCAGACGGCGCCCTGGTTGGAGTCGACGACCTCCAGCCGGCCGCCGTCCCAACGCGCGGTCGCCGCGTGCGGCTCCATCATGCTGTGCTGCTCTTCAGGGGTGGTGTACCGCGCGTCCACCACGTGGGCGGACGCGGCCAGCCGGTCCTCCAGGTCGCCCTTCTCCGTCTCGGCGGGCATGTGGCTCGCGGCGGGGTAGGCGTCCGGATGGCCGGCGACGAGCGTGGTGTCGTGGGGCTCCTGCTCGTACGTCACCACGAGCGCTTCGGCGGCCTCCCGGGCCTCCTCGGAGGTCTCGGCGACGACCAGCGCGACGGGCCAGCCGGCGCACGGCACCCTGTCGTTCTGGAAGACGGCGCAGGTCGGGTCGGGCGGGGTGCCGAGCATGCCGACGTAATCGAGGTTCAGACGCGGGGCGTTGCCGTGGTGCAGGACGGTGAGCACGCCCGGCATGTCGAGGACCGGGGCGGTCTCCACGTCGAGGATCCGGCCACGGGTGACCGTGGACAGCACGAGCCAGCCGTGGGCCAGGTCCGGATACGGGATCTCGCCCGCGTAGCGGGCCGCGCCGGTGACCTTGTCCCGGCCCTCGACGCGGGTGTGGGCGACGCCGACGGCTCCGCGCACGGCCCGGGGTCCCGGCGTGGTGGTCGTCATCGGGTGTCCCTTCCGGCGAGTTCGGTGAGTACGGAGACCACGAGGTTGCGCATGAGGGTCACCTTGTATCCGTTGTCGGGCAGCGGCCGGGCGGCGGCCAGTTCGGCGTCCGCCGCGGCGGCGAAGGTCGCGCCGTCGGCCGGTGCGCCGGTCAGCACGGCTTCCGCCGCACGGGCGCGCCAGGGCCGGGAGGCGACGGCTCCCAGGGCGAGGCGCGCTTCGCGTACGAGGCCGTCCTCGATGTCGAGCGCCGCGGCGACGGAACCGATGGCGAAGGCGTACGAGGCGCGTTCGCGCACCTTGCGGTAGCGGGAGTGGGCGGCGACGGGCGCGGCGGGGAGGCTGACGTGGGTGATCAGAGCGCCGGGCGGCAGGGCGGTCTCCCGGTGCGGGGTGTCTCCGACGGGGAGGTAGAAGTCGGTGAACGGCGTCTCGCCGGGTCCGTCGGCGCTCTCGTAGGAGACCACCGCGTCGAACGCCGTCAGCGCCACACCCATGTCGGAGGGGTGCACGGCCACGCAGTGGTCGGAGGCGCCGAGGACGGCGTGGTTGTGATGTTCGCCGGAGACGGCCGGGCAACCGCTGCCCGGGACACGCTTGTTGCAGGGCTTGGAGACGTCGGTGAAGTAGCCGCAGCGGGTGCGCTGGAGCAGGTTGCCGCCGACGGTCGCCATGTTGCGCAGCTGCCCGGAGGCTCCGGCCAGCACGGCCTGGGCCAACGCCGGGTAGTGGCGGCGGACTTCGGGGTGGGCGGCGAGATCGCTGTTGGTGACGGTCGCTCCGATGCGCAGACCCCCGTCCGCCGTGGGTTCGACGCGGTCCAGGGGGAGTTCGCGGACGTCGACGAGGCGGGCGGGGCGTTCCACGCCGCACTTCATCAGGTCGACGAGGTTGGTGCCGCCGCCGAGGAACCGCGCGTCCGGGTCGGCGCCGAGGAGGGCGACCGCACCGGTGACGTCGTGGGCGCGCTGGTAGCCGAACTCCTTCATGCGGCGGCCTCCTTCGTGGCTGCCGTCCGGTCCTCGGCGTGGGACTCGGCGGCGCGGGCGACGGCCTGGACGATCGAGACGTAGGCGCCGCAGCGGCACAGGTTGCCGCTCATGCGCTCCCGGATCTCGTCGGGCGTCAGCGGTGGCGGCCCCGCCTCGGGCCCCGGGTCTTCGGTGACGGCGCTCGGCCAGCCGGCCGCGTGTTCCTCGATGACGGCGATGGCCGAGCAGATCTGGCCGGGGGTGCAGTAGCCGCACTGGTAGCCGTCGAGGTCGAGGAAGGCCTGCTGGACGGGGTGCAGTTCGTCGCCCTCGGCCACGCCTTCGATGGTGGTGATCTCGCGTCCCTCGGCCGCGACCGCGAGGGTGAGGCAGGAGACGACGCGTCGCCGGTCGACCAGGACGGTGCAGGCGCCGCACTGCCCTTGGTCGCAGCCCTTCTTGGTGCCGGTGAGGTCGAGGCGCTCGCGCAGGGCGTCGAGCAGGGTGGTGCGGTGGTCGATGGGCAGGTGGCGCTTCTCGCCGTTGATGTTCAGGGTGATCGCACGGGACGTCGACGAGGTCGCTGGGGCCATGATCAGCCTTCTCTGGTCTCTGGTGACGAGGAACCGGACCGCCGGCCGGAACCGGTCGATCCGGCGACCGGCGAACGCGACCGGCGCTAAGGTAGCCCTAACCGGACTGTTGTCCGTTCACGGAAAAAACGTAACGGACAGCTGTCCGGTTAACAAGGACGGGTTTCGGCCACGAGCCCGCGAGGAGGATCCGTGTCCCAGCCGAAGAAGGACGCCCCCCTGCGTCTCGACGCGCAGCGCAATCGGGAGCGCATCCTGCGCGTGGCCATGGTCGAGCTGACACTGCGCGCGGACGCCCCGCTGAGCACGATCGCCAAGAAGGCGGGCGTCGGGCAGGGCACGTTCTACCGCAACTTCCCGCACCGGGAGGCCCTCGTCCTGGAGGTGTACCGCTACGAGATGCAGCAGGTCGCCGACGCCGCGGGCGAGTTGCTCCGGACGCGGCCGCCCGAACGGGCCCTGCGCGAGTGGATGGACCGCCTCGCCCGCTTCGCCATGACCAAGGCCGGCCTCGCGGACGCGATCCGGCTGGTCACCAGCGCGCCGGGCGGACCCGCCAAGCCCGGCCCCACCCCGGTCATGGAGGCGGCCGGAACCCTGCTCCGCGCCTGCGAGGACGCCGGCGTCGTCCGCCCCGGGGTGACCCCGGACGACTTCTTCCTCGCCATCGCCGGTCTCTGGCAGATCGATCCGCGCGAGGACTGGGAGCCGAGGGCCGGCCGGCTGCTGGACTTCGTCATGGACGGACTGCGCGTCGGGGCACCCGGCCGCTGACCCGACCGCCCGCCACCGGGTGTCGGTGGGCCGTGTGATGATGCCCGGACACGGCTCGGACCTGGGGAGGGGCCGAGCACAACGCACGCGAGAGGAGCGGTGAGTTGAGCAAGGGCGGGGCGTCCATACCGGACGAGGAGTGGGAGCGTTTCCTGAAGGAGGCCGAGGCCGGGGGCCGGGGAGCGCCCGAGGAGCCGTCGGCTCGGGCCCGGATGGTGGCGCAGCGGCTCCAGGAGGAGTCCGGCCCGCCGGAGGGATGGCGGACGTATACGCCGGCCCGGCGACGCAAGGGCAGGGGCTGGGCCGCACTGGGCCTGGCGGCCGCCGTCGCCGTGGTGGTCGTGGCCGTCGGCCCCTGGGGGATCGGCAACTGGTTCGACGGCGGCGACGGTACGAGTGCCACGCCCCTCGCCGCGGAGTCGGAGCGCCCGACCGGTGCGCCCCCGCAGGAGGGCGCGGACCGGCCGCCCACCCTCGACGAGCCGTTCCGGGGGTCGCCGGCCGCGCGATGGGGCGACGGAACGGCGGGCATCCACCTGCCCGAACCACGGGCGACCGGCTGGATGAGCAGGGCGGAGGTAGCGGACGCGCTCGCGAAGACCCGGGACTTCCTCGCCGCGTCCAGTCTCGACCCCGCCGTGCTGAGCGGCGAGCGGCCGGCCGAGGCCATCGCGCTGATCAACCCGCACCAGTCGGATGTGCGGGGCTTCCTCAAGAAGGCGCTCCGCGCGCCCGATCGCGACAACGACCCGCTCCTGCTGTTCAGCCGCTTCCGGCCCTCCGACGTACGACCGGCCGGGGACGTGGTCAAGACCCGCGGCCGGGTCACCTTCCGGGAGGGCGAGCGCGGTGCGGTGCGGGTGTCCACCGACATCACCTACGTCTACCCGGTCGTGCGCGCCGAGGGGGACAGCGACGAGGTCGCGCGCACCATCGTGCGCCGCGAGGTGGTGATGAGCTGGGACGACCCGGCGAAGATCGTGATCGAGCCGGGGACGTTCTCCCTCGTCTCCTACAAGGTGGACACCACCAACGGCGGTTGCGACACCCACACCGGCTATCTGACCCCCGCGTTCCTCGCCGAACGCACCGGCGCCGAAGCGCGCGACAGCGCCGAGGTCGACCCGTACGACCGGAGCACGACGATGGAGGAGCGTATGCGGGAAGGCGACGACGAGGGTTGCGGAACCGCCACCCGCTCCTGAGAGGAGGGACGGGTCCGCGCCCCGCGCGCGGGTGCGTTCAGGGGGGAGCGCCGCGCAGCGGTACCCGGTCGCGGTGCCACCCCCCGGGGAGTCCCGCGAAGCGAAGCCTCGGCCCCGGGTCGTCCGCTCGGGGCCGCGCACCCGCTCCACGCCTCCCGGCGACGAATCCGGTGATCGCCCGGCGCCGCATACGTGGTGAGGGCAGCGGACACGGCCGCTCTCTCCCGCGAGAGGCGGTACGTCATGATCACGCTGATGCTGATCGGGCTGCTGGGCGGGCTGATCACCGCGGTGTCACCCTGCATTCCGCCCGTCCTGCCGGTGGTGTTCCTGGCCGGCGGCTCCGGGCGGGGCGAGAGGGGCGAGGCCGTGGGCAAGCCGGTCCGGGCTCCGGGCGACACCGAAGACGGCGGCGGGCGTCCGGGAGCCTTTGGGGGCGCTGTCGCGACCGCTCCCCCAAAGGCTCCCGGACGCCCGCCGCGCAACCGGCGCCCCTACGCCGTGGTCGCGGGCCTCCAGGCCTACGTCCTCACCTTCGGGTGAACACCCGGGACCGAGGCCTCCCCCAGCTCGGCGAACCGGTCGAGCAGCCCGGCCGCCGCGGCCACATCGTCCGTCAGCGGCCGGTCGGCCGGCTCCGCGTCGAGCACCGAGGCCGCGAGTTCGAAGGCCCGGCCGACCGGCAGATCCGGGTCGAGGCGCAGCTCCCGCTGGCGCAACGCCCTGACAGCAGCGACGAGTTCACAGCCCACGACGAGCCGGAACGCCTCACACGCCCGCAGGGTCTGCCGGGCTGCCAGCGAAGCGAAGCTCGCCTGCTCCTCGACGCCCCGCGAGAGCACCGCGTGGCCGAGCGAGGCGGGCGCGGAGAAGGCCCGCAGGTCGCCGAGCGCCGCCCCGGCCGCGTACTCGAGGATCATCACGCCCGACGACGCCGGCTCGCCGTCCGCGAGGAACGGACGCAGGCGGGTGAAGCCCGGTTCGTTCAGCGTCGAGAGCCGGGAGGTGGACAGCCGGGCCACCTGGGTCACCGCGAGCCTGAAGTGGTCCAGGGAGAGGGCGAGTTGGGCGAGGTAGAAACCACCGTGGTGGTAGGCGGCCATATCGTCGGCCGAGATCAGCGGGTTCTCGGCCGCCGCGTTGATCTCGACCGCGAGGACCTCGTCGAGCGCGTCCGCCGCGTCGTGCGCGGGTCCATGGATCTGGGGCACGCAGCGGAAGCCGTACGGGTCCTGGATCCGGCCGAGCGGCGGCGTGGGGCGGTCGGGGGCGCCGAGCAGCAGCCGCATCCGCTCCGCGACCGCGTACGAACCGGCGTGCCGCCGTGCCTCGTGCACGGGCAGCGCGTAGGCCTCGTAACTCCCGTCGATCGCCATCAGCGACAGGGCCGCCACCACCTGCGTGGCCGCGATCAGGGTGCGCAGCTCGTGCAGGGCGAGGGTGGACTGGCCGAGGGTGAGGGCGTTGCTGCTGATCAGGGCGAGGGCGTCGTTGTTGTCGAGGGGCTGCGGTGCGGGGGCCGCCCCGGCGCCCTGCCAGGGGTGTTCGCCCGCCAGCGCGAGGCCCAGCTGCGCGAGCGCGGCGATGTCGCCGGTGCCGACCGAGCCGAACTCGTTGACCTTCGGGTAGGCACCCGTCTCCAGAGCTTCGCAGAGCGCGGTGACGACGGTCGGGCGCAGTCCGGCGCCGCCGGCGAGGAGCTGGTTGGCGCGGACGGCGAGCATGGCGCGGACCTGCCGTGCGGGGAGCTCCTCGCCGATCGCCCCGGCGTGGCTGCGCAGCAGGCGCAGTCCGTGGCCGGACGCCGCCTCCGTGGGCACGGTCTCGTTCCGGTTCGCCCCCACGCCGGTGGAACGACCGTAGACGCGACCCCACGAAGCGATTTCCCGCGCGGCGTTCCAGGAGGCTTCCACCCGCTTCATGCCCTCGGTTCCCGGAACGGGCCGGGCGGCGGATTCGGCCATTCGTACGACATCTGCGACCATCAGGCGGCGGCCGTCCAGGATGACGATCGCACCGTTGCCGCCTACCGCCCTGTCCGAGATATGAGACGACATCAGTAGCAATTCCTCCTCTGTCGGACGCTCCGTCTTGTTCTGCGGCCCCTGATAACCAGGGATTTGCGCCCGTACGGCGACGACCTATTGACAATCTATTCAGTCACCGAGAACTCTGCATGATGATATGCAGCCGGGCAAGGGACTCCTCATGATCCAATTCGACAAGGCCCACAAGCGCTTCCCGAACGGCACGACCGCGGTGCACGACCTCACGCTCGATCTGCCGGAAGGGGGCGTGACCGTCCTCGTCGGATCTTCCGGTTGCGGCAAGACGACCACGCTCCGCATGATCAACCGGATGGTCGAGCCGACCTCCGGGACGATCAGGGTGGGCGGCAAGGACGTCCTGGAGCAGGACGCCGCCGAGCTGCGCCGCTCCATCGGCTACGTCATCCAGCAGTCCGGGCTCTTCCCGCACCGCACCGTGCTGGACAACATCGCGACCGTACCGCTGCTGCTCGGCTGGGGCCGCAGAAAGGCGCGGGCCCGGGCGGCGGAACTCCTGGAGACCGTCGGCCTCGCCGCCGACGCGGGGAAGCGCTACCCGCACCAGCTCTCCGGCGGCCAGCAGCAGCGCGTCGGCGTGGCCCGCGCGCTCGCGGCGGACCCGCCGGTCCTCCTGATGGACGAGCCCTTCGGCGCCGTCGACCCGGTGGTCCGCACCCAGCTCCAGGACGAACTTCTCCGCCTCCAGCGTGAGTTGAACAAGACGATCGTCTTCGTCACGCACGACATCGACGAGGCCGTGCGGCTCGGGGACCGCATAGCCGTCTTCCGCACCGGTGGCCATCTCGTCCAGTGCGCCTCCCCCGCCGAGCTCCTGGCCCGCCCCGCGGACGCGTTCGTCGCGGACTTCCTCGGCGCGGAGCGCGGCCTGAAGCTGCTGTCCCTGACGACGCTCGAAGAGGTCGCCCAGGGCCCCGCCCCCGAAGGCGGCCGCTGGCGGCTCGCCCTCGACGCGGCCCGCAAGCCGCTGGCCTGGCGCGAGCAGGAGACGGACGCGGAGATGCCGGTCCGGCCCCTGCGGGACGCCGACTCGCTCCTCTCCGCGCTCAACGAGTCGATCGCCGCGCCGAGCGGCCTGGTCGCCCGGGTCGACGCGGACGGCGTCCTCACCGGCGTGACGTCCCGCGAGGACATCCACGACCACGCGGGCCGGGTACACAGCGCGGCGAGCACGGTGGCCGCATGAGTGTCGACTGGTCGTGGATAGCCGACCACACCGACGATCTCACCGCCCTGACCCTCTCCCACCTCCAGGCCGCCCTGACCGCCGTGCTCCTCGGCCTGCTCGTCTCGCTCCCCCTGGCCGTGGTGGCCCACCGGGTGCGCAGACTGCGCGGGCTGCTCCTCGGGCTGTCGAACGTCCTGTTCACGATCCCGTCCATCGCCGTGTTCGTGCTGCTCCTGCCGGTCAGCGGGCTCACCCGGACCACCACCGTCATCGGCCTGACGATCTACACGCTCGTCGTGCTCCTGCGGAACACCGTCGAGGGCCTGGACTCCGTCCCCGCCCGGACGAAGGAAGCCGCGAAGGCGATGGGCTCCCGGCCGCTGCGCACCCTGCTCACCGTCGAACTGCCCCTCGCGCTTCCCGTGATCATGGCGGGCGTGCGGATCGCGACGGTGATGGCGATCTCCCTCGTCTCCGTGGCCACGTACATCGGCGACGGTGGGCTCGGGCAGCTCTTCACCGACGGCTTCCAGCGCAACTTCCCCACGCCCGTCATCGTCGGCGTCGTCCTGACCCTGCTCCTCGCACTCGTCGCGGACGCCCTGCTGGTCACCCTCCAATACGTCCTGACGCCGTGGACCCGCCGGCAGAAGCAGGGGGCCTGACCTCATGTACGAACTCCTCAAGGGCCTCGGCTCCTGGCTGGTCAGCGGCGAGCAGTGGACCGGCTCCGACGGCATCGGCCACCGGCTCGCCGAGCACCTCCAGTACTCGCTGCTCGCCACCCTCGTCGCGGCCGCCATCGCCCTGCCGGTCGGTCTGCTCATCGGGCACACCGGGCGCGGCGCGTTCGTCGCGATCAACCTGTCGAGCTTCGGGCGGGCGCTGCCCACGGTCGGGCTCGTGGTCCTCGTCTTCCTCGCCAGCGGCCTGTCGATGTGGCCGGTCTACATCGCCCTCGTCGCGCTCGCGGTGCCGTCCATCGTCACCAACACCTACGCCGGGATGACGGCGGTCGACCCCGAGGTGCGGGACGCGGCGCGCGGCCAGGGCATGCGCTGGCACCAGGTCCTCCTCCAGGTCGAACTGCCGCTCGCGCTGCCCCTGATCATGACCGGGCTCCGGCTCGCGCTCATCCAGGTCGTCGCGACGGCGACCATCGCCGCGTACGTCTCCTTCGGCGGGCTCGGCCGGTACGTCTTCGACGGGCTCGCCCAGCGCGACCTCGTGCAGGTGCTCGGCGGCGCCGTGCTCGTGGCGCTCGTCGCCGTCGTCCTCGATCTCGCGCTCTCCGCCCTCCAGCGCGTCCTTTTCCGCCACCGCCCCGCCCCGCGGGCCCAGGCCTAGGAGCCCCCCATGAACCGCAGAAACCTCCTCGGCGGACTCCTCGCCGCCGCCACCGTCCCCGCGCTCGCCTCGTGCAGCGGCGGCATCACCTCCCTCGACGGGGAGGGGGCCGGCGGCGGGGGCGGGGGCTCCAGCG
>NZ_JAAXYC010000140.1 GCF_018619185.1 Streptomyces sp. McG3 | reverse complement strand
GTCCTTGTCCTGGCCGGCCGGGAAGCCGCAGCGCGGGCAGTCCCAGGTGTCCGGCACCTGCGCGTCATGGGCGAAGCTCGGCTGCGTCTCGTGCCCGTTCGAGCACCAGAAGGAGATGCGGGCGCGGGGCGCGGACTCGCCACGCTCGGCCTCCCCCATCGGCCCCGCTCCGACCCGGCTTCCCCGGATCGCGTTGCCACTTGCCACGGTCGTAACTCCCTGCGTGATGGTGCTCGAGCGATGCCCCAGTCTACGTAAGGCCCGACGCGCGTCCAGTGGAAGGAGTCACACCGTCACCGGTATGCGCGGAGACGGGTCAGCTGTCCAGTTTGACGAGCAGACCGAGGACCACGACGCACGCGAACCAGGCCAGACCGACCACGACGGTGATCCGGTCGAGGTTGCGCTCGGCGACCGAGGAGCCGCCGACGGAGGACTGCATTCCGCCACCGAACATGTCGGAGAGGCCGCCACCCTTGCCCTTGTGCATGAGCACCAGCAGCATCAGCAGCAGGCTGAAGACGATCAGAGCGATCTGGAACGCCAAAACCACGGCTGGTCCCTACTTTCCGGAATTCTTGACTACTGCGTGTACGTACACCGGGGGCCGAAGGGCGGCTAGCCCCTCCGGCCCCCGCAAGGGTACGACGGATCCGCGCTACCGCATACTCACTGGTCGCGGAAGCGGACGATCTTGACGAACTCGTCGGTGTCCAGCGCGGCGCCGCCGATGAGGGCGCCGTCCACGTCGGGCTGCGCCATGATGGCCGCGACATTGCCGGACTTCACCGAGCCGCCGTACTGGATGCGGACGGCGTCGGCCAGCTCCTGGGAGTACAGCTCGGCCAGCCGGCCACGGATCGCGCCGCAGACCTCCTGGGCGTCCTCGGGGGTGGCGACCTCGCCGGTCCCGATGGCCCAGACCGGCTCGTAGGCGATCACGATGGTCTCGGCCTGCTCGGCCGGGATGTCCTTCAGCGCGCCGTCGAGCTGCGCGAGCGTGTAGGAGACCTGGTCACCGGCCTTGCGGATGTCCAGGCCCTCGCCGACGCAGAGGATCGGCGTCAGCCCGTGCTTGAAGGCGGCCTTCACCTTGGCGTTGCAGATCTCGTCGTTCTCGCCGTGGTACTGGCGGCGCTCGCTGTGACCGACGGCCACGTACGTGCAGCGCAGCTTGGCGAGCATGGGGCCGGAGATCTCACCGGTGTACGCGCCGGAGTCGTGCGCCGAGATGTCCTGGGCGCCGTATTTGATCTTCAGCTTGTCGCCGTCGACCAGGGTCTGCACGGAGCGCAGGTCGGTGAAGGGCGCCAGGACGGCGACCTCGACGTCCTCGTAGTCCTTGTCGGCCAGGGCGAAGGAGAGCTTCTGGACGTGGGCGATGGCCTCGAGGTGGTTGAGGTTCATCTTCCAGTTGCCCGCCATCAGCGGGGTGCGGGTGGTCATGAAAGGTCAGTCCTCCAGTGCGGCGAGCCCGGGAAGCGTCTTGCCCTCGAGGTATTCGAGGCTCGCGCCGCCACCGGTCGAAATATGTCCGAAAGCATTCTCGTCGAAGCCCAGGATGCGAACGGCCGCGGCGGAGTCGCCACCGCCGACGACGCTGAAGGCCGACGAGTCGACGAGCGCCTGGGCGACCGCTCGGGTGCCGTCGGCGAAGTCGGGGTGTTCGAAGACGCCCATCGGGCCGTTCCAGAAGACGGTGGCCGCGTCGGCGAGCTTCGATGCGTAGAGCTTGTTGGTCTCCGGTCCGTTGTCCAGCCCCATCTGGCCGGCCGGCATGGCGTCGGCGGCGACGGTGGTGGGGTGGGCCGGGGCCTTGGTCTTCAGGTCCGGGAAGGACGGGGCGACCACGACGTCGACGGGGAGGACGAACTCCACGCCCTTCTCCTCGGCCCGTCGCAGGTACTCCTGGACGGCCGGGACCTGGTCCTCCTGGAGCAGCGAGCTGCCGACCTCGTGGCCCTGGGCCTTGAGGAAGGTGTACGCCATGCCGCCGCCGATGAGGATGCGGTCGGCCCGCTCCAGCAGGTGGTCGATCACGCCGAGCTTGTCGGAGACCTTGGCGCCGCCGAGGACGACCGCGTACGGCCGCTTGACGTCGGTGGTGAGCTTCTTCAGGACGCCGACCTCGGTGGCGATGAGGTAGCCCGCGTAGTGCGGGAGCCGGGCCGGGAGGTCGAAGACCGAGGCGTGCTTGCGGTGCACGGCGCCGAAGCCGTCGCCCACGTAGACGTCCGCGAGCTCGGCCAGCCGGTCGGCGAAGGCGCCGCGCTCGGCGTCGTCCTTGGACGTCTCGCCGGCGTTGAAGCGGAGGTTCTCGATGACCGCGACCTGGCCGTCGGCGAGGCCGGCGACCGCGGCGCGGGCGGACTCGCCGACCGTGTCGGTGGCGAAGGCGACCTCGGCTCCGAGGAGTTCGCCCAGGCGTGCGGCGGCGGGCGCCAGCGAGAAGGCCGGGTCCGGGGCGCCCTTGGGGCGGCCGAGGTGCGAGGCGACGACGACGCGCGCGCCGGCCTCGGCGAGCTTGGCGATCGTCGGGACGACGGCGCGGATACGGCCGTCGTCGGTGATCGTGGTGCCGTCCAGCGGCACATTGAGGTCGGCACGGACGAATACCCGCTTGCCCGCGACCCCTTCGGCGAGAAGTTCGTCGATCGTCTTCATCTGTTCCGTTTACTCCTTGGAAGGACCGATGAGCATGCTAGGCGGTGTCGGCAGACTGCCGTCGTCCGGCCGGAGGCCGGGCCGCGCGGCGTCTGGTGCGTGCGATCGCAAGGCGCCGGAATGGCCTCGAACGTGGCCTCCCCCGCTCGAGCGGAGCTGAGAGCCTGGGGAGGAGCTACTTGGCCATTCCGGCAACGTTGCGAGCGTGCGTGCCGGACGCCGGGCGGCAGACGGCAGTCTGTCGACACGGCCTAGGGGCTCGACCCGCGCTCCGTTGCGCCGGTCGAGCCCCTTCGCTTACATCGATGTGCCTGCCGGCCCGAGGATCAGAGCTGCTCGCCGACGAAGACCGTGAGGTCGACGAGGCGGTTGGAGTAGCCCCACTCGTTGTCGTACCAGCCGAGGATCTTCACCGTGTTGCCCTCCTGGACCATGGTCAGGGAGGAGTCGAAGGTGCAGGACGACGGGTCGCCGACGATGTCCGAGGAGACGATCGGGTCCTCGGTGTACGTCAGGAAGCCCTTGAGGGCGCCGTCGTCGGAGGCCTTCTTGAACGCGGCGTTGACCTCGTCCTTGGTGACCTCGCGCTGGAGGGTGACGACCAGGTCGGTGGCGGAGCCGGTCGGGACCGGGACGCGCATCGCGATGCCGTCGAGCTTGCCCTTGAGCTGCGGGAGGACCAGGGCGGTGGCCTTGGCGGCGCCGGTGGTGGTCGGGATGATGTTCTCGGCGGCGGCGCGGGCGCGACGCAGGTCCGAGTGCGGGAAGTCCAGGATCCGCTGGTCGTTGGTGTACGCGTGGACCGTCGTCATCAGGCCCTTGACGATGCCGAAGTTCTCGTCGAGAACCTTGGCCATCGGCGCCACACAGTTGGTGGTGCAGGAGGCGTTGGAGATGACGTTGTGGTTGGCCGCGTCGTACTGGTCCTGGTTGACGCCCATCACGATGGTGATGTCCTCGTCCTTGGCCGGAGCCGAGATGAGGACCTTCTTGGCGCCGCCCGCGATGTGCTTCTCGGCGTCGGCCTTCTTGGTGAAGATGCCGGTCGACTCGATGACGATGTCGACGCCCAGCTCACCCCAGGGGATGTCGGCCGGGTTGCGCTCCGAGAGCACCTTGACGGTGTGACCATCGACGGTGATGGTGTCGGCGGTGTGGCTGACCTCTGCCTTGAGACGACCCAGAATGGTGTCGTACTTCAGCAGGTGGGCCGTGGTCGCAGTGTCACCCAGGTCGTTGACAGCCACGATCTCGATGTCCGCACCCTGCTCGAGCAGCGCGCGGAAGTAGTTGCGACCGATGCGGCCGAAGCCGTTGATGCCTACGCGGATCGTCACGAACCGATCTCCTCGTTAGGTACGCCGGTTTTCGACGCCGGCGAGTTGTATAGGGATGTCCCCGACCGCTTCCGACCCTACCTCTCCGAGGGCCCGGGGGTGACATCGAGAGGGCCACCGCACGCCACCGGATACGCGTGGAGATCCGTACTCGTCAGTAGGAGTACGGACCTCCGTTTGCCCCGCCGGGACCAACGTCCCCTGCCCGTCGACGAGTCAGCCGACCAGGCCGTCGGCGAGCTCCTCGCTGAGGGTCGACTCGGTCCCCGGGATACCCAGGTCCTGGGCCCGCTTGTCGGCCATCGCCAGCAGCCGGCGGATCCGGCCGGCGACCGCGTCCTTGGTCAGCGGCGGGTCGGCGAGCGCGCCCAGCTCCTCCAGGGAGGCCTGCTTGTGCTCCATGCGGAGCCGTCCCGCGGCGGCCAGGTGCTCGGGGACCTCCTCGCCGAGGATCTCCAGCGCGCGCCCCACCCGGGCCCCGGCGGCGACCGCCGCGCGGGCCGAGCGGCGCAGGTTCGCGTCGTCGAAGTTGGCGAGCCGGTTGGCCGTGGCGCGGACCTCGCGCCGCATCCGGCGCTCCTCCCAGGCGAGCACCGCGTCGTGCGCGCCGAGCCGGGTCAGCAGGGCGCCGATCGCGTCGCCGTCGCGGACGACCACGCGGTCCACGCCGCGCACCTCGCGGGCCTTGGCCGCGATGGAGAGCCGGCGCGCCGCCCCGACCAGGGCGAGAGCCGCCTCCGGCCCCGGGCAGGTGACCTCCAGCGAGGAGGAGCGGCCGGGCTCGGTGAGCGAGCCGTGGGCCAGGAACGCTCCGCGCCAGGCCGCCTCGGCGTCGCAGGTGGCCCCCGAGACCACCTGCGGGGGCAGCCCGCGGATCGGACGGCCGCGGCCGTCCACGAGACCGGTCTGGCGGGCCAGCTGGTCGCCGCCCGCCACCACCCGTACGACGAAGCGCGAGCCGCGGCGCAGTCCGCCGGGGGCCATCACGATCAGCTCCGAGCTGTGCCCGAAGATCTCCAGGATGTCGCGCTTGAGGCGGCGGGCGGCGTTGCCGGTGTCCAGCTCCGCCTCGATCACAATCCGCCCGCTCACCAGGTGCAGGCCGCCCGCGAACCGAAGAATCGCCGAGACCTCTGCTTTCCTGCAGCAGGTCCGGGTGACGGGAAGATGAGAGATTTCGTTCTTCACCGCTGGCGTCATCGCCATGGGCCGATCCTTCCATGCATCCGAAAAATACGGTCGTACGCGGCGGCCAACAGCTCCTGATCATGGACCGGAACGCCGTCGGGCGATGCCACCGGCGCCAGCTCGACCGCGGCTCCGAGCCGTAGGGCGGCATCGGCGAGTGACTCACGGTCGGGCACGGCGGCCTCGTCGGCCAGCACCACGTCCAAGGCGAGTTTAGGGGCGTGTCGCCCCAAAACCTCCAAATGACGCTGCGGTGAGAAGCCTTCTGTTTCACCGGGCTGGGGTGCGAGGTTCAACGAGAGGACCTTGCGGGCCTTCGTGGTGACCAGCGCGTCGAGCAGTTCCGGCACGAGCAGGTGCGGGATCACCGAGGAGAACCAGGAGCCGGGGCCGAGCACCACCCAGTCGGCGTCCAGGACCGCTTCCACGGCCTCCGGGACGGCCGGCGGGTCGGGCGGGACCACGTGCACGGACTGCACCTCGCCGGGCGTGAGCGCCACCGTGGCCTGGCCGCGCACGGTGACGATCGCGTCGGGGAGGTCGGGGTCGTGGCCCTTGACCAGCGCCTGGAGCTCCAGCGGGACGGCCGACATCGGCAGCACCCGCCCGTGCGCGCCGAGCAGCTTGCCGACCAGGTCGAGCGCCTGTACGTGGTCGCCGAGCTGCTCCCAGAGGGCCACGATCAGCAGATTGCCGACCGCGTGCTCGTGGAGGTCGCCCTTGGACTCGAAGCGGTGCTGGATGACCCGGGACCAGGTGCGGCCCCAGTCGTCGTCGCCGCACAGCGCGGCGAGCGCCTTGCGCAGGTCGCCGGGGGGCAGCACGCCCAGCTCCTCGCGCAGCCGGCCGCTGGAGCCGCCGTCGTCGGCGACGGTGACCACGGCCGTGAGATCGCCGGTGATCCGGCGCAGCGCCGCCAGGGAAGCCGAGAGCCCCATGCCGCCGCCGAGCGCGACGACCTTGGGCTGAGCACCGCGTTTGCGGCCGGAGAGCGCCGAGGTGGCGCGGCTCAGGCGTCGCATCCGCAGATTGCGTCCGGTCACTCTCGCCCCATGTCGCGGTGGACGAGGACGGTCTCGACCCCTTCGGCGGCGAGGCGGGCCGAGAGCTTCTCCGACATGGCGACGGAGCGGTGCTTGCCGCCGGTGCAGCCGACGGCGATGGTCACGTACCGCTTGCCCTCGCGGCGGTAGCCGGCGGCGATCAGCTGGAGCAGCTCGGTGTACTGGTTGAGGAACTCCTTGGCGCCCGGCTGGTCGAAGACGTAGTCGGACACCTCCTCGTTGACGCCGGTGAAGGGGCGCAGCTCGGGGACCCAGTGCGGGTTGGGCAGGAAGCGGCAGTCGACGACCAGGTCGGCGTCGACGGGCAGGCCGTACTTGTAGCCGAAGGACATCACCGTGGCGCGCAGCTCCGGCTCCGACTCGCCCGCGAACTGGGCGTCCATCTTTGCCCGCAGCTCGTGCACGTTGAGGCTGGAGGTGTCGATGACCAGGTCGGCGTCGCCGCGCAGCTCGCGCAGCAGGTCGCGCTCGGCCGCGATGCCGTCGACGATGCGGCCGTCGCCCTGGAGGGGGTGCGGCCGGCGGACGGACTCGAAGCGGCGCACGAGAGCGTCGTCGGAGGACTCCAGGAAGACGATCCGCCGGGTGACGTGCTTGGCCTCCAGGTCCGCGAGGGACTCGCGGAGGTTGTCGAAGAAGCGCCGGCCGCGTACGTCGACGACGACGGCGATCCGGGCCACGTTGCCCTGTGAGCGGGCGCCGAGCTCCACCATGGTGGGGATCAGCGCGGGCGGCAGGTTGTCGACGACGAACCAGCCGAGGTCCTCCAGACACTTGGCGGCGGTGCTGCGGCCGGCGCCCGACATCCCGGAGATGATCACCAGCTCGGGGATGGCCGCCTCACCCGTCTCGTTCGGGGTGCTCGTACTCACGTCTGCTGCTCCGTCTGCTCGGTCGGTGTCGATGTCGGTTTCCGCGGTGTTCCGTGCGGTCTCGTGGCTGTTCTCGGTCATGAGCTGCCCCCGTCGTCCTCTTCAATGATCTCTCCTGTGGCCGTGTTCACGGCAGGTGCCGCGGGAGTGGTCGAGGCGAGGGCGGCGGCCACCGACTCCGCCGTCCTTCGCCCTATCCCGGGAACCTCACAGATCTCGTCGATTGTCGCTTGCCGGAGCTTCTTCACCGAGCCGAAATGCTTGATGAGGGCCTGCTTCCGGGTCTCGCCGAGGCCGGACACGTCGTCGAGGGGGCTGCTGCGGAAGCGCTTGGCGCGTTTGGCCCGCTGGTAGGTGATGGCGAAGCGGTGGGCCTCGTCCCGGACGCGCTGGAGGAGGTAGAGGCCCTCGCTGGAGCGGGGCAGGACGACGGGGTCGTCGTCATCGGGGAGCCAGACCTCTTCCAGGCGCTTGGCGAGGCCGCAGACCGCGATGTCGTCGATGCCCAGCTCGTCCAGGGCGCGCTTGGCTGCGGCCACCTGGGGCTGCCCGCCGTCGACGACGACGAGTTGCGGCGGGTAGGCGAACCGCTTGGGGCGGCCGTCCTCGTCGGTGAGGGAGGCGGTGACCTCGCCGCCCTCCGTGGCGTCCTGCTCCTCGGTCCACTCGCCGGTGCGCTCCCGGTCGCTCAGGTAGCGGCGGAAACGGCGGGTGATCACCTCGTGCATCGAGCGGACGTCGTCCTGGCCCTCGAAGCCCTTGATCTGGAAGCGGCGGTACTCGCTCTTGCGGGCGAGGCCGTCCTCGAAGACGACCATGGAGGCCACCACGTCGTCGCCCTGGAGGTGGGAGATGTCGTAGCACTCGATGCGCAGCGGCGCGGTGTCCAGGCCCAGCGCCTCGGCGATCTCCTCCAGGGCGCGGGAACGGGTGGTCAGGTCGGAGGCGCGCTTGGTCTTGTGCAGTCCGAGCGCCTGCTGGGCGTTGCGCTGGACGGTGACCATGAGGTCCTTCTTGTCGCCGCGCTGCGGGATGCGCAGGCTGACCTGGGAGCCCCGGCGCTCGGCGAGCCACTGGGAGACCGCTTCGGCGTCCTCGGGCAGGGCGGGGACCAGGACCTCCTTGGGGACGGCGTCGCCGCGCTCCTCCCCGTACAACTGCTGGAGGGCGTGCTCGACGAGGCCGGAGGTGTCGACCGCCTCGACCTTGTCGGTGACCCAGCCGCGCTGGCCGCGCACCCGGCCGCCGCGCACGTGGAAGATCTGGAGAGCGGCCTCCAGCTCGTCCTCGGCGACGGCGATCAGGTCGGCGTCGGTGGCGTCGGCGAGGACGACGGCGCTCTTCTCCATGGCCCGCTTGAGGGCCTCGGCGTCGTCGCGGAGGCGGGCCGCCCGCTCGTACTCCATCTCCTCGGCCGCCTGCATCATGTCCTTCTCCAGGCGGCGGATGTACGTGCCCGTGCGGCCGGCCATGAAGTCGCAGAAGTCGTCGGCCAGCTCCCGGTGTTCCTCGGGGGTGACCCGGCCGACGCAGGGGGCCGAGCACTTGCCGATGTAACCCAGCAGGCAGGGGCGGCCGGTGCGCGCGGCGTTCTTGAAGACCCCGGCGGAGCAGGTGCGGACGGGGAAGACGCGGAGCATCAGGTCGACCGTCTCGCGGATCGCCCAGGCGTGACCGTACGGACCGAAGTAGCGCACGCCCTTCTTCTTGGCGCCGCGCATGACCTGGACGCGGGGGAACTCCTCGTTGAGCGTGACCGCGAGATAGGGGTAGCTCTTGTCGTCCCGGTACTTGACGTTGAACCGGGGGTCGAACTCCTTGATCCAGGAATACTCCAGCTGGAGCGCCTCGACCTCGGTGGAGACGACCGTCCACTCGACGGAGGCGGCGGTGGTGACCATCGTGCGCGTACGCGGATGGAGATGGGCCAGGTCCTGGAAGTAGTTGGCCACGCGTTGGCGCAGGTTCTTGGCCTTCCCGACGTAGATCACCCGGCGGTGCTCGTCGCGGAATTTGTAGACCCCCGGGGAGTCGGGGATCTGTCCCGGCTTGGGGCGGTAGCTGGAGGGGTCTGCCATGTCTCACACCCTACTTGCGGGCAGTGACAGCGCGTCGTCCTCACGTGTTGCCGGGGGCGGTACCGCGCTCCGGGGTGCCGTGGGGTGTTCGCACCCCGGAGCGCGGGCCTGTGGGCCGGTGGAGCCGCCGCTCAGGCGTCCGTGGCCGGGGATCGCCCGGCACGGTTCCGGCGGCGCAGCGCGGCGGCCCCGCAGAGGGCCAGGGCGAGCAGTGCCCCGGCCCCGGCGGTCGTGGACACGGCGGTCAGGGCCGTGTCCGGCGAACCGGACGCCGGGCCGGCGAGCGCGGGGCTGCCGGCGGTGTCCGGGGCCGGGTCCGCGGCCGGACCCCGGACCGGGCCGGGGGCGGCCGCCGGGGCTCCCCCGGTGCCGGTGACCGCGTCGGGGCCGTAGCCGCCGGCCTTGCCGGAGCGGGCGTATCCGGAGCCGGGCAGCTTGTCGCCGTACGCCTCCTGGACCCGGGTCCGGTAGGCGTCGAGCGTGGTGCCCTTCGCTCCCACGGCGGTCTTCGCGTCCTGGTCGAGCGGGAGGACCCGGGAGCCGCTGTGGACGTACCAGGCGTCGATCTGCGGTTCGCGGAACACGGTGCCGCCGGGCAGCGCGCGGGCCCCCTGGGCGACGTATCGGGCCTCGTCGTCACCGGTGGCGATGTTCACCACCTGCCACCGGTCACCCCCGTCCGTCCCGGGGACGGTCCACAGGGAGGCCTTCTGGCCGTCGGAGGAGACGGCGGTGCTGGCCAGGTAGTCCAGGGTGCTCGGGGCGGCCCCGGGCTTTCCGGCGACGAAGGCGGCGGAGAGCGTGCGGACGGGAACGGCCTTCCCCTCGATACGGGGTGCGCTCGCGGCCCTGCTCACCGCGCCCTCCCGGGCGAAGAACCGGGAGAGGGTGTCCAGGGTCGCGGGCTCGGTGGCGGCCTCGTGGGCCGCTGCGAGGGTGGCGGCGGTCGCTCTCGGCGGGGCCGCCCGGCCGTCGTCGGCGAGGGCGGGAGCGGCGGCGGTGAACAGGGCGGCGCCGGTGAGGGCGGTGGCGACGGCGATGCGCCGGGTGGTGGAGTTCATGACCTCACGCCCCGATCCGGTAGAGCGAGTGGGTCCAGGAGAACTCGTTGTTGTTGACGTACCAGGCGTGCGAGGCCCAGTTGTAGCGGTCGCTGGAGGGCCACGGATCGCCCCAGTAGACCCAGCTGTTGGCGTCGTCGTACCCGTAGATGACGTGCATGTGGCCGCCGCCGGACGACCACTGGATGCGGGTCTCGATGGGGCGCTGGGCGGATATCTCGGCCTGCACGGTCGGGTACCGCAGCCAGCCGGTGACGTAACTGCCGGGCCTGACCCCGGCCCAGGACAGTCCGGTCTGGACGTTGCCGAGAGTGGCCTGCGAGTTGGGGCACTGGGAGTTCTGGCTGCGGTTGAAGGCGGCGTTGCAGAACTGGTTCTGGGAGTAGCCGCGGCCGAACCAGGCGGCGATGGTGTTGCCGCCGGCCGCCCAGCACCAGTTGGTCTGCTGTTGCGCCTGCATGGTGATGTTGAGCCGCTGGGCGGCGGCGACGGTGGAGCCCGCCCCGTCCGGGGACGGGGCGGCGGTGGCGGTGGCGGTGCCCGCGGGGACGGCGAGCAGGACGGCGGCCAGGAGGGCGGTGAACGAGAACCTTCCGGGCCTGACTCTTCGGTTGCGCATGGCGTTCCTCCCAATGCGGGGGTGGGGATCGGAGGAGCGCGTCCGGACGCTGACGATGAGCATCCGGCGTTGTCCGGAGCAGGTCAACACGCTTCAATGCGAGGTGACATCACGGTGTGAACGGCACGGCGTCCGTGTGAACGGCGCTGTCCCGGTCACCTGCTCCCCCGCATCCCCCGGGGGCCGGTGTCGCCACTCCCCACGTGAACGTTCACCGGAGGCCCGCCATGCGGCAGACCGAGACCGAACTGGCGCAGGTGCTGCGGACCGGACCGTTCCATCTGGCGTTGCGCACCGCTCTGTCGGTGCGCGGGCTGCCGCTCCAGCGGGTGCAGCACCATCTGGCGCACCGGGGCGTCAAGCTCGGGGTGACCAGCCTCAGTTACTGGCAGCAGGGGGTGCGCCGGCCCCGGCGGGCCGAGTCGTTGCGGGCCGTTCGGGCGCTGGAGGAGGTGCTCGCGCTGCCGGACGACTCGCTGCTGCGGCTGCTGCGCGACGGTGACGCCCCGGCGGACGGGGACCGTCCGGCGGCCCGTTCGTACCGGTCGCTCATGGAGGCGTCGGGCTCGGTGGAGCGGCTCCTCGCGGCGATGGAGTCACCCGTGGACGGCGGCCTGCACACCGTGGGGCACCAGGAGCGGGTACGGATCGGGGCGCGGCGCGAGCTGGCGGGCCGCACGTCGCAGCATGTGGTGCGCGCGCACCGGGACGGCGTCGACCGCTACCTCGCGGTCCACCGGGGCGACCCGGGCTGCGACCCGTCGCGGATCGCGGTGAGGTCACTGGAGAACTGCCGGACGGGCCGGGTCCGCTGGGACCTGGACGCCGGGGTGCTGGTGGCGGAGCTGCTCTTCGACACCCGGTTGCGGTCCGGTGAGACGTACCTCTTCGGCTACGGCTTCGAGGACGGCACGGGCGGGGCCGGCGGAGAGTATGTGCGCGGCTTCACCTTCGGGGGCGGGCAGTACGTGCTTCAGGTCGGCTTCGACGAGGCGGCGCTCCCGGTGCGGTGCCGCCGGTTCGCCCAGGCGTCGGCGGGGGCGGCGCGCGGGGCCCGCGAGGACCTCACGCTGACCGGCCGGCACCGGACCGTGCACCTGGTGGAGGAGAGCGTACGGCCCGGCCTGATCGGGGTCGACTGGGACTGGGATTGAGGCCTCGACCCGACGGCCGGCCTTCGGGCGCCGGGGCCCGGCTACGTGTGGGGCGCCGGACCGCGATGACGCGTCGAGGCGCTGTCGCGCGTCAGGCGTCGGGGCCCGCGACGAGCTTTCCGCCCTCGGCGGTGACCGGGACGGCGGGCAGCGGCACGGTGGCCGGGCCCTTCACCGGCTTGCCGGTGGTCATGTCGAAGCGGCTGCCGTGGCAGGGGCAGTGGCCCTCGGTGCCCTCGACCTTGTCCAGGACACAGCCGCCGTGGGTGCACTGGGCGCTGAACGCCTTGTACTCGCCCTTCGCCGGGCAGACGACGACCACGCGCTGTTCGCGGTAGAGCTTCGCCCCGCCGACGGGCACCTCGGAGGCGGCCCCGAGGTCGACGGGGGCGGTGGGGGTGGGGTTCTTGGCGTGGCCGAGCTTGGACTCGGTGGAGCAGGCGGCCGCTCCCAGCCCGGCGGCGCCGGCGAGCGCGGCGCCCTTCAGCACGGTACGGCGGGCGGCGGGCAGGCCGGGCATGCGGACTCCACGGGTTGTTGTTCGGGGTGGATCACGGTGGGGCTGGTCGTCATGGGGTGGATCACGGCGGATCCGCGTCGCCGGACAGGGCGGGGCGGCGACGGCGGCCCCGCGTGCCGGTGACAGAACCGACGATACCGGCGGGGATCGGAAGCCCTGCGACCGGGCCGGAGCGCCTGCCCGGACGGGCGACGGCGGCCCCCTTCGTGCTGTGGGGGCCGCCGTCGTCGACGAAGGCCTGTCCGGCCGTTCCCGCCATGGCCCGCACGGCGTCGTGAGGAGGGCGGGAATGGCCGGACAGACCCTAGGGGCGAGCGGCTGCCGGTCCGGGCGACCGCTCGGGCCCCGTTCAGGCCTTGCGGGCGCGGGTGGTCTTCTTCGCGGTGGCGGCGGCCTTGGCCGTGCCCGCCTTGGCGCCCGTGGCGTTCGCCCTGGTCGCCGCGGCCTTCTTGGCCGCGGCGGCCGTCTTCTTCGCCGGGGCGGTCTTGCGGGCGGCCGTCTTGCGGGCCGTTCCCCGCCCGGAGGGCACCGCGGCCTCGCTGATGCGGTCCGCGTCCAGGACTCCCTGGAGGAACTTCCCGGTGTGGCTGGCGGGGACCGAGGCGACCTGCTCCGGCGTCCCCTCGGCCACCACCAGGCCACCGCCGTTGCCGCCCTCGGGGCCCATGTCGACGACCCAGTCGGCGGTCTTGATGACATCGAGGTTGTGCTCGATGACGATGACCGTGTTGCCCTTGTCCACCAGGCCCGAGAGCACGGTGATCAGCTTGCTGATGTCCTCGAAGTGCAGACCGGTGGTCGGCTCGTCCAGGACGTAGACCGTGCGTCCGGTCGAGCGCTTCTGGAGCTCGCTCGCCAGCTTGACGCGCTGCGCCTCACCCCCGGAGAGGGTCGGCGCGGACTGGCCGAGCCGCACATAGCCGAGGCCGACCTCATGGAGCGTACGGAGGTGGCGGGCGATCGTGGGGACGGCCTCGAAGAAGTCCAGGCCCTCCTCGATCGGCATGTCCAGCACCTCGGCGATGGACTTGCCCTTGTAGTGGACCTCCAGGGTCTCCCGGTTGTAGCGCGCTCCGTGGCAGACCTCGCACGGGACGTACACGTCGGGCAGGAAGTTCATCTCGATCTTGATCGTGCCGTCGCCGGAGCAGTTCTCGCAGCGGCCGCCCTTGACGTTGAAGGAGAAGCGGCCCGGCAGATAGCCGCGCACCTTCGCCTCCATCGTCTCGGCGAAGAGCCGGCGGACGTGGTCGAAGACTCCGGTGTACGTCGCCGGGTTGGACCGGGGGGTCCGGCCGATCGGCGACTGGTCGACGTGCACCACCTTGTCGACGAGGTCGTCGCCGTCGACCCGGGTGTGGCGGCCGGGGACCGACTTGGCGCCGTTCAGCTCGCGGGCCAGGTGGGTGTAGAGGATGTCGTTGACCAGCGTCGACTTCCCGGACCCGGAGACGCCCGTGACGGCGGTGAGGACGCCGAGCGGGAACGAGACGTCGATGTCCTGGAGGTTGTTCTCCCGGGCGCCGTGCACGGTGAGACGGCGGGCCGGGTCGACCGGGCGACGGATGTCGGGGGTCGTGATGGACCGCTTGCCGGATAGATACTGGCCGGTGATGGACTCCTTGTTGGCCAGGAGTTCCTTGAGCGAGCCGGAGTGGACGACCTTGCCGCCGTGCTCACCCGCGCCGGGGCCGATGTCGACGACCCAGTCGGCGACCTTGATGGTGTCCTCGTCGTGCTCGACGACGATGAGCGTGTTGCCCATGTCGCGGAGCCGGACCAGGGTCTCGATGAGCCGGTGGTTGTCGCGCTGGTGCAGGCCGATGGACGGCTCGTCCAGGACGTACAGCACGCCGACCAGGCCGGAGCCGATCTGGGTCGCCAGCCGGATGCGCTGGGCCTCGCCGCCGGACAGGGTGCCGGCCGCGCGGTTCAGCGACAGATAGTCCAGGCCGACGTCGACGAGGAACTTCAGCCGCTCGTTGACCTCCTTGAGCACCCGCTCGGCGATCTTCTTGTCGCGGGCGTTCAGCTTGAGGCGGCCGAGGAACTCGGCGCACTCGCTGATCGACATCGCGGAGACCTCCGCGATGGACTTCTCCATGACCGTCACCGCGAGCACGATCGGCTTCAGCCGGGTGCCTTCGCAGGTGGGGCAGGGCACCTCGCGCATGTAGCCCTCGAACCGCTCCCGGCTGGAGTCGCTCTCGGCCTCGGTGTGGCGCCTCTTGACGAACTGCACCGCGCCTTCGAAGGCGGGGGTGGTGTAGGCGCGCTCGCGCCCGTAGCGGTTGCGGTAGCGGACCTCGGTCTGGATCTTGTGGCCGAAGAGCAGGGCCTTCTTGGCCCGCTGCGGCAGCCCCGCCCAGGGGATGTCCGTACGGAAGCCGAGGGCTTCGGAGAGCGCGCCGATCAGGCGGCCGAAGTACTCCTTGGTGTGGCCGTGGGACCAGGGGTGGATCGCGCCCTCGTCGAGGGACTTCTCCTCGTCCGGGACGATCAGCTCCGGGTCGACCTCCATGCGCGTGCCGATGCCGGTGCAGTCGGGGCAGGCGCCGAAAGGCGAGTTGAAGGAGAAGGAGCGCGGCTCCAGCTCCTCGAAGGAGAGGTCGTCGTACGGGCAGTAGAGGTGCTCGGAGAACATCCGCTCGCGCTCGGGGTCGTCCTCGGGGAGGTCGACGAAGTCGAGCACGACCATGCCGCCGGAGAGGCCGAGCGCGGTCTCGACCGAGTCGGTCAGGCGGCGCTTGGCACTGTCCTTGACGGTGAGGCGGTCGACGACCACCTCGATGGTGTGCTTCTCCTGCTTCTTGAGCGTGGGCGGCTCGGCGAGCTGAATGGTGGCGCCGTCGACCCTGGCCCGGCTGTAGCCCTTGGTCTGGAGGTCGGCGAAGAGGTCGACGAACTCGCCCTTGCGCTCGCGCACCAGCGGCGAGAGGACCTGGAAGCGGCTGCCCTCCGGCAGGCCGAGGACCTTGTCGACGATGGCCTGCGGCGACTGGCGGGAGATGGGGCGATGGCACTCGGGGCAGTGCGGCTTGCCGATCCTGGCGAAGAGCAGCCGGAGGTAGTCGTAGACCTCGGTGATGGTGCCGACCGTCGAGCGCGGATTGCGCGAGGTCGACTTCTGGTCGATGGAGACGGCCGGCGAGAGACCTTCGATGAAGTCGACGTCCGGCTTGTCCATCTGGCCGAGGAACTGCCGGGCGTACGAGGAGAGCGACTCGACGTAGCGGCGCTGCCCCTCGGCGAAGATCGTGTCGAACGCGAGGGACGACTTGCCCGACCCGGAGAGCCCGGTGAAGACGATGAGGGAGTCGCGGGGCAGGTCGAGCGAGACGTTCTTCAGGTTGTGCTCGCGCGCGCCACGGACGATGAGACGGTCGGCCACGCCGGTCCGCACCTTTCTAGAGAGAAGCGGGGGGAACTGAGCCCCTCTCCCAGGGTATGGGGGGCGCCACAGCGGTGTAAGAAGCTTTCGATTCCGAGCGTATAGCACGCACATTCGATTTACGGCCGCCCTCGGACTCCTTCACCCGAATGAGTGGCAGAGCTAGGCTCGGCCGCATGATTGATCACGCGCACGACCTGGGAGCTGTACGCGAAGCGACCGAACGACTGCTCGACGCAGTCGGCAAACTGGACAACGCCTCGGTCGCCGGGGCGTCACGGCTTCCCGGATGGAGCCGGGGCCATGTGCTGGCCCACCTGTCACGTAACGCCGACGCGATCGGAAATGTTCTCCGGGGCCTCCCGATGTACGCGAGCAGCGAAACCCGGGACGCGGACATCGCCGTCGGCGCCCCCCGCCCGGCGGCCGAGCAGCTGGCCGATCTGCGGCAGACCGCGGACGCGTTCCTGGCGGTCTCCGCCGAACCGGCCGACTGGACCCGGACGGTCACCCTGCGCAACGGGGTGACGGACTCCGCGGCCCGGGTCCCCTTCCGTCGCTGGGTCGAGGTGGAACTGCACCACGTCGACCTCGACATCGGCTACGAGCTGGAGGACCTGCCCGCCGAGTTCGTGGAGCGGGAGATCGCCTTCCTCGCCGATCGCTTCCTGGGCAACGACGGCGTGCCCGCCACCGGGCTGACCGACCTCGACGGCCGCACCTGGAGCACCGGCGGCGGCCCGCCGAGCGAACTGGTGACGGTGCAGGGGCCCGCCGTGGAGCTGCTGGGCTGGCTCTGCGGACGCCGTGACGGCTCCGCCCTGACCGTGGCCGGCGGCCCGTTGCCCGCGCTGCCCCCGCTATAGGCTGAGCCGTATGACGTACAGCGGAGCGGTGAAGGTCGGCGGACCGGCGAGCGTGCACGAACTGACGGATCTGATGATCTCCAAGGTCGCCGTCGGCGGGATGAACAACAACGCCTATCTGCTGCGCTGCCGGGCGACCGGCGAGCAGGCGCTGATCGACGCGGCCGCCGAGCCGGAGACGCTACTGGCGCTGATCGGTGACGACGGGATCGCCTCCGTCGTCACCACGCACCGGCACGGGGACCACTGGCAGGCTCTGGCCCAGGTGGTCGGGGCAACCGGCGCCCGGACGTACGCGGGCCGCTACGACGCCGAGGGCATCCCGGTCCCGACCGACGTCCTGGTCGAGGACGGCGACACGATCACCGTCGGCCGGGTCGTGCTGACCGCCCGCCATCTGGCCGGTCACACCCCGGGCTCCATCGCCCTGATCTACGACGACCCGCACGGCGCCCCGCATCTCTTCACCGGGGACTGCCTCTTCCCCGGCGGAGTCGGGAACACGCGTCAGGATCCCGAGGCCTTCACCAGCCTTCTGAACGACGTCGAGACGAAGCTGTTCGGCCGGCTGCCCGACGAGACGTGGGTCTATCCGGGCCACGGGCACGACACAACGCTCGGCGACGAGCGGCCCCAGCTGCCCGAGTGGCGCGCCCGCGGCTGGTAGGCCACGCGGGCGCCCCCGCGCGCCTCTCGTCGGCGCATACCCCTCGTACGCATACACGGCAGCGGCCGGGGCGGACGGCCTTCGCCGTTCCCGCCCCGGCCGCTGCCGGTGTGTCCCTGTGCCGCCCGGGGCGGCCCCGGGTCAGCTGCTGACGCTCTTGCTCTCCTCTTCGGACGGTCCGGCGGCCTCCGCCTTCCGGGCCTCCTCCGCCTCGGCCGCGGCCGTCTTCTTGCTGGCGATGAGGCTGGTGATCGTGGTGATCACCAGGACACCGCCGATGACGGCGAGGGAGAACGGGATGGTCACGACGGGCACGTGCACGCCGTTCTCGTGCAGGGCGTGCAGCACCAGCTTGACGCCGATGAAGCCAAGGATCACCGACAGGCCGTAGCTGAGGTGGACCAGCTTCTTCAGCAGACCGCCGATGAGGAAGTACAGCTGGCGCAGACCCATCAGGGCGAACGCGTTGGCCGTGAAGACGATGTACGGGTCCTGGGTCAGGCCGAAGATCGCCGGGATGGAGTCCACCGCGAACAGCACGTCGGTCATACCGATGGCGAGCATGACCACCATCAGCGGGGTCATGACGCGCTTGCCGTTGTTGCGGATGAAGAGCTTGGTGCCGTGGTACTTGTCGGCGACGCCGAAGCGGTGCTCGATGGACTTCAGGAGGCGGTTCTCCTCCCAGTCCTCGTCGTCCTCGTCGGCCCGCGCCTCCTGGATGAGCTTCCAGGCGGTGTAGATCAGGAACGCGCCGAAGATGTAGAACACCCACGAGAAGTTCGCGATCACGGCGGCGCCGGCGGCGATGAAGATCGCCCGGAGCACCAGGGCGATGAGCACACCGATCAGCAGCACGCGCTGCTGGAGGTGTGAGGGCACCGAGAACTTCGCCATGATCAGCACGAAGACGAAGAGGTTGTCGACGCTCAGCGACTTCTCGGTGATGAATCCTGCGAAGAACTCGCCGGAGGCCTGGCTCTCGCCGAAGACCATGAGGCCGGCTCCGAAGAGAACGGCCAGCGCGATCCAGACGATCGTCCAGATTCCGGCTTCCTTGGTCGACACGTCATGGGGCTTGCGCCCGATGAAGAAGTCGACGGCGATCAAAGTTGACAGACCAACGATGGTAAGGACCCATACGGTCCATGAAACGTCCACTGCGCCTCCGGCAGTTCGCTACGGCTACTGATCAGCGTCGTCGCTGCCGGAGGTCTCTTCCACCCTTGCACGCGATACGCGTGCCTGGACCGGCGCCCCGGGACCGATAACGGTCCGTATTGACGGGACGTCGCGTAAGGAGTACTCCCCTCCGTTCCCCGAACAGTACAGGCATCACCAAGGAAAGGTAAAGAAAAGGGTAAAGAGTTCGTCAAAACCGCAGGTCGAGACTGCCTGCTCGGTCAACGGCCGGCCGCCCGGCGAGCGGCTGCCACCGCCGCGAGCACCTGTTCCAGGACACGGCTGCCCGGCGGTAGCGCCAACGGCTCGTACGTCCAGGCGTGCCCGACCCACGGATCGGCGAGGTGGCTGTCGGCTACCGGGGTGATCCGCAAGAGCGAACGCCACAGCGGGTCGAGCACCGGCCCGTACGCACTCGCCTCCTCCCGGTCCGCGACCATCAGGAGGTGCACCCCGACCGCCGGGCCCTCGTCGGCGAGGTAGCGGAGCTGGGTGACGGCCCGGTCGTCGAAGCCGTGCGGGAAGTCGTTGACCACCAGGAGCTGCTCGCCGGTGTCCAGATCGGGCGGGAGCGAATCGGCCGCCCCGGCCCGCACCGCCATCTGCACCAGGTCCACCCGCCGGGTGAGGTGGGCGAGGACCGAGGCCACTCCCCCGGGTCCGGCGGCGGGCGGTCCGGCGAGGACGCCCGCGTCGACCAGCGGCGCGAGCGGGCCGGCCGCGGCGCCCGCCGGGTCGATGACGTGCACCGCGAACTCACCGGGGGGATACACCGCGAGCAGCCGCGCCGCGTGGGCGACCGCGGTCTCCATGGCGAGCCGGCGCAGCCGGTCCGTGTCCGTCAGGGCGGCCGCCTCGGACGCCGTCCGTCCGCTGTCCACCCAGATCCCGCGCTCCAGCGGCAGCCGGACGAGCAGCGGGATACGCAGGTCGGGGCGCTCGGGAAGGTGGAGGTCGCCGACGCGCAGCGCCATCGGTATCTCCATGGGGACGCGGTGGGCGTGCCAGACGGGGTTGCCCCAGCCGGCGTACGCGGCCGGGAGCGCGGGCTCGACGACGGCCGCCTCGGCGGCCAGCTGGGCCAGATCGCGGTCGAGGGCCTCCCTGGCCCGGGACGCCAGCTCGTCGCGCTTGGCGCGGGCCCCCTCGCGGGCACGGTCGCCCGCACCCCCGATCCGGTTGCGCGGGTCGGACAGGGCCCGGTCGAGCTCCTGGTCCATACGGGACTCGGCGAAGTCCACGGCGCTGCGGTAGGCGGCGACGGCGCGGGCCAGGTCCTCGAACATGCCCCAGATCTGGTTGTAGAGCCGCTCGTCCATCGACCAGCCGGTGGCGTCCCCGGCGACCGGCTGCGCGGCCTGTCCGGGCTGGGCCGGAGGCGCGGTGGGCGGGGGCGACGGGGGCGCGGCGTGCTGCCGGCGCGGGTGCGCGTAGTTGATG
>NZ_JAAXYC010000013.1 GCF_018619185.1 Streptomyces sp. McG3 | reverse complement strand
GACCGGCCGAACACGTGACAGCCCCCGGGACGCTGCCCCGGACCCCGGTCCTCAAGCGCCGGACGGGCTGGAAAGGCAGCCGGGCGTGCCGAGGAGGGGCAGGGGAGCCGGGAAGAGGCAGGAACGGGGAGAGTCAATCCCCGAGGGGCTCAGCCAGGGCCCGTCCCGAGGGGCTCAGCCAAGGCCGGTCTCCGGAGTGAGCGGGGGAAGGCCCGTCGCCGGAGGGCTCGGCTCAGACGCGGTCGAGCACCCTCGACAGCAGCGCGCCCATCCGGGTCGCCGAGTCGCGGCCGGCCTGGAGGACCTCCTCGTGGTTGAGGGGTTCTCCGGACAGGCCCGCCGCCAGGTTGGTGACGAGGGAGAGGCCGAGCACCTCGGCGCCCGCCTCCCGGGCCGCGATGGCCTCCAGGACGGTGGACATGCCCACCAGGTCGCCGCCCATGACCCGGACCATGTTGATCTCGGCCGGGGTCTCGTAGTGCGGGCCGGGGAACTGGACGTAGACGCCCTCTTCGAGGGTGTCGTCGATCTCCTTGCACAGCGCGCGCAGCCGCGGGGAGTACAGGTCGGTCAGGTCGACGAAGTTGGCGCCGATGATCGGGGAGGCGGCCGTCAGGTTGATGTGGTCACTGATCAGGACCGGCTGTCCCGGGCGCATGCCCTCGCGCAGCCCGCCGCAGCCGTTCGTCAGGATGACCGTCTTGCAGCCCGCGGCCACCGCCGTACGGACCCCGTGGGCGACGGCGGCGACGCCCCGGCCCTCGTAGAAGTGCGTGCGGCCGAGGAAGACCAGCGCGCGCTTCTCGCCGATCCGGTACGAGCGGACCGTGCCGCCGTGGCCCTCGACGGCGGGCGCCGGGAAGCCGGGCAGGTCGGTCACGGGGAACTCGGCCTCCGGGACGCCGAGTGCTTCGCCCGCGGGCGCCCAGCCGGAGCCCATGACCAGGGCGACGTCATGGGTCTCGGCGCCGGTCAGCTCGCGCAGGCGTGCGGCGGCCCCGGCGGCGGCTGCCTGCGGGTCGCCCTGGATGTTGTCCGGAATAACAGATGCGTTCACGCGGATGAGCGTAACCGCTGAATCCCTACGCGCGTAGATGTACGGGCGCAAAGACGCGCAGAAGGTCTTTGTGCTTTCGCACGAAGAGAGCCGGGCCGGGCCGCGGTCCGCCCTGGTCAGCAGGGGCGCTTACGCAGCTCCATCACATAGTCGTGCGGTGCGCCGGCGGACTCCGCGGCGTCCGCGATCTCGCCCAGATAGCGTGCCGAGGGAAGCCCGCCCTCGTATCCGTTCAGCACGTACATCCAGGCCGGCTCCTCGCCGTCCAGGGTGTGCACGCGCACCCGCATCCGCCGGTAGATGTCGAGCCCGACGCCCTCCCAGCGGTCCATGGAGTCCTCGTCCATCGGCGCCAGGTCGTACAGCGCGACGAAGACCTGGGAGCGCGGCGCCTCCACCACGGTGGCCAGCGCCCCCTCCCAGCCCATCTGCTCCCCGCCGAAGGTCAGCCGCCAGCCGTTGAGCCAGCCGGTGCTGCGCATCGGGGAATGCGGAGCGCGGCGGGTCATCAGCCGCGCGTCGAGGTTGCCGGCGTACGCGGCGTAGAGCGACATGGGACCGAGGGTACGGGAGGTGGGCGCGGGAGCGGCGGTTCCTGTGACGAAGGCCCCGGTCGGGGGAGTGCGGGACGGGTCGCCGGTTCCGTTCCCGGCGGTTCGTTCCCGTGCGGTGGACGCCCTCTTTCCCGTATGGAGGGCCCCGGGGCGAAGCACTTTGGCGCGTGCGGGACAATGGAGTACGTACTGCATTCCCCCGGGGCGATCCCCCGGACCCCCGGCCGGGGCGGCAGACGGCCGCGGGTTACACAACGCGAGGCGGACATTTCGTGACCCGGATCGTGATCATCGGCGGCGGCCCCGGCGGCTACGAGGCGGCCCTGGTGGGCGCCCAGCTCGGCGCGGAGGTGACCGTCGTCGACTGCGACGGTCTGGGCGGGGCCTCGGTCCTCACCGACTGCGTGCCCTCGAAGACCCTGATCGCCACGGCCGAGGTGATGACCACCTTCGACTCCTCGTACGAGGAGCTGGGCATCATCGTCGCCGACGACACCCCGCACGTGGAGCAGGCCGCCCGGGTCGTCGGCGTGGACCTGGGCAAGGTCAACCGCCGGGTCAAGCGCCTCGCGCTCGCCCAGTCCCACGACATCACCGCCTCCGTCACCCGGGCCGGCGCCCGCGTGATGCGCGGCCGGGGCCGGCTCGACGGGCTCCAGGCCGCCGACGGGTCGCGCCAGGTCGTCGTCACCGCCGCCGACGGCACCGAGGAGCGGCTGACCGCCGACGCCGTGCTGATAGCGACCGGCGGCCACCCCCGGGAGATCCCGGACGCGCAGCCCGACGGCGAGCGCATCCTGAACTGGACCCAGGTCTACGACCTCGACGAGCTTCCCGAGGAGCTCATCGTCGTCGGATCCGGTGTCACCGGCGCCGAGTTCGCCGGGGCCTACCAGGCCCTCGGCTCGCGCGTCACCCTCGTCTCCTCCCGCGACCGGGTGCTGCCCGGCGAGGACCCGGACGCCGCCGCCGTCCTGGAGGACGTCTTCCGTCGCCGCGGGATGAACGTCATGGCCCGCTCCCGCGCCCAGTCCGCCAAGCGCGTCGGCGACCGGGTCGAGGTGACGCTGGCCGACGGCAGGGTCATCACCGGCTCGCACTGCCTGATGGCGGTCGGCGCGATCCCGAACACCGCGGGCATGGGCCTGGAGGAGGCCGGCGTACGGCTCAAGGACTCCGGACACGTCCTCACCGACCGGGTCTCGCGCACCAGCGCCCCCGGTGTCTACGCCGCTGGTGACGTCACCGGGATCTTCGCGCTGGCCTCGGTCGCCGCGATGCAGGGCCGCATCGCGATGTACCACTTCCTGGGTGACGCGGTCGCCCCGCTGAACCTCAAGGCCGTCTCCGCCAACGTCTTCACCGACCCGGAGATCGCCACCGTCGGCTACAGCCAGGCCGAGGTGGACGCCGGCAAGATCGAGGCCCGGGTGGTGAAGCTGCCGCTGCTGCGCAATCCGCGCGCCAAGATGCAGGGCATCCGCGACGGCTTCGTCAAGATCTTCTGCCGTCCCGGTACCGGGATCGTGGTCGGCGGCTGCGTGGTCGCGCCGCGCGCCAGCGAGCTGATCCACCCCATCTCGATCGCGGTCGACAACAACCTGACGGTGGAACAGATCGCAAACGCATTCACCGTGTACCCGTCGCTGTCCGGATCGATCGCCGAAGTGGCCCGGCAGCTGCACACCCGCAAGCTCACGGGCGAGGGCTGAGAGGCCGGGAAGCGCGGCATTTCCGGCATCTCGCCGCAACTGGGCGGCAGTCCGGGCGGCGCGGCGGTCGCCTGACGATCACTGCCGAACAACAAAGGGGCCTCCTATACCACTTGGGGGCCCCTTTGAAGTACAACTTCTGTTATTCGGCGCAAACTGCTGAAAACTCACCCGCGGCCAGGTTACTGTCAGTTTCGTGTTCGCTGCAGAACGTCGTCAGTTGATCCTCGAAATGGTGCGTGCCAACGGGGCGGTATCGCTCCGTGAGCTCGCCCGCGTCGTCCAGACCTCCGAAGTGACCGTACGGCGGGACGTGCGGGCACTGGAGGCAGAAGGACTCCTCGACCGCCGGCACGGCGGTGCGGTCTTGCCGGGCGGTTTTACGCGGGAGTCCGGCTTTCCGCAGAAATCCCATCTCTCCACCGCGGAGAAGACGGCCATCGCCGACCTGGCCGCAGGCCTGGTCGGCGAGGGCGAGGCCATTGTGGTCGGCGCCGGCACGACCACGCAGGAGCTGGCCCGCCGGCTCGCGCGGGTCCCCGGCCTGACCGTCGTCACCAACTCCCTGCTGGTGGCCCAGGCGTTGGCCCATGCCAACCGGGTCGAAGTCGTCATGACCGGCGGCACCCTGCGCGGGAGCAACTACGCGCTGGTGGGCAGCGGGGCCGAGCAGTCCCTCCAGGGGCTGCGGGTCTCCCGGGCCTTCATCTCGGGGAGCGGTCTCACGGCGGAGCGTGGCCTGTCCACCTCCAACATGCTCTCGGCCAGCGTCGACCGGGCTCTCGTCCAGGCCGCCGCGGAGGTGGTCGTCCTGGCGGACCACACCAAGCTCGGCTCGGACACCATGTTCCAGACGGTGCCCACCGAACTGATCACCCGCCTGGTGACGGACGAGCCCCCGCTCCACGACGAGCGGGCCGCCGCCGAGCTCCAGTCCCTGGCGGACCAGGGCGTGGAGATCACGGTGGCCGGCCCGGACGCGGACGCGTCCGGCGGGGACGGACCCCCTCCGGGGCGTCAGCCCCGCCGGGACATGCCGCTCCCCGGCCAGCGGCGCACGCAGAACGGCGGTCTCGGGCCGCAGCTCCGCAGCGCCTCCGCGCTGGCGGACGTCCCCGGGGAGCGGGCGCGGGTCGCGGACCTGCGACGCCGGTAGGCCCACGTCGGGGGCGCGCCGCCCCCGAACCCCCGCTCCCCAAACGCCGGAGGGGCTGGATCGTGCGGCTCAGGGGCGGAGCCCCGGCTTCGGGAAGGGGCCGGAGAGCGGGCTACTTCAGCCCGCGCAGCGTCAGCCGCAGCAGTCGCTCCGCCAGCTCCGGGTCGTCGGGTGACTGCTCGGCCGCCAGCGCGATCGCGTTGGTGAGCTGGAGCAGATCGTCGATCGAGACGTCCGCCCGCACCGACCCGCTCTCCTGGGCCCGGCGCAGCAGCCCCGCGCCCGCCTCCCGGAGCGGCAGATGGCACTGGACGAGTGCCGAGGTCCCGTTGCGTGAGGCGGACATCAGGCCGTGGGCCAGGCCGCGGTACTCACCCGCATGAGTGACGATCGCGCCCAGCCAGTCCACCAGCGCCCGGCACGGGGCTTCCGCCGCCGCCAGCTCCCGGGAGCGGTCCAGGAGCGAGCTCAGGGCGTCCTGGAAGACCGCGTTCATCAGGGCGTCCCGGTTCGGGAAGTGCCGGTAGAGGGTGCCGATGCCCACCCCCGCCCGGCGGGCGATGTCCTCCAGCGACGCGTCCGTGCCGTGCTCGGCGAAGGACCTGCGAGCCTCGCCGACCAGCCGGTCGTGGTTCCGGCGCGCGTCCGCGCGCATCGGCCGGACCGGTGGTTGTGCCGTGCTCGTCTCCATCGGGATCGCCCCTGCCATGGCTTCCGCCCCTCCCTAGGTCCTCGGACCTTCTGTGGGTTCCAGGATGCCACTGTGACGAAGGGGCCCGGCCCGCGTCATCACGACGTGGACCGGGCCCCTTCGGAGTGCGGCGGACGGTCAGTCCTTGATCTCGCAGATCAGGGCGCCCGAGGAGACGGAGGCGCCGACCTCGGCGGTGAGGCCCTTGACGGTGCCGGAGCGGTGCGCGTTGAGCGGCTGCTCCATCTTCATGGCCTCCAGGACGACGACGAGGTCGCCCTCCTTCACCTCCTGGCCCTCCTCCACCGCGATCTTGACGATGGTGCCCTGCATGGGCGAGGCGAGGCTGTCGCCCGAGGCGGCGGAGCCGGCCTTCTTCGCGGCGCGGCGCTTGGGCTTCGCGCCGGCGGCGAGACCGGTGCGGGCCAGCGACATGCCCAGCGAGGACGGCAGCGACACCTCCAGGCGCTTGCCGCCGACCTCGACGACGACGGTCTCCCGGCCGGCCTCGTCCTCCGCGTCCGCGTCGGCGGGGGCGGCGAAGGGCTTGATGTCGTTGACGAACTCGGTCTCGATCCACCGGGTGTGGACGGTGAACGGGTCCGACGTGAAGGCGGGGTCCGCGACGACGGCACGGTGGAAGGGGATGGCGGTGGCCATGCCCTCGACGGTGAACTCGCCGAGCGCGCGGGCGGCGCGCTGGAGCGCCTGTTCGCGGGTCGCGCCGGTCACGATGAGCTTGGCGAGCAGGGAGTCCCAGGCCGGGCCGATGACCGAGCCGGACTCGACGCCCGCGTCGAGGCGGACACCGGGGCCGGTCGGCGGCGCGAAGGTGGTGACGGTGCCGGGGGCGGGCAGGAAGCCGCGGCCCGGGTCCTCGCCGTTGATACGGAACTCGAAGGAGTGACCCCGCAACGCGGGGTCGCCGTAGCCGAGCTCCTCGCCGTCGGCGATGCGGAACATCTCGCGTACGAGGTCGATGCCCGTGACCTCTTCGGTGACGGGGTGCTCGACCTGGAGGCGGGTGTTGACCTCCAGGAAGGAGATCGTGCCGTCGACGCCGACGAGGAACTCGACCGTCCCGGCGCCGACGTAGCCGGCTTCCTTCAGGATCGCCTTGGACGCCGCGTACAGCTCGTCGTTCTGCGCCTGGCTGAGGAAGGGGGCCGGGGCCTCCTCCACGAGCTTCTGGTGGCGGCGCTGGAGCGAGCAGTCGCGGGTGGAGACGACGACCACGTTGCCGTGGGTGTCGGCCAGGCACTGGGTCTCCACGTGGCGGGGCTTGTCGAGGTAGCGCTCGACGAAGCACTCGCCCCGGCCGAACGCCGCGACGGCCTCGCGGACCGCGGAGTCGTACAGCTCCGGGATCTCCTCCAGGGTGCGCGCCACCTTCAGGCCGCGACCGCCGCCGCCGAAGGCGGCCTTGATCGCGATCGGCAGTCCGTTCTGCTCGGCGAACGCGACGACCTCGTCGGACCCGGAGACCGGGTCCGGGGTGCCGGCCACCAGCGGGGCTCCCGCGCGCTGCGCGATGTGCCGGGCGGCCACCTTGTCGCCCAGGTCGCGGATGGCCTGCGGCGGCGGGCCGATCCAGGTCAGCCCGGCGTCCAGGACGGCCTGGGCGAACTCCGCGTTCTCCGACAGGAATCCGTACCCGGGGTGGATCGCGTCCGCCTCCGAGTCCTTGGCGGCCTGCAGCACCTTGGCCATGTCCAGATAGCTGGCGGCCGGGGTGTCACCGCCCAGGGCGAACGCCTCGTCTGCGGCCCGGACATGCAGCGCGTCCCGGTCCGGCTCGGCGTAGACCGCGACGCTCGCGATCCCCGCGTCCCGGCACGCCCGAGCAACGCGGACAGCGATTTCGCCACGGTTGGCGATGAGCACCTTGCGCACGATGACTCCCTCCTCGAAACAAGCTGAGTTTAGGGACTACCGACACGGCTGTACGACCCGTCCCCATTGGTGAGCTTGCCCACACGGAGTGTGATCCGAGGCTTGCCCCAGTAGTGGAATCCCTTGTGGCACCACGGTACGCCGCGATCCTCAACCGCACAGTAACCAGCCGGTGTGGTGCAGGTCTCTGTCTTTAGGGTCAACGCCTCACAGCATTTCTTTGTGGGGTCCCTACGAACGGTCGATGGATTCTTTGCCCGGCGTACGGGCCTGTCCGACCCCTTGTCCGAAGGAATACCCATGAGTAGGGTCCGCGCTACGCACGTACTGCAGGTAACAGGGGGTGGATCGGTCATGCGCAGACCGGTGGCGATAGTGACCGCGCTCGTGCTGTTCGGGGAGGCGGTGGGCATCGTGCTCATCAACGCCGTCCTGGCCACGGTCGCCGAGAACCAGAACATGTCGCTCGCCGGCCTGGACCCGGACGCCATGTCCACCGGCACCTGGGCGATGGGCGGCGTCTCCGGGCTGCTGCTGGTCCTGTGCGGGCTGATCGCTCTGCTGGCCGGGGCCCGCGACCGTGCCCCGGGGCGCTTCGGACGCGTCGCCCTGATCGGCTGCGCGGTCGTGCACGGCGTCCTCGGCGCGGTCACCGTCGGCCTGGTGGGCTGGAGCGCCTTCGCGTTCATGATGCTCGTGCTGGCCCTGCTGGTGCTCACCCTGCTGGCGTACGGGCCCGGGACCCGGGCCGAGGACGGGGCGGGCCCGGCGGCGGCCCGGACGGCCCAGCAGCCGTCCGCCGGGGCCGCCGCGGGTCTCGGACCGACAGCTCCGTGACGGATCAGACCCACAGCTCCGTGACGGAGACGTCCAGCTCGCCCAGGAGCCGGCGCAGCAGCGGCAGCGAGAGCCCGATGACATTGCCGTGGTCGCCCTCGATGGAGTCGACGAACGGCGCCGAGCGGCCGTCCAGGGTGAACGCCCCCGCGACATGGAGCGGTTCGCCGGAGGCCACGTAGGCGGCGACCTCGGCGTCGCTCGGCTCGCCGAACCGTACGACCGTCGACGCCGTCGCCGAGGCCGTACGGCCGGAGGCGGTGTCGATCACGCTGTGCCCGGTCCGCAGGACGCCCGACCGTCCGCGCATCGACTTCCAGCGGGCGGTGGCCTCCTCGGCGTCGGCCGGCTTGCCCAGCGCCTCGCCGTCCAGCTCCAGCACCGAGTCGCAGCCGATGACCAGGGCGCCCGCCGCCTCGGCGCGCTCCGCGACGGCCGCCGCCTTGGCCCGGGCCAGGACGAGCGCCAGCTCGGCGGGGGTAGGTGCGCTCAGGGCGTCCTCGTCCACCCCGCTGACGATCACCTCGGGAGCGAATCCGGCCTGCCGCAGCAGACCGAGACGGGCGGGGGAGGCGGAGGCGAGCACGAGACGGCGCTGATCAGTCATGCGGGCCATCGTAGAAGGACCCGCCGACGCCGTGGGGCCACGGGCCCGGCTCCCGGAGGGCGGCGGGTGGCCCCTCAGCGGATGCCGAGGACGAACATCGCCACCAGCATGGCCAGCGCCACCAGGACGCCCGCTCTGCGCATCATGGCCTGGGCGTCGCGCAGTTCCTTCGGCGGCTTGTTCTCGGGATCGGACCACAGCATGCTCCCGATCCTGCTGCGCCGCCCGCCCCTACGCCTGAGTACGGGTACTCAAAGCCGCCCCCGTGCGGACGGGGGCGGCTTCGCGCGCATCAGGCCGGCCAGTACGTCCGTGCCCAGGCCCGGGGGCCCGGCCGCGGGCGGCCCGTACGGGCGATGCGCCCCGGGTCGGACCACTGCTCGGGCGGCAGCGGCGCGCCGGACGAGACGGCGGACGCCGCCACGGCGCGCGCCCGGACCACCGCCAGTGCGGCGGCCAGCTCCTCCGGGGTGGGGTTGCCCCGTACGACCTTGATCATGGGCAGACCTTTCTGCGAGCGGCTGATGGGACGCGGCTAGAGCGGGATGTTGCCGTGCTTCTTCGGAGGCAGTGATTCCCGCTTCGTCCGCAGCTGACGCAGCCCCTTGACGATGTGGGCCCGGGTGTCGGACGGCATGATGACCGCGTCGACGTAGCCGCGCTCGGCCGCCACGTACGGGTTGAGCAGCGCGTCCTCGTAGTCCGTCATCAGCTCGGCCCGCGTCGCGTCCGGGTCGTCGGCGGCGGCGATGGTGCGGCGGTGCAGGATGTTCACCGCGCCCTGGGCGCCCATGACGGCGATCTGGGCGGTCGGCCAGGCGACGTTCAGGTCGGCGCCCAGGTGCTTGGAGCCCATCACGTCGTACGCGCCGCCGAAGGCCTTGCGGGTGATGACGGTGATCAGCGGGACCGTGGCCTCCGCGTAGGCGTAGATCAGCTTCGCGCCGCGCCGGATGATGCCGCCGTACTCCTGGTCCACGCCCGGCAGGAAGCCCGGCACGTCCACGAAGGTGATGACGGGGACGTTGAACGCGTCGCAGGTGCGGACGAAGCGCGCCGCCTTCTCGCTGGCGTTGATGTCCAGGCAGCCGGCGAACTGCATCGGCTGGTTGGCGACGATGCCGACCGGGTGGCCCTCGACCCGGCCGAAGCCGGTGATGATGTTCGGCGCGAACAGGGCCTGGGTCTCCAGGAACTCGCCGTCGTCCAGCACGTGCTCGATCGCGGTGTGCATGTCGTACGGCTGGTTCGCCGAGTCCGGGATGAGCGTGTCCAGCTCGCGGTCCTCGTCGGTGGTGGCGAGGTCCGCCTCCTCCGGGAAGACCGGGGCCTCGGAGAGGTTGTTCGACGGGAGGTACGACAGCAGCGACTTGACGTACTCGATGGCGTCCTTCTCGTCGCCCGCCATGTGGTGCGCCACCCCGGAGGTGGTGTTGTGCGTACGGGCGCCGCCCAGCTCCTCGAAACCGACGTCCTCGCCGGTGACCGTCTTGATGACGTCGGGACCGGTGATGAACATGTGCGAGGTCTGGTCGACCATCACCGTGAAGTCGGTGATCGCGGGGGAGTAGACCGCACCGCCCGCGCACGGGCCGACGATCAGCGAGATCTGCGGGATCACCCCGGAGGCGTGCACGTTGCGGCGGAAGATCTCGGCGAACAGGCCGAGCGCGACGACGCCTTCCTGGATCCGCGCGCCGCCGCCGTCGTTGATGCCGATGACCGGACAGCCGGTCTTCAGCGCGAAGTCCATGACCTTGACGATCTTCTCGCCGTAGACCTCGCCCAGCGAACCGCCGAAGATCGTGAAGTCCTGCGAGTACACGCAGACCGGGCGGCCGTCGACCGTGCCGTAACCGGTGACGACACCGTCCCCGTACGGGCGGTTCTTCTCGATGCCGAAGTTGGTGGAGCGGTGCCGGGCGAACTCGTCGAGCTCCACGAAGGAGCCCTCGTCCAGGAGCAGACCGACCCGCTCACGGGCCGTCAGCTTGCCCTTGGCGTGCTGCTTCTCGACCGCGCGGGCCGAACCGGCGTGCGTCGCTTCGTCGATGCGGCGCGTCAGGTCCGCGAGCTTGCCCGCGGTGGTGTGGATGTCGCTTAGCGGCTCGGACATCGGGGGGCGGCTCCCTGCCTGGTCACGGGGACGACGTCTGGCACCGGTCACGGGGGGACGGCCAGCCGTCAGTCCGGCTCTGGCTACTGACTCGTAGGGTATCGGCGCGCCTCCGGAAAGGCAGTGCGTCCTTTGCCACACCTAGGCTGGGTTGCATGACACCCCCGGATGCGCCACACAACCGCTGGTCGGACCTCGGCCGGCCGCCCCTCAACGTGACCGCGCTGCGGCGCGGACTGCTGCGGCCGGACGCGTTGTGGACGTCGCTGGAGGTCGTGGAGTCCACCGGATCCACCAACACCGACCTCGCCGGGCAGGCCCGCGACGGGGCGGCGGGCGAGGGCACGGTGCTGGTCGCCGAGGAGCAGACCGCCGGGCGCGGACGGCTGGAGCGCACCTGGACCGCGCCGCCCCGCTCCGGGCTGTTCTTCTCGGTCTGCCTGGAGCCCGGCGACATCCCCGTGGAGCGGTGGGGGTGGGTGCCGCTGCTGGCCGGGGTCGCCGCCGCGACCGGGCTCGCGAAGTCGGCGGGTGTCGACATGTCGCTGAAATGGCCCAATGACCTGCTGGTCGCGGTGGACGGGGAGGAACGCAAGACGGGCGGCATCCTCGGCGAGTTCGCCGGGAACGGCATCGTCGTCGGCCTCGGCATCAACGTCTCGCTCCGCGCCGACGAGCTGCCCGCACCCACCGCCGGGTCGCTGGCCCTCGCCGGTGCGGTCTCCACCGACCGGGAGACCCTGCTGCGCGCCGTCCTGCGCTCGCTGGAGGACTGGTACGGCCGGTGGAGGGCGGCGGACGGCGACGCGGCCGCGAGCGGGCTCCAGGCCGCCTACGCGGCGGGCTGCGCGACGCTGGACCGGACCGTGCGGGCGGAGCTGCCGGGGGGCGCGTCCCTGGTCGGCGAGGCGGTCGCGATCGACGGGGACGGGCGTCTCGTCCTCTCCACCGAGGACGGGCTCCAGCGGCCGGTGTCGGCCGGGGACATCGTCCACCTGCGGGGCGCGGCGGGCGGCCTGACCTGATCGGCCGTGTGCCGCCGACGGGCGTACCGGTGGATACCGCGTATGCCTGAGATGTCACGCGCGACGCACCGATGACGGACAACCAAGGACGTGAGCTGGGGCACACCTGCCGTATCGTTGAGGCGATCCAGCGACAGATCGGCAGGGCAGTGCGCAGGGAACGGGCAGGAGGCGGCTGGTGACCGTCGGCGACACGACGTCCGGCGCGGGTGAGGAGCCCGGGTCGGACTCCTCGGTCCACGCCACACCCCACCACGAGGTCGACCACACGGTGGAACCGACCGACGACCCCCTCGCCATCCGCCTCGAAGCGCTGATCCTGGGGGCCGACCGGCGCTACACGCCCTTCCAGGCGGCCCGCACCGCCGGGGTCTCGATGGACCTGGCCTCCCGGTTCTGGCGGGCCATGGGCTTCGCCGACATCGGCCAGGCCAAGGCGCTCACCGAGGCCGACGTGCTCGCCCTGCGGCGGCTCGCCGGTCTCGTCGAGGCGGGGCTGCTCAGCGAACCGATGGCGATCCAGGTCGCCCGCTCCACCGGGCAGACCACCGCCCGGCTGGCCGAGTGGCAGATCGACTCGTTCCTGGAGGGGCTGACCGAGCCGCCCGAGCCCGGCATGACCCGCACCGAGGTCACGTATCCGCTGGTCGAGCTGCTGCTCCCGGAGCTCCAGGAGTTCCTCGTCTACGTGTGGCGGCGCCAGCTCGCCGCCGCCACCGGCCGGGTCGTGCAGGCCGCGGACGACGAGGAGATGGTCGACCGGCGGCTCGCCGTCGGCTTCGCGGACCTGGTCGGCTTCACCCGGCTCACCCGGCGGCTGGAGGAGGAGGAGCTCGGCGAACTGGTCGAGTCCTTCGAGACGACCGCCGCCGACCTGGTCGCCGCGCACGGCGGCCGGCTCATCAAGACCCTCGGCGACGAGGTCCTCTTCGCCGCCGACGACGCGGGCACCGCCGCCGAGATAGCGCTCCGGCTGATCGAGGCCATGTCCCAGGACGAGACGATGCCCGCCCTGCGCGTCGGCATCGCCTTCGGCACGGTCACCACCCGGATGGGCGACGTCTTCGGCACCACGGTGAACCTCGCCAGCCGGCTCACCTCGATAGCTCCGAAGGACGCCGTCCTGGTCGACGGGGCGTTCGCCAAGGAGCTGGTCCGGCACGGCGACGCCCCGGAGTCCGAGGCGCAGGCCGCCGAGGCCGTCGCGGCCGCCGCCGAACGGGCCCGGGTCGCCGAGAAGGAGGGCCGCGAGCCCGACGACGAGCCGCCGCTGCCCACGTACCGCTTCGGGCTCCAGCCGATGTGGCAGCGCCCGGTGCGCGGGCTCGGCGTGGTGGAGCCGTGGCTGCTGGCCCGGCGGGGGAAGACCGGCTCCTGAGCGCGGCCCGCCCCTTTGTCGCGCCCCAGCCGTCGGGCGTTCGCCGTCCCCGTCGTCATGCCTCTGTCCCGGTCGTCACGCCCCCCGGCCCCGTCCCGCCCTGTCGCGGTCGGGGGCGCCCTGTCTAGGATCCGTGACGGTAACGCTCGTTAACAGGCCGTCCATGACAGGGGAGCAGCCATGACCGTCACGTCCGAGCAGCGGTACGGGGAGTTCGTCGTCGTACGACGGCACGAGGGGCAGGACCACGTCGCCGAGCTGGTCCTCGACCGGCCCCAGGCCATGAACGCCGTCTCCACCGACATGGCCCGCTCCATCGCCGCCGCCTGCGACGCGCTCGGCGCCGACCGGGACGTCCGGGCCACCGTCCTGACCTCCAGCCACGAGAGGGCCTTCTGCGTGGGCGCGGACCTCAAGGAGCGCAACTCCTTTACCGACGCCGACCTCGTACGTCAGCGTCCCACCGCCCGCGCCGCCTACACCGGGGTCCTGGAGCTGCCGATGCCGGTGATCGCCGCCGTGCACGGCTTCGCCCTCGGCGGCGGCTTCGAACTCGCCCTCGCCTGCGATGTGATCGTCGCCGACGCCACCGCCGTGGTCGGGCTGCCCGAGGTGTCCGTGGGCGTCATCCCGGGCGGCGGCGGTACGCAACTGCTGCCGCGCCGGGTGGGGGCGGCGCGCGCCGCCGAGCTGGTGTTCAGCGCCCGCCGCGTCGAGGCCGCCGAGGCCCGCGAACTGGGGCTGGTCGACGAGCTGGTCGAGGCGGGCCGGGACCGCGAGGAGGCCCTCGCGCTGGGCGGCCGGATCGCCGCCAACTCGCCGGTCGGGCTGCGTGCGGCCAAGAAGGCGCTCCGGCTGGGGCAGGGGCTCGACCTGCGGGCGGGCCTGGAGGTGGAGGACGCCGCCTGGCGGTCGGTGGCCTTCTCCGGGGACCGGGCGGAGGGGGTGGCCGCGTTCAACGAGAAGCGCCGCCCCGACTGGCCCGGTGAGTGAACCCCGGGATGTTCGTGACGCGGAGTGAGCGCCCTGCCGGGAAATAGTTGAAATTAGTTACGCTTCAAACTGATCAAAAGGATCAAAAGGGGACAAATCTACATAAGCTGTAGGAATGGGTGGTGACGATGAGCGGCTGCGAGCCGTGGTTTCGCTTGCGCAGGCCATGGCCGCGGCCTACACGCCGCGTGAATCGTGGCGGGCTGCGGCGCTGGGCGCCTGTGAGGCGCTGGGCGGCAGTTTCGCCGCGCTCTCCGTGTGGGAGCGGGACCGGGGCAGGCTGCGGGTGCTCGTGAACGCGGGGCAACGGGCCGAGGGGGAGGAGGAGTTCCCCGAGGAGGAGGCCTACCCGGTCCACGAGTTCCCGGAGATCACCGAGTTCCTGCACGAGCGCTGGGCGGGCGGCGGCGAGCCCGACGCCTGGGTGGAGACCGCCGACGGGCAGCCCGGCGCGGGCGGTCCGGCGCGCGGCGCCCGCCCGTACTGCCACCAGCGGGTCGCGGCGCTCCGGCGGCGCGGCCGGGGCTGCTGTGTGGTCGCGCCGATCGTGCTGCACGGCCGGGCGTGGGGCGAGCTGTATGTGGCGCGACAGGCCGGGCATCCCGTCTTCGACCGGGCGGACGCGAACTTCGCGACCGTGCTCGCCGCCGTCGTGGCCTCGGGGATCGCCCAGACCGAGCGCCTGGAGGAGGTCCGCAAGCTGGCCTTCACCGACCCGCTGACCGGTCTGGCGAACCGCCGCGCGGTCGACATCCGGCTCGACGAGGCCGTCGAGCGGCACCGCGTGGACGACACGGTCGTCAGCCTCGTCGTCTGCGACCTGAACGGACTGAAGGCGGTGAACGACACCCACGGCCACGCCGTCGGCGACCGTCTGCTGGAACGTTTCGGCTCCGTCCTGTCGCTGTGCGGGGCGATGCTGCCGGAGGCGCTGGCGGCCCGGCTGGGCGGCGACGAGTTCTGCCTGCTGGCGGCGGGCCCCCCGGCCGACGCGGTGGTCGGGGTCGCCACCGAGCTGTGCGACCGGGCGGCGGTGATCGAGCTGGGCGACGGGGTCGCCTGCGGGGTCGCCTCCACCGGCGACCCGATCGGCCCGGTGCGCTCGGCCCGCAGGCTCTTCCGGCTCGCGGACGCCGCCCAGTACCGGGCCAAGGCCGCCCGCTCGCCGGGCCCCGTGGTGGCCGGCCGGGACGGCGAGGTCATCCGGCTCGCGGACTCCCCGCCGAAGTCCGCGCACGACCGGCGCAGGCTGCGCGGCAACAGGCCGTGAGCGCGGGTGCGCCGCCGTTCGGGCCGAGCGCGGGCGCGTCGTCCAGGGCTCAGCGGCGTACCGGGTCCCGGCGCGCGGCGACGCGTCGGGCCTCAGTGCGGCGACGCGTCGGGTCCCGGCGCGCGGCGGCGCGTCGGCCCTCAGTGCGGCGGCGGCATCCGCTCCAGGGCGTTCTCGATGGTGCAGCCGCCCTCTCCGCGCATCCGCTGTATCCGGGACGGCACCCACACCTCGGTGGCGCCCGGGCCGACCCGGCCGAGGAGGCAGTCCTGCGGACCGTAGCCGTTGCCCTCCACCGACAGGAGGACACCGACCCGGCCGACGCCCGACTTCACCTCGGTACGGACCGCCTCGTCCATGTCCAGCGCGGCGACCACCCGGCGCACCTCGGCCTCGTCCACCCGGCCGCCCGCCGGCACCCGGGGAAGCTTCGCGCGCAGCTCCTCGTGCGGCAGCGCGGGCGGTTCGGGCGGCGGGGCGAAGGTCAGCCGGGGGCCGTCCGGGCAGTCCACGTCGCGCGGGTCCTCGCGCCACTCCGACTCCGGCGACACCCGGACCGCGAAACAGCGCCGCACGGTGACCGGCTCGGGGTCGAACTTCTGGTCGTACGCCGTGCCGGACGTGCGGACGACCACCTCGACGCCGTCCCCTTCGCGGGTCGAGGCGCCCCTTACCCGCAATACCTCGACCCCTTCGAGGCCGGAGGCGATGTACCCGACCTCCTCCGCCGTGCGCGGACGCTGACCGTAGAGCCGCTCGCCCGCCTTCCTGGCCACGTCCCGCGCGGAGTCCGTGGCCTCCCCCTCGGAGGACTGGAGCATTCCGCAGCCGGAGACGGAGAACAGCAACAACGGGGCGAGCAGCAGGAGTCGACGCATGCGGGCAGCTTCCCGGCCGCGCGCGCGGCGGGCAAGGCGCTCACGTACTCACGCTGTCCCGTAAGGGGCCCTGCGCGGCACCACTAGTGACATGAAGGCTTTCAATACGTACGCTGCTGAATATGGATATGCACACTGTTGTGGTGGGGACGTCCGGAACCACCGCCGAGGACGTCGTCGCCGTGGCCCGCCACGGCGCCCGGGTCGAGCTCTCCGCCGCCGCCGTGGAAGCCCTCGCCGCCGCCCGTCTCATCGTGGACGCGCTCGCCGCCAAGCCCGAGCCGGTCTACGGCGTCTCCACCGGCTTCGGCGCCCTCGCCAGCCGCCACATCAGCCCGGAACTGCGGGCGCAGCTCCAGCGCAACATCGTCCGCTCGCACGCGGCCGGCATGGGCCCCCGCGTCGAGCGCGAGGTCGTCCGCGGGCTGATGTTCCTCCGGCTGAAGACGGTCGCCTCGGGCCACACCGGTGTGCGCCCCGAGGTCGCGCAGACCATGGCCGACCTGCTGAACGCGGGCATCACGCCCGTCGTCCACGAATACGGCTCGCTCGGCTGCTCCGGCGACCTCGCCCCGCTCTCGCACTGCGCGCTCACCCTGATGGGCGAGGGCGACGCGGAGGGCCCCGACGGCACCGTCCGCCCGGCGGGCGAGCTCCTCGCCGCTCACGGCATCACCCCGGTCGAGCTCCGCGAGAAGGAGGGCCTGGCCCTCCTCAACGGCACCGACGGCATGCTCGGCATGCTGGTCATGGCCCTCGCCGACCTGAAGAACCTCTACACCTCGGCCGACATCACCGCCGCCCTCTCCCTGGAGGCGCTGCTCGGCACGGACAAGGTCCTCGCCCCCGAGCTGCACGCCATCCGCCCGCACCCCGGCCAGGGTGTCAGTGCCGACAACATGCTGCGGGTGCTCGCCGGTTCGGGACTGACGGGGCATCACCAGGATGACGCGCCCCGGGTCCAGGACGCCTACTCGGTACGCTGCGCGCCCCAGGTCAACGGCGCGGGCCGGGACACCCTCGACTACGCGGCCGTGGTCGCGGGCCGCGAACTGGCCTCCTCCGTCGACAACCCGGTGGTCCTCCCCGACGGCCGCGTCGAGTCCAACGGCAACTTCCACGGCGCGCCCGTCGCGTACGTCCTGGACTTCCTCGCGATCGTCGCCGCCGACCTCGGCTCGATCTGCGAACGCCGCACCGACCGGCTGCTCGACAAGAACCGCTCGCACGGCCTGCCGCCGTTCCTCGCGGACGACGCCGGGGTCGACTCGGGACTGATGATCGCCCAGTACACCCAGGCCGCCCTGGTCAGCGAGATGAAGCGGCTCGCGGTCCCCGCCTCCGCCGACTCGATCCCGTCCTCCGCGATGCAGGAGGACCACGTCTCCATGGGCTGGTCCGCCGCGCGCAAACTCCGTACGGCCGTGGACAACCTGGCCCGGATCGTCGCCGTCGAGCTGTACGCCGCTACCCGCGCCGTCGAGATCCGCGCCGCCCAGGGGCTCAGCCCCGCCCCCGCCTCGCAGGCGGCCGTGGACGCGCTGCGGGCCGCCGGCGCCGAGGGTCCGGGCCCGGACCGCTTCCTCGCGCCGGACCTGGCCGCCGCCGACACGTTCGTACGGGAGGGGCGCCTGGTCGCGGCCGTGGAGCCGGTCACGGGGCCGCTGGCCTGAGCCGGTCCCGTACGCACCGAAGCCCTACGGAGGAGGGCCCCGCACGACCGGTGCGGGGCCCTCCTCACGCGTACGGGATGCTCAGAGCGCCGGGCGCGTCCCGGCTCCGGAGCGGCGCACCGAGTACGTGACGAAGCCCGCGCCGAGGCCCAACAGGGCTGTGCCGCCGATGAGATACGGCGTCGTGTCCGGGCCCGCCCCGGTGTCGGCGAGGAGCGCGCCGGACGTGTCGTCGGGGCTCCCGGCGGGCCGTTCGGCGGCTCGGCCGGGAGCGGCGGCCGGGGCGCCCTGAGCGCCCCTCTCGCCGGTCGCGTTGGCCGACGGGACGAACCAGAGAGCGGCCAGCAGCGTGCCTGCGGCGGTGGTGGTCAGCAGTGTGCGACGAGCGACGGACACAGATTCGATCCCCTTGCGACAACCATGAGTTAGCCCCGTGCGCCGATGCTAAGCAAAGCAGCGGGTCGGTGGAAAGTCGCGGCCTCGCCGGGCCTTACGCTCCGGCCTATGAGCACAGAAGAGACATCCAGGTTTGTTCGGCTTCGCGTGGAGATGGTGCTGGAGGTCACCGACCTCGACGCCCTGACCGGTACCGCCCTCGAATCCATCGCCGCCGAGTACGGGGAGCCCGTCGCGGCGGTCGCGGGGACCGACACCGCCGAGGAGCGGATGCATGCAGAGGCCACGGTCCGGGCAGACGGTGCAGAGGCCCTCGCCTCGCTGGTCGATCCCTTCGACCTGGTCAGCGAGGTGCCCGGGGTCGAACTGGCCCAGGCCTCCTGGAGCAGTGAAAGCATCGAGTACGACCCCGACGCGGAGGGCTGGGACGACGCGGACGACGGCGACGAGGACCTCTTCCTGCCGCCGGACGGGGACGACGAGGAGGGGTACGGCGACACGTTCGCGCACAATGGGAAGAACGACGGCGAGGACGGTGACCCCGCGCAGCGGGTGTGACGTGTGAGAACACCGGCCCCGGCCCCGCTCACCGGCGGACCGGGGCCGCGCTGTACGGCGACGGAATCCCGGGCCGGGCCGCGGGAACCACCGCAGCCGGGCGTGCGTCGATGAGTGGTGTTCCCCACATCTGTCGTGGATGCGGAACGGAGCACCCTATCCGGGTGTTCTTGGAACATTGACGGGGAATAGCCGCCAGGCGGCCCCGTCCGGGGATTTTGGGGAATCGGCAACGATGGAGAAGCGTGTGATGACGGACAGCAAGCGGCGCAGGGGCCTCATGGCCATGTCCGCACTGCTCGGCGGCGTGCTGGTGCTTTCGGCCTGTAGCGACGACGGCGACAAGGGCGGCAAGACGAGCGCCGGGAATGCGGAGTCGTCGCAGCAGGAGGTGGACAAGGCGGCAGCCGCGGACGCCTCCGAGGCGCAGATAGCGATCAAGCCGAAGAACGGCGCGACCAACGCCAGCATCAACAACGCGGCCCAGGTCACCGTAGCCAAGGGCAAGCTCACCAAGGTCGTCATGACCACCGCGGACGGCACCGCGGTCGAGGGCACCCTGGCGGCCGACGGGTCCAGCTGGAAGCCCGCGGGCCAGCTGGAGCGGTCCACCACGTACAAGATCGACGCCACGGCGGCCGACTCGAAGGGCCGCGAGGCCCACGAGAACAGCTCCTTCACCACCGTCTCGCCCGACAACAGCTTCATCGGGAACTTCACCCCCGAGGACGGCTCCACGGTCGGCGTCGGGATGCCCGTCTCGATCAACTTCAACAAGGCGATCACGGACAAGAAGGCCGTCCAGGCCGGCGTCACCGTGACCTCCAGCAGCGGCCAGGAAGTCGTCGGCCACTGGTTCAACTCCCAGCGCCTGGATCTGCGCCCGGAGGACTACTGGCAGGGCGGCTCCACCGTCACCCTGAAGCTGGCCCTCGACGGCGTCGAGGGTGCGGACGGCGTCTTCGGCGTCCAGCAGAAGACCGTGACCTTCAAGGTCGGCCGTGACCAGGTCTCCACCGTCGACGTGAAGTCCAAGACGATGACGGTCACCCGCGACGGCAAGACGATCAAGACGATCCCGATCTCCGCGGGCTCGCCCGAGAACCCCACGTACAACGGTCAGATGGTGATCTCCGAGAAGCACAAGGAGACCCGGATGAACGGCGCCACCGTCGGCTTCACCGATGACGACGGCAAGGGCGAGTACGACATCAAGGACGTGCCGCACGCCATGCGCCTGTCCACGTCGGGCACCTTCATCCACGGCAACTACTGGGGCAAGGGCATCTTCGGCAACGCCAACACCAGCCACGGCTGCGTGGGCCTCGCCGACGTGAAGGGCGCGAACGACTCCAGCGCGCCCGGCGCCTGGTTCTACGACAACTCCCTCGTCGGCGACGTGGTCATCGTCAAGAACTCCCCGGACAAGACCATCACCCCGGACAACGGTCTCAACGGCTGGAACATGAGCTGGGCCGAGTGGACGGCCGGCTCCCAGGCCTGATCCGACCGCCGTTCCCCCTCGGCACCACCCCTGTCCCCGCCCGAAGGCGGCGGTCCCGGAAGACTCCGGGACCGCCGCCTTCGGCGTGTCCGGTGCCCCCCGTGGACGTGGGCCGGGCTCCCGCCACCGGCGAGGCGTACGGCACAGAACGGACTGACAGGCGACCACAGGGGTCAGCACACTGGCGGCATGCGCTATGAGAAGAGAGCCGAGAGAGCCAGGATCACGGCCGTGAAGGCCCTCATACCGCCGGCCGTCCTCGTCGCCTCACCGGTGTTGCTGATCGCCGGGGCGCCGATTCGACGCCGCTACCTGCGCTACGTCTGCCGCGACGGGGCCCCGGCCATCCTCGACAAGGAGCGGGGGCATGTCAGCGTCCACTACTTCGTCGTCACCCACCCGCTTCTCGAATGGCTCTGCCGGCCCACCGAGGCGCTCGTCCGCCTCGTCGGACGCCGAGGTTAGATCGACGGGCGAGTGACCGGCTACCCGCGCGGCCCCGGTCACGCGTCGCGCCCTACCCCGCTCGCCCATGGCCCCACCGGCGTCAACGGTTCGGGGGCGGCTTCCGTGCACCGCCCCTGAGCGGCCCCCTGTCCGCCCCGGAGAAACCCCTGACAGAGGCACCACGGCGGCGACAGCGCATCTAACGTGACGGGGGTGCCCCGGCCGGGTCCGCACGCCTGGAACAACCGCTCTCTTCACGAGGAGGATCCATGCTGTTCAGGGGGAGATCCACACTGCGGCGCATCACCGCGCGGGGCACGGCCATGGCCGCGGGAGCCGTCATGGCCGTCACCACCGGCCTGGCCGCCGCTCCCGTGGTTCAGGCGGCGCCGTCCGCCACCGAACCGCTGCGATGGGCACCTTGTGGCTCCGAGACGAAGCCGGGAGCCGAGTGCGCCACCCTTTCGGTGCCGGTCGACTGGGCCCGTCCCGACGGGCCGGAACTGGACCTGGCCGTGGCCCGCCGCCAGGCCACCGAGCCCGGGGCACGCGTTGGCTCGATGGTGTTCGGCCCCGGCGGGCCGGGCGACTCGGGTGTGCAGATGGTGGTCGGAAACATCGGCCGGTTCAGCCCCGAGGTCCGCCGCGGATTCGACATCGTCAGCTTCGACCCGCGTGGGGTGGGCGGCAGCAACCCGGTGGCCTGCTCCGGCGACCTGCTGGCCGAGCGGCCGTCACCGGAGCTGAGGAGCCAGGCGGACTTCGACGCCACGATGGCGTACAACAAGCGGCTCCGCGCCGATTGCCGGGCCCGTACCGGCCCGGTGTTCGACCACCTCGACACCGCCCAGACGGTCCGGGATCTGGACGCTCTCCGGGCCGCCCTCGGCGAGCGGAAGCTGACCTTCCACGGCAGTTCGTACGGCACGCTGCTCGGGGCACAGTACGCCGAGACCTACCCGCGCCGTGTGCGCGCGATGGTGCTGGAGAGCGTCATGGACCACAGCGTCCCGACCACCCGAGACTTCCTGCGGTCCGGGGCGGCCGCGGCGGAGGATTCCTTCCGGGAGTTCGTGAAGTGGTGCGACGGCGCCGCCGGCTGCGCGCTGGGCGGCCGCGACGTCCGCGCCGTCTGGCAGGGCCTGTTGGACCGGGCCGGGCGCGGCGAGTTGGAGAACCCCGCCGAGCCGGGCACCGCGTTGTCCTCTTCGGACCTGGTCAACAGGATCGCCTTCCGGAGGTTCTACTCGGCCGACCACGCGGGCTTCGCCAAAGAGATCGCGCGCATGCACGCGAGCGAGCCGCTGCCCCCGTCGCCCACCTCGATGGCGCCGCTGCCGCTCGCCACCCCGGTCTTCTGCTCCGACTGGCGCCTGCCGGTGCGTGACTACCAGGAGTACGCCTCGCTCGTCTCCCTGATGAACAGGACCGCGCCCGACCTGCCCTACCTGCTTCCGATGCACATGGTCGCGGCGTGTCTGGGCGCGCCGACCGCCAACCCGCAACACCGCCTGCACGTACACGGTGCACCGCCGATCCTGCTGTCCAACGCGCTGCACGACCCCGCCACCGGCTACCCGTGGGCGGTCTCGGTGGCCCGGCAACTCGGCCGCGGCGGCGTGCTCCTCACCTACGAGGGCCACGGCCACGGCAGCGTCACCAGCGGCCCGTGTATGGAAGACGCGGTGGACAGCTACCTCACGGACCTGGCAGTCCCGCCACGGGGCACGAGCTGCCCCGCTGTGCCCTTCTGACAGCTTGCCGATCCGGATCCGCCTGTAGGGCGGATCCGGTAGGAAGGCGGTGGTATCGCCGGCCGGGCACCGGCCGCGTACCGCCGCGGTCCGATGCGACGGCTCAGGTGGCAACGGTCCTTGTGGCCATCACCTGACGGCACGCCGCGTCCCCGGAACCCGGTTCGTGGAACACTCCGGCAGGTGCCTCACTGGATCACCTGGATAACGCCGCGCCGCCTGGGCGCCACCGCCGCCCTGTACGCCGTCTTCGTCTGCGGTTGGTACCTCGGCCAGCCCCTTCCTCACGTCGGCTGCGAGGAGGAGACGACAGCCGTTTCCTCCGGCCGGTTGACGATCGGGGAACCCGGGGACGTCAGCGGTGGCTTCAGCCGGGTGGCGCGCGATGTCGGACAGGTCGTCACCCGGGACTTCGTCTCCACCAGGGTGGTCGCCGCGTGCGACCCGTACACCGCCCACCCCCGCCTCGTTGCCTGGATCGCCGGCGACTGGCGCTGAGGGGGAGCCTTCTCACCCGAAGGTTCGACGGAGCGGGCTCAGCCCGTAGGCCCCCGCAGCGCCGCCCGGTACGCCCGCAGATCGCTGCGCCGGACCTGGCGCACCCCCGCGAGGTCCTCGGGCGCCCCGGAGGGGCGGCCCGGGGCCCTGTCGGGGCCCGCCGCCGCCGGGCCGTGGAGCCGGTGCCAGGGCCGGCGCGGCAGCCAGAGGAGCCCGTACAGCCAGCGCCGCACCAGCAGGCGGAACCCCGGCCTTCCCGCGTCGGGCAGCCGGATCACCCGGACCCCCATGATCAGCTTTCCGGCGCTCGCCCGGACTGCCAGCGTCAGCAGCACCTGGTTGGCGAACGACAGCGTCACCAACTGGACGACGAGCAGCGCGACCGCGTGCCCCGCCCCGCCGGAGTTCAGGCAGGACCGCACCAGGAGTCCGACGGACAGCAGGCACAGATAGCTGTCGATCCCGACCGCCAAATAGCGCCGCATGTCGCTTGTGCCCTTGGGGACGCGCGGCTGCCCCCGGGGCGCCGGTGCGGGATACGTCGAGCGGGCGTACGCCGGATACGCCGCCCGGGGGAGCGCGTCGCCGTACGGCGTCCGGCCCGGCGTCGCGGGCGGGGCCGGCCGGGGCCGAGCGGTGCCGCTCCCGGCCCGGTGCACGCCGTACAGCGCCCGTAATGCGTCAGGAGGCTGTCCTCTCCGACGCCCCCGTGGCTTCGTCATGGGGGCATCATGACTGATCGTCAGGCGGGGTGTCCCTGTTCCTGGCGGGTAACTCCGGTGCCCTGACCTTGTTTTCACCGGACCATTACCGTTGCCTCCGCCGGCCGCACGCGCGCTTCCCCGCGGCCCGGTCCCCGGCCCCGCTCGCCGCCGCCGACCCGCGCCGCTCGCTCGCGGGGCGGGGTGCAGCCTGCTGCACCCCGCCCCGCGGTGCAGCCTGCTGCACCCCCGATACGGGGGCCCGCTCCCTCCTCACGGCGCGCCCCGGCCGACAGGCTGGACGCATCACCGACCGACCACGGAGGCATCGCCGTCATGAAGTCCCTGCTCTGGCTCGTCCTGTCCGCCGCGCTCGTCGCCAACGTCTTCCTCAGTTTCGCGGTCGACAGGAACGGCCTCGAAATAGCCCTGAGCGTCGTCTCGGGCGTGGTGGTGCTCGCCTCCGGGGCCGGGCTCTGGATGCTGCGAGGCTCCCGCGAGAGCCGATCCGGAATGTGACCTTGGCCACTCGGGGAGGCGTGGCGGGGCAGTGGGCCCGAGCCGCGCGGGCCACCCGGAACGCCGGATCAGGGGCTGCTCAGGGCCCTGCGCGGTGGTCCGGGCGCTGATCAAAACGGCTGATCATGGCCAATATGTGGATGGCCCTCGAAGATCATCGGACCGCACGGGAGAATCGGCCCGTACGACGGTCCTGCGCATGCCCTGCCGGGCGTCGGCCGCGTGGTGCTCCCGGGAGGGAGTCCATGGGGCTCCGGCGGGGGAGGCGGACCGGTGGCGCTCCCCGGGGCGGGGGCGTCGACGCGCACGAGCCGACCACGGAAGGTCAGAATCAGATGCCGGTCATCCCCGACTCGCCCGACTCCACCCGCACGCACGATGCCGCGGCCCGCGTCATCGAGCCGCTCTACGCCGAGATCCTGCGCCGCAACCAGGGTGAGCAGGAGTTCCACCAGGCGGTCCGCGAGGTCCTGGAGACGCTCGGGCCGGTGCTGACCCAGCGCCCCGAGTTCATCGACGCGCGCATCATCGAGCGCATATGCGAGCCCGAGCGCCAGCTGATCTTCCGGGTGCCGTGGTCGGACGACTCCGGCGACATCCACGTCAACCGCGGCTTCCGGGTGGAGTTCTCCAGCTCGCTCGGCCCCTACAAGGGCGGGCTGCGGTTCCACCCCTCGGTCAACCTCGGCATCGTGAAGTTCCTCGGCTTCGAGCAGATCTTCAAGAACGCCCTCACCGGCATGCCCATCGGCGGCGGCAAGGGCGGCGCGGACTTCGACCCCAAGGGGCGGTCCGACGCCGAGATCATGCGGTTCTGTCAGTCGTTCATGACCGAACTCCACCGTCACCTGGGGGAGTACACCGATGTCCCGGCCGGTGACATCGGCGTGGGCGGCCGCGAGATCGGCTACCTCTTCGGCCAGTACAAGCGGATCACCAACCGTTACGAGTCCGGTGTCCTCACCGGCAAGGGCCTCGGCTGGGGCGGCGCGCAGGCCCGTACGGAGGCCACCGGCTACGGCACGGTCCTGTTCACCGCCGAGATGCTGCGCAGCCGTGGCGAGTCGCTGGAGGGCCAGACGGTCGCGGTCTCCGGCTCCGGCAACGTGGCCATCTACGCGGTCGAGAAGGCCCAGCAGCTCGGCGCGACCGTGGTGACCTGCTCGGACTCCAGCGGCTACGTCGTCGACGAGAAGGGCATCGACCTCGCCCTCCTCAAGGAGATCAAGGAGGCCGGCCGGGGCCGGGTCTCCGAGTACGCCGAACGGCGCGGCGCGCACGCCCGGTTCGTCCCCGGTACGGGGGTGTGGTCGGTCCCCGTGGACGTGGCCCTGCCCTGTGCCACGCAGAACGAACTCCACGAGACCGACGCGCTGGACCTCGTGCGCAACGGGGTCAAGGCGGTCGCGGAGGGCGCCAACATGCCCACCACCCCGGAGGCGGTCCGGGTGTTCCAGGAGGCGGGCGTCGCCTTCGCCCCCGGCAAGGCGGCCAACGCGGGCGGGGTCGCGACGAGCGCGCTGGAGATGCAGCAGAACGCGTCCCGGGACTCGTGGACCTTCTCCCACACCGAGGAGCGGCTCGCCGAGATCATGCGGCACATCCACGACTCCTGCTACACCACCGCCGAGCGGTACGGCAGCCCCGGCAACTACGTGGTGGGCGCGAACATCGCCGGCTTCGAGCTGGTCGCGGACGCGATGCTGGCGCAGGGCCTGATCTGACCGTACGCGGCGAGGCGCCGGTGCCGATGCGGTCGCCGCCGGAACCGCTACCCCGCGCGGGTGAGGCTGCCAGGTGCGGTCTCCCCCGGGCGGGGGAGCGGGTTGGCTCGCGTGGGGGATTCCTCGTCGTGCCTGCTCGGCGAGGGTGGATTCATGACGCTGAAGATCCCGCACCGGCCCCCGTCCGTCGGTGACACCGAGCGGCCCGTTCCGCGCTGGGCGACGCGCCTCGCCTACGCGCTTCCGGTGCTTCTGCTGCCGTCGTGCCTGTGGCGGCTGCCCTTCGCTCTGCACTTCACGATGGGGCAGGAGGCTCAGGAGGGCAGCCTGCCTGCCTACTGGCTGAGCATCCCGTACGTTCTCGGACTCAGCGTGCTGACGGAAGTGATCGCGATCCTGACCATCGGGCTGGTCCGGGGCTGGGGCGAGGTGGCGCCCGCCGGGATACCGGTCATCGGCGGCAGACGCGTCCGGCCGATGGCGGCCGTTGTCCCCGCCGTCCTCGGCGGCCTGATCCTCACCTTCCTGTTCACCGCCGTCCCGCTGGGCGACGGCCGTGACCTCACCCCGTACGGCGTCATCGACTCCGTCGGGTACTCCAACGGCGCCTGGAACGCGCTGGCGACGGTGTGCGTCACCCCCATCGCCGCGTGGGGGCCCATCACCATCGTCCTCGCGATCGCCTACTACCGGCGTCGAACCGCCGCCGTCGCCGGGTGAGCGCGCGTTCAGGTGGACCGGCGGCGGCCGTCCCCGCTCAAGACGGGCCGTCTGCCTCGGGACCGGCCGTCCCCCGGTACCGGCCGTCTGTCACGCGACTTCGCCACCAGCAGATCCGCCCGGAGCGCAACGCCCGGCCCGTGCCGGGGCGGCGCCGCGCTCCTAGGCTGGGGAGGGTGAGTATCCGAGTGACGAACCAGGCCGACGTGATCCCTCTGCGCCCGCTCCCGGCGGCGGTCCCGGCTCTCCCCCGGGAACCGCTCTGGCGTGACCTCGTCGGGGAGGTGCTGCGTCGCGAACGCCAGGCCCAGGGACGGACGTTGAAGGACGTCGCCGAGGCGGCCCGGATCTCCATGCCGTATCTCTCCGAGGTGGAGCGGGGTCTCAAGGAGGCCTCCTCGGAGGTGCTGGCCGCCGCGGCCCAGGCGCTCGGCCTGTGCCTCGCCGACGTCCTGGCGCTGGCGGGGGAGCGGCTGGTCAGCCTCACGGCCGCGCGGTCCCGGTCGCGTTCGCTCGGGTCGGGTGCGGCCGGGTCGGGTTCGCTCGGGTCGGGTGCGGCCGGCGGCCGCCGGCCCGTGAGCCCGTCGGGCCCGATGGGTGGCGTGCTGCTGGCCGCCTGACCCGAGAGGGCGTTCCGGGGCGCCTGCCTTGCGAAGGTGTTGCGCGGTCACCTGCACCGAGGGGCGTTACGTGGTCGCCCGCCCCCGGGGTTGTCGCGTGCGGTCGCCTGAGCCGGGGGAGGGCCGGTACGCGGAGCCGTCGGACCCGGGGAGGTCCGTTACGGGCGGTCGTCGACCCGGGCGGCCCGGTCCGCGAGTGCCCGTACCTCGGCGGCGACGGCGGTGTGCCGCTCGCGCGGGATGTCGTGGCCGACACCGGGCTGGAGGACGAGCCGGGCATCGCGGATCGCCGCGGCGGTGGCCCGGCCCGCCGAGGGCTTGAGCAGCGGGTCGTCCGTGCCGTGCAGCACCAGCGCGGGGACGCGCAGTTCGGCCAGGGACGGGCCGTGCCAGCGCGCCCCGATCTGGCGGGATTGGGCGTCCGGGTCGGCGATGCCGGTGTCCACGTCGGCGGTGATCCGCTCCAGGGCCTCCGCCTCGTCGAACGGGTAGCCGGGCGACGCGACGAGCCGGGCTACCGCGAGCCCGGCCGCGATCCGCTCCTCCCGGTCCCGGGCGGGCTTGACGCGGGCGAACTTCGCGAGCGTGCCGAGCCGCAGATGACGGAAGGCACCCAGCCCGCCGACATCGCTGGGGAGCGCGGCGGACGAGGTCAGCGTGCGCACCCGGCCGGGGTGGCGCAGTGCGACGCGCTGGGCGACGACGCCGCCCAGCGAGTGCCCGAAGAGGTGCGCCGACTCCCAGCCGAGCGCGTCCATGACGGCGACGGCGTCGTCGGCCATGTCCTCGGCGGTGTAGGCCGCGCCTCGGCCGGCGGCCAGGGCGGCGAAGGGGTTGCCCCGGGCGGTGCGCTTCGGCAGCCGGGTGGACTCGCCCGCGTCCCGCTGGTCGTAGCGGGCGACGGCGAATCCGGCGCCGGCGAAGGCGGCGCACAGCTCCCCGGGCCACCAGTGCCGGGAGACCGCCAGCCCCATCACCAGGAGCAGCGGTTCGCCGTCCGCGCCCTCCTGGAGCCGGTCGTGGGCGAGCTCGACCGCACCGTTGCGGGCGAAGCGGCGTTCGGTCCAGGTCATGGCGGGCTCCTCCGATGGACAACAATACTGCGAACGGTGTTCGCGGTATTAGACTACAGCCAGTTCCGGACCCCGTTCGGGGGCCTCAAGGGAAGGTGGCGGACCGTGGCCGATCGCGAGACCCGGCCGACGACCGTCTGGTCACGCCCCGAGCGGGGTGCGCGCGGCCCCGCACCCGAACGGAGCCGCACCCAGATCACGGCGGCGGCCCTCGCCCTCGCCGACGCGGAGGGCCTGGCGGCCGTGTCGATGCGCGCGCTCGCGCAGCGGCTGGGCACGGGGCCCGCCTCGCTCTACCGCTACGTGGGGAGCCGGGACGAGCTGCTGGACCTCATGGCGGACGCGGTCGCGGGCGAACTGGACCTCTCCGGGGCCACCGGAGGCGACTGGCTGGACGCTCTCGTCGGCCTGGCCCTCCAGTCCAGGGACGCGCACGTCCGGCACCCGTGGCTGGCCGATCTGAACGACCGGCGCGGCGAGGTGCTGGGCCCGCACGCGATCGACTACCTCGACCACGCGCTCGGGATTCTGGCCCCCGCGCCGGGCACCGCCGGGCAGAAGCTGGAGGCCATCGGTCTCCTCGGCGGCCTGGCCGTACTCTTCGCCCGCCGGGCGACCGGCGCGGCGGGCGGCGGCGACCCGTCCGCCCAGGCGGCCCACCTGGCAGCCGTCGCCGCCGAGGGCCGCCACCCGCACCTGCTCGCCGCCCTCACCTCGGCCGGCGCACCGCCTGCCGACCGGGACGCGCTGTTCGTCACACTGCTGCGGCGGCTGCTCCCGGCGATGCTCGGCCAGGGGGCGGCGTAGGGCCCGGGGCCGCTCCTCGACCGAGGATGCGCCGACCGGAGGTGTGCCGACCGTGCCGGGCGGGAGCGTCCGCACGGCTCCACAGCTGCACGCCTGCACGCCCTCAGCGGCGAAAGGTCGAGTCGTTGAGCAGGTACGCGGTGAGCACGGTGGTCGTGCGGGCGTGCGTGCGCGCCTTGCGGAGCAGGCTGAGGCGGTGTCCGGCGTCCGCGGGGAGGTCCGCCGCCTGCAAGAGGCAGAGGGTCGTGAGCAGGCCGCTGAGCTGAGCGCGGGCCAGCGGATCGGGCGGTGTGGGGCCGGTCCGGGCCAAGTCCGCCAAGAGGGCTTCGATCTGATGTCTCGCTGAGACTCCGTGCTGCGGTTCCACGGGTTCAGTCATCGTGTCGCCTCTCCGGGTGGCGGTTGGTGGGCGTCGTGCGCGAACCACAGGAGCCTGAATCGGCCCGATGACCGACACAAGGCGGTCGGGCGGCAGTTTTCCGGCGGTTCCGGCAGGGGCGGGGCAGGTTTTCCGCACCACCGGCAAGGGCAACGGAGTTGGCGCCCATCTCCTTGTGGGGCCTCTTGGGCGCTGATTATGTTCCCTCACAACTCGCCCGACGAACTCCGATAGCGGGCTCCAGTGCTGACGTAGGGAGAACCCACATGTCATTCGAGGAAATCAACCCGGCCGGTATCGAGAAAGATCTGGCGAACCACTTCGCGGAAGCTCTCGACGACGCCACGCTGGTCGAGCTCTCGCAGAGCTTCCGGCGCAACGGCTACGTGAAACTGTCGAATTTCGTCTCCGACGACCTCTTCAAGACGGTCACCAAGGAGTGCCACCGACTCCTCGACCTGCACCAGCAGCGCATCGACATCCACCTCAAGGAGACCAGCAACTCCCCGCGCTTCATGAGCACGGTGAGCCAGAAGGCCATCGAGCAGGACAGCGAGCTCATCCGGACCGTCTACAGCTCCGAGGCGATGATGGGCGCGCTGTCCCGCATCGCCGCCCAGCCGGTCCTGCCGTGCCCGTGGGACGAGGAGAAGTACGTCCTCATCCGCCAGCACAAGCAGGGTGACACGCACGGCTGGCACTGGGGCGACTTCAGCTTCACCGTCATCTGGATCATCGAGGCCCCGGAGGCGGAGTTCGGCGGTCAGCTCCAGGCCGTGCCGCACACGGACTGGAACAAGGAGGACCCGCGGGTCCACGAGTACCTCGCCAAGCACCAGATCAGCACCTACCCGCACGCCACGGGCGAAATGTATTTCCTGCGGTCGGACACGACCCTGCACCGCACGATTCCGCTGAACGCCGACCGGACGCGCATCATCCTCAACACCTGCTGGGGCAGCGAGAAGGACCAGCAGAAGCCCGCGTCCCACGAGACCATGCAGGCGATGTTCAGCTGATCTCGCGGTATTCGAGCGGCAATTCCGGTAACCCCGGTTACCCCGGTATCCCCGGAAACTCCGGTGATTCGGCCGGGACCCGATGCTGTTCCCGCCGGCCATTCCGGCCGGCGGCGGCAACGCACGTCACGGGCCGGTGCGCGTCGCCGCGCACCCGCGGTGGCGACACCGCGGTGCCGCGGCCGGCACCGGCCCACAAACCCCCCTCAACCGAAAGTGAGTATCTCTATGACCACAGCCCTTGTCCTGGTGGACCTCCAAGCCGGCCTGCTCAACGGAGACGAAGCGGTGCCCGACGCGGGCGCCCTGCTCGACCGGCTGCGTCCGCTCGCCGAGAAGGCACGTGCTCTGGGGATCCCCGTCGTCCACGTACAGGACGACGACCTCGGCGACACCACCTCCGAGGAGTGGCAGATCGACGCCCGGCTCGGCGCGCAGGAGGGTGACCTCCGGGTGCGCAAGGCGGAGTGCGACTCCTTCCACGAGACCGACCTCGACGAGCTGCTGCGGGCGCGGGGCGTCCAGCACCTGGTGATCGCCGGCCTGGTCACGGAGCTGTGCATCGACTCCACCTGTCGCAAGGCGGTCACGCTGGGATACGACGTGACGCTCGTCTCCGACGGCCACTCGACGACGGCCACGCACCTGCCCGTCGAGGCGGTCATCGACCACCACCACCGCATCCTCGACGGCTACGGCGTCTACATCAAGCGCCGCCCGTACGAGATCCGTCTCCAGTCCGCCGCCGAGGTCGACTTCGTCGCTCCCCCGGAGCCCGAGCTGCAGGGCGCGGATACACCGTGACCACCACGACCTCTGCCCCGGTGAAGGTGGACCCGGCCGGTCCCGTGGCCGTGCCCGGTACGGCACCCGCCGCCGGCCGGCGTACCCCGGTACTGCTCGTCGTGCTGGCACTCGTCGCACTGCTCGGCACACTGGCCACACTGGCGCTGCGTCCGCCGCCCGCGAAGGGCACGGACGCGCCGCGAGCCGAGTTCTCGGCCGCACGCGCCGCCGGACACCTGACCGAGATCGCCCGCAAGCCGCACCCGCTCGGCAGCGCCGAGCACACCAGGGTCCGCGACTACCTCGTGCGGACGGCGCGGGCGCTCGGGGCAGAGGTCGAAGTCCGGTCGGGTGAGGTGGCGCAGCCCGACATGGGCAGCCCCGTTCCCTCGGCGACCGTGCACAACGTCATCGCGAGGCTGCCCGGCACGGGCGGGCCGGACACCAAGGGTGACGGGAACGCGCTGCTGCTGGTGGCGCACTACGACTCCGTGCCGAACGGGCCGGGCGCGGCGGACAACGGAGCCGCTGTCGCGGCCCTCCTGGAGACGTTGCGCGCCCTGAAGGCCTCCGGCGGCGTACGCAACGACGTCGTCCTCCTGTTCAGCGACGGCGAGGAACTCGGCGCCCTGGGAGCCGAGTTCTTCGTACGGGATCACGGCCTCGACGAGTTCGGCGCGGTGCTCAACTGGGAGGCGCGCGGCAGCGGCGGTCCGCTGATGATGTTCGAGACCGGTGAGGGAAACCTTCCGCTGATCGACGCGTTCGCCGAGGCCAACCCGCGCCCGGTGGCCAACTCCCTGGCGTACGAGGTCTACAGGCATCTGCCCAACGACAGCGACTTCACGGTCTTCCGCGACGAGGGCGTGGCGGGCCTGAACTCCGCCTTCATCGAGGGGTTCCACGACTACCACTCGCGCTCCGACACGGTCGAACAGCTCGACCGCGACAGCGTGCAGCACCACGGTGACGCCATGCTCGGCATGGTGCGAGCCCTGGACGGCGCCGACGCGGACGACTTCCGGGGCGCGAACGGGATCTACTTCGACCTGTTCGCCCGGGTCCTCGTGCACTACCCGGCGACGTGGGCACTCCCCCTGGCCGGGGTGACGCTGGCGCTGCTCGGCGGTCTGCTGGTGGGGGCGGTACGCCGCTCGGCCCTGCGGCCCCGGCAGCTCGCGGCGGCGGCCGGGGTGGCGCTCGGCGCGCCGGTGGCGGCCGGCGGCGTGGTCCACGGGCTGTGGACCCTCGCCCTGCTGCTCGCACCCGACCTGGCCGCACTGCCCCTGACCGAACCGTACGGACGGGGCTGGTTCGTGGCGGCGTTCGGCGCTGTCGTGGGCGGGGTGCTCCTCGCGGCTGCCCGGCTGCTGCGCCGGTTCCGACCGGCCGAGGTGGCGGGCGGTGTGCTGCTCTTCGCCGTCCTGTTGCTCGCGGTGCTCACCCTCGTACTGCCCGGCGCCGGTTACCTCGTGCAGTGGCCGCTGCTCGCCACGCTGCCCGCACTGTGGTGGACCTGCCGGACCCGGGAACGCGCGGAGGGCGAGGGGCTCCCCGGGGCACGGGAGTCGTGGACCGGCGCCCTGCTGTGGTCGGCCGGGCCCGCCGTGGCCGCCGTCCTGTTCGTACCGCTCACCGGCAGCCTGCTGACGGCGCTCGGCATCCCGCTCGGCTCGGTGGCCATGGTCTTCGTGACGGCCGGCGCGGTGTCGGCCCTGCCCCTCCTGGTCCGGCTCCCCGCGAACGGCCGGAGCGCCGCGGTCGCGGCCGGTGTCGCACTGGCCCTGCTCGGCACGGGCGTCGTCAGGGAAGGGTTCAGCGCGGAGCGGCCGCGGCCCAACTCGCTGCTGTACGTGCGTGACGACGTGACCGGCGAGTCCCTGTGGTTCAGCGGAGACCCGGCTCCCGACGCCTGGACGCGCCGGGTGCTCGGCGACGATCCGCGGCGGGCCCCCGTGAGCGACTACTTCCCGCCGCGCGGCGACGAGCCGGCGATGGTGGCGAAGGCGCCCCGTCTCGACATCCCCCGGCCGACGGTCACGGTCGTCGACGACAGCACCGGCGACGGCACCCGCACGGTCCGCTTCCGGACCGAGTCGCAGCGGCCGGCCTGGCGGATCCAGGTGCGCCTGGAGCGCGAACCACTGGCCGCCTGCACGGTCGCGGGCACCCGCCTGGACCGGGCGGCCCTCAAGGAACAGACGGGGGGAGCGAAGGACGTCGTCTTCCACCACTACGGAGCGCGCGGCTTCGACATCAGCTGCGAGGTCCCGGCCGGCACCCGGCTCGCGGTGGACGCCGCGGACTTCACCCTCGGCCTGACCCCACACGTGTCGGAGCTGGTGGGGCCGCGACCGCGGGACACCGTCCCGGTGGCGTTCGGCTTTCTGCCGGAGGACTCCGTCATAGCCCGTACGACGGAAAAGATCTGAGGACACATGACCCACACATCACGGGACAGCGCGATCGAGGTCCGCAACCTCACCCGGGTCTTCCGGACCGGAGGTTCGGGCGCGGACGTCAAGGCCAACGACGACCTGACCTTCAGCATCCCCCGCGGCCAGGTCTTCGGACTGCTCGGCGCGAACGGTGCGGGCAAGACCACCCTGGTCTCCCAGCTCCTCGGCCTGGTGCGGCCCACCTCCGGCGAGATCGTGGTCGAGGGCGTCGACGCCGTCGCCCATCCGGACGCGGTCAAGGCCATGACCGGCTTCCTGCCGCAGACCGGTCTGTCGATGCGCCTGGTGGAGGTGCGGCGGGCGCTGCACTACACCGGCCGGCTGCGTGGCCAGTCCGAGACCGACGCACGCCGCCAGACGACCGAGCTGATCGAGGAGCTGGGGCTGGGGGACGTCCAGGACCGCTACGTGGACCAGCTCAGCGGCGGCATGACGCGGCTCGTCAACTTCGGCATGGCCCTCATGGGCCGCCCCAAGCTGCTCATCCTCGACGAGCCGACCAACGAACTCGACCCGCACAACCGTCGGTTGGTGTGGAACATGGTGTCGCGGCGCAGCGCCGAGGACGGTACGACGGTGCTGCTCGTCACGCACAACGTGCTGGAGGCCGAGTCGGCCGTCGACCAGGTCGCCGTCATGAACGGCGGCCGGATCACCGCGATGGGCACCCCGGGCCACCTCAAGGAGGTGCTGGGGGACCGCATCAGGCTGGAGCTGTTCGTCAAGGACGAGGACGGCCTCGCGCTCCGCGAGCGGGAGCTGTTCGACGCGGTCGGCACCCTCACCGAGGGCAAGCGGGACGGCAGCTACCTGGTCCAGACGGACTCGGCGCGGATGCCGGAGCTGATGCGGGTGGTCCACGGTGAGCTCGGCATGGACCGGGTGGCCGACTTCCGGCTCACCCGGCCGACGCTGGAGGACGTCTACCTCACCCTCGACGGACGCTCGGACCCAGTTCCCGCGGCGACCGCACAAACCGCGGCGACCGCGGAGACCGCGGCTGTCCCGGTCACCGAGGAGCCCGCCGCCTCGACCGCCTCGCCCGCCGCCACGACCGCCACGGCCACCGCGACCCCTGCCTCGGCCGAGGCGCCGCAGGCACTGGCCGGCTCCACCGCGACGGCCGTCCTGACGGCGAGCGGACCCCGCACGGCAACGGCCCCGACCATCACCGGGACGCCCGGGACGCCCGGGACGCCCGGGACGCCCGGCTCAACCGGCACACCCGGAGAAGCCGGGGCGACCGCCGCGACCCGCACCGCTCCGGTGCGACCCCCCGTACCCGGGAAGGCCCCCGGGGCCGGCAACGGCGTGCCGCCGGCCGGCCTGGGCGCGCGGGCCCGGCGGATGGGCGTCGACCTCAAGTTCCTCTGGCTGGAACAGATGCTGGAGGTCCGGACCACCTGGTCATGGGTGCTGATGTTCGGCCTCCTGATGCCGGCCGCCATGGTCTTCGGGCTGACCCGGATCGGTGACGGCCTGTCCGACGAGGAGAGCCTGCTGTTCATCGTCAGCGGCGCGGCCATCTTCTCGGTGGCCAACGAAGGCATCGGCACGCTGGCACAGCGCATCGGCGCACTGCGCCAGGACGGCATGATGGTCTACTACGCGTCGCTGCCCATCAGCAGGATCTCGTTCCTGGCCGCCATGGTGTTCTCCCGGCTCCTGCTGATCCTGCCGGGCCTGATCACTCCGATGATCACGGCGAAGCTGATGTACGACACCGACTTCGTCATCTCGCCCGCGCTCCTCCTGGTCCTTCCGCTGGCCTGTATGGCGCTCTCCGCCATCGGGCTGGCCATCGGGACGCTCGTGCGGAGCATGGACCTGCTGCTCGTCATCGTCAATCTGATGATCTTCGTGCTGCTCCTGGTGGCGCCGGTGCTCATCCCCATCGAGTCGCTGCCGGTGCCGCTCCAGGTGTTCGGCTACCTGCTGCCGCCCACCTATGCGGCGGAGTCCCTGCGCCTCGCGCTCGTCGGGGACTTCGGTTCGGCCTTCCTGCTCAACATCGGCGTGCTGACCGCGATGACCGCCGTCGGCCTGGCCGGCGCCAGCCGCTGGCTCCGCTGGCGCACCGCCTGAGCGCACCGCCTGAGCGCACGGCCCGAGCGGACCGCCCGAGAGGGCCCGCCCGGCCAGACCCGGCGCGCACCGCCGTGAGCGGCGCGCGCCGGGCCCCCGACTCCGTACGACTGCGTGAGGAACCTTCCTGCCATGGACCTGCTGGACAAGACGGCCCCGCCCACGGACCTCTCGGTCAAAGACGCCCCGACCTTCGTGGACGTCGTGACCGAACGCGCCGCGCTCAGCGGTGGCACCGCCTACACCTTCGTGAGCCCCGACCGGGACGAGCGGCCCTCGCTGACCTTCCCGGAACTCGACGCCCAGTCCAGGGCCGTCGGCGCCATGCTCGCCGCACGGGGGCTCACCGGCGAGCGGGTCCTCGTGCTGCTTCCGCCGGGCCTCGACTACGTGGTGGCGTTCCTCGGCTGCCTGTACGCGGGCGCTGTGGCCGTCCCGCTGTACCCGCCGAGCGGCGGCAAGTACTCCGCCCGGCACCTGGCCGTCCTCGCCGACTCGCGGCCCGCCGCCGCGCTCGTACCCGGCGGTGACCTGGCGCGCGCCGCCGAGCTCGCCGAGGAACTCCACGCCCCCGGAATCCAGTTGCTGTCCGTGGACGGCGAACTGCCCGGCGCGGAGGACTGGCGGCGTCCGCACATCGACGGGGACAGCCTGGCGTTCCTCCAGTACACCTCCGGATCCACCGGAACCCCGCGCGGGGTCCGGGTGACCCACCGCAACCTGGTGGCCAACTCGGCGCAGATCAAGGAGCGGTTCGCGGCGGGTCCGGACACCGGGGTGGTGAGCTGGCTGCCGCCGTACCACGACATGGGCCTGATCGGCGGCATCCTGCAGCCCGTCTACGCGGGAGCGAAGGCCACGCTGCTCAGCCCGACGGCCTTCATCACCCGCCCCCTTCTGTGGCTCGAACTGATATCCGAGCTGGGCGCCACGATCAGCGGTGGTCCGAACTTCGCGTACGACCTGTGCGTGGACCGCGTTCCCGAGGAGCGGCTCGCCGGACTCGACCTGTCACGGTGGCAGGTGGCGTTCAACGGCGCGGAGCCGGTGCGGGCGAGCACCCTCGACCGGTTCGCCGCCCGCATGGCGCCCTTCGGCTTCCGCCGTGACGCCTTCTTCCCCTGCTACGGCCTCGCCGAGGCGACCCTGATGGTGTCCGGCCGGCGCGTCGCCGGTGAGCACGTCGCCCGGACCTTCCGGGCTGACACCCTGGGCCCCGGCCGTCTCCCCGAGCCCGCGCCGGACGGACTGCCCGTGGTCGACTGCGGGCCCGTCGCCGTGGACCTGGAGCTGACCGTCGCCGACGCCGAGCGCGGCGAGGCCTGCGCCCCGGGCGCCGTCGGCGAGGTCTGGGTCGCCGGTGAGAACGTGGCGGACGGGTACTGGGGGCGCGCCGCCGCGGACGGTACGTTCGGCGCCCGGCTGCCCGGCGACGCCCGCACCTACCTGCGGACCGGCGACTACGGCTTCGTACGCGACGGCCGTCTGTACGTCACCGGCCGCAGCAAGGACCTGATCGTGGTCCGGGGACGCAACCACTACCCGCAGGACCTGGAGACCACCGCACTCGCCGCGCATGACGCACTGCGCCGGGGCGCCGCCGCCTTCGCCGTCGAGCAGGACGGCCGCGAGGAGATCTGCCTCGTCCTGGAGACGACGCACGGCCATGAGCCGGAGACGGCCGGCGCGGTCATCGGCGCCGTCCGCTCCGCGCTGGTGCGGGAGCACGCCGTGGCGCCCGGGACCGTGGTGCTCGTCCGGCCCGGTCGGATTCCGCGTACCACCAGCGGCAAGATCCAGCGTTCCGCTGCCCGGGCGGCGTTCGCCGACGGCACGATGAAGGCCGTGCACCGGTCCGACACGGGCGACGGCTCGCCTCACGCCCCGACGTCACCGCAGCCGGCCGTCCTCCCGGAGCAGGGGGCACCGGACGACGCCGTGCGCGCCGTCGTCGCCGGCCTGGCCACCCGCCGCCTCGGCGTCACCGTGGACCCTTCCGCACCGCTGGTCGGGCAGGGCCTCGACTCGCTGGCCGCCGTCGAGCTCCAGGCGCTCGTCGCCCGGGCGGCCGGCGTGGAACTGTCGCTGGAACAGCTGCTCGCGGGCGCCTCCGTCGACGAACTGACCCTCGACACCCCGGCCGCACCGGCCCCGCGGCAGGCCTCCGCCGCCCCCGGCGACCGCCTGCCGCTGACCACGAACCAGCAGGCCATGGTGTTCCTGGAGCAGCAGCACCCCGGCACGTCCGCACTGCACATCTCCCTGGCCGTACGGCTGCTGGTCGAGGTGGACCACGACGCCCTGCGCCGTACGTTCCAGCGGCTCGTGGACCGTCACTCGGTGCTGCGCACCGCCCTGCGCTGGGCGGACGGCGAGCCGTACCAGAGCGTGCTGCCCCGGCTCGACGCCGACTTCACGGTGGAGGACGCGCACACCCTCGACGCCGCCGGCCTCGCAGCCCGGCTGGAACGGGCCTGCGAGGGAACCCCGTTCGCCCTGGACGAGGGCCGGGTGATGCGCGCGCTCCTGCTGCGCCGCGCCGACGGCGACATCCTGTCCCTCACCCTTCACCACGTCGCCGCCGACATGTGGTCGATGGCGCTGCTCACCGACGAACTCGGCCGCCTCTACGCCCAGGAGCTCGGGCGGGGCCCGGCGCTGCCCGAGCCGGCCGGGGCGGCCTACCTCTCGCTCGCCGACCGTCAGCGACGGCTCCTCCGGTCGCCGCGCGGCGAGCGGCTGTGGGAGTACTGGAAGGCCGAGCTCGACGGCTGCGAGCCGGTCGTCGAGCTGCCCGCCGACCGGCCGCGGCCGCCGGTGCGGAGCCACCGCGGCGACACGGTGCTCTTCGCCCTCGACGCCGAGGTCACGCGGGAGCTGCGACGCCACGCGGAGGCCGGGGACACCACCCTGTTCGTCGCCCTCCTCTCGGTCTTCCAGCTCCTCGTGCACCGCTACACCGGCGAGAAGGACTTCCTCGTCGGCGTGCCGGGCTCCGGGCGGCACGACGCCGATCTGCACGACGTCATCGGCTACTTCGTGAACCCGCTGCTCATCCGCTCCCGGGTGACCGAGGACGCGACGTTCACCGAGCGCGTGCGGGAAACCAGGCGCACGGTGGTGGGGGCGCTCGCGCACCAGGAGATGCCCTTCCCGGCACTCGTCCAGCGGATGCGGCTGCACCGCGACGCCTCCCGCTCACCCGGCTACCAGATCATGTTCAGCCTCACCAACCCCCACCTCCTCGGCCAGGACGGGCTCGGCGCGCTCCAGACCGGCAAGGGGGGCCTGCGCGCCCGGATCGGCGATCTGGACGTGGAGTCGGTCGAACTGATCCGCAGGACGTCCCAGGTCGACCTCGGGATGACGCTCTCCGAGGCGGGCGACGGCCTCGAAGGCCTGATCAGCTACAGCACCGACCTGTTCGACCGTACGACGATCGACCGGTTCGCCGCTCACTTCGCCCAGCTCGCCGCCCAGGTCGCGGCGGCGCCCGCCGAGCCGCTGCGGCTGCTGCCGCACGCCTCCGATGCCGAGCAGCGCGAGGCCGCCGTCTGGAACGAGACCGCGACCGCCTACCCGAAGGACAGCACGCTCCGCGCCCTGTTCGCCGATCAGGTGCGGGCGGCCCCGGACGCGCCCGCCCTGGTCTACGGCGAGTTCCGGCGTACCTACCAGGAACTCGACCGGTGCTCCAACGCACTGGCCGCACACTTGAGGAAGCTCGGCGTCGGCCCCGAGACGCTGGTCGGCCTGTACGTGGACCGCGACCCCGCCGTCGTCGTCGCGATGCTCGCCGTCGTGAAGGCGGGCGGCGCCTACCTGCCGCTCGACCCCTCCCACCCCCGGCGCCGGCTGCGGCAGATCCTGGACGAGGCGCGCCCGGCCCTGGTGCTGACCCCGTCCGCCGACCGGGTGCCCCCGGTGGGAGCCGGCCTGCCGGTGGTGCCCGTCGACTCGTTCCTGGGCTCCGACGTCGCCGCCGACCCCGCGCACGACACCGTTGTGGACGGCGGCGCCGGCCCCGGGTCGCTGCTGTACGTGATGTACACCTCGGGATCGTCGGGGCGCCCCAAGGGCATCTGCATCACGCACCGCAATGTGATCCGCCTGGTGCGCGACACCAACTTCATCGACATCGCGCCGGGCGACAGGATGGCGCAGATCTCCAACGCCGCGTGGGACGCGGCCACCCTGGAGATCTGGGGCGCCCTGCTGAACGGCGCCGAACTGCACGGCTTCGACCAGGCCACCGTGCTGAACCCGCCGGTCCTCGGCGAGGCCCTGCGGTCGGCCGCCGTCGACACCGTCGTCTTCGCCACACCGCTGTTCACCGAGGTCGCCGCCTACGACCCGACGGTGTTCGCGGGCGCCAGGGAGCTCGTCGTCGGCGGCGACACGATGGACCCCAAACGGGCCCGGGAGGTCGTCGAGCTGGGCGGGCCACTCCTCATCAACGACTTCGGCCCGACCGAGTCGACCAGCATCGCCGCCACCTTCGCCGTCCGTGAGGTGCCGGACGGCACCTGGCGGGTGCCGATCGGCCGGCCCATCTCCAACACCCAGGTCCATGTGCTCGACGCGTGGCTGCGCCCGGTGCCCGTGGGCGTCCCCGGCCAGCTCTTCATCGGCGGCGACGGGCTCGGCCGCGGCTACCTCGGCCGGCCGGAGCTGACCGCGGGGGCTTTCCTGCCCGACCCGTTCAGCGACGAGCCGGGAGCGAGGATGTACGCGACCGGCGACAAGGTGCGCCGGCTGCCGGACGGCATGCTCGACTTCCTCGGCCGCATCGACTTCCAGGTCAAGATCCGCGGATACCGGATCGAGCTGGGCGACATCGATTCCGCGGCCCTCTCCCACCCGGGCGTACGGGAGTCGCTGACCGTGGTGGACGAGAGCGCCGGGCACAAGCGGCTCGTCGCGTACTACGCGGGCACGCCGTCGCCGCAAGAGCTGACCGGGTACCTGGCCGACTGGCTGCCCCGGTACATGATTCCGCCGGTCCTGATCCCGCTGCCCGAGCTGCCGAAGAACCCGAACCGCAAGATCGACCGTGCCGCGCTGCCGCAACCGCCCACCGGCCGTGCCGCGGCCCCGGACGCCGACACGGAACTGACGCCGCTGGAGGGCGAGGTGGTGGCACTCCTCGCCGATGTGCTCGGGACCCCCGACGTGCGGGTGGACGACAACTTCTTCGAGATCGGCGGCCACTCCCTGCTCGCCATCCGGCTGACGACGCGGCTGCGGGCCCAGCACGGCGTGGAGATCGACCTCAACGCCTTCTTCGACGAACCGACCGCCCGCGGCGTGGCGCGCTGCGTCCAGGAGCTCCTCGACGCCGGAGCGGCCGTTCCCCGGCCCGCGGTCGTGGCCGGGCCGGTGGCTCTGCCCCGGTCCCGGTACGCCTCGCCCCGCTGAGGCCGCCGACGCCGGCCGCCGACCGCGCGGCCGACGGCCCGCGTGATCGGGGCCGGACCTTCCGACAACCCAGAACCAGAAAGGTGGTGCGGCCATGGCCGGACCCGTCAAGGACAGCGAGTCAGTCACCGCGATGGTGATGGTGGGCTTCGCGATCATCCTGCTGACCGGCGTCGTGCTGCGCCGCCTCGCGGCCCGCCTCCGGCAGCCCGGTGTCATCGGTGAGCTGTTCGCGGGGCTCGTCCTCGGCCCCTCCCTCCTCGGCCTGTTGCCGGGCAACCTCACCGAGGTGCTGTTCCCGGCCGACGTACGGCCCTACCTGTCGGTCCTCGCCCAGGTGGGCGTGGTGCTCTTCGTCTTCCTCATCGGCTGGGAGTTCGACTCCCGGCTGCTCCGCGGCCGGGGGCGGATGGTCGTGGGCGTGTCCCTGTCGGCCATGCTCCTGCCCTTCCTGCTCGGGCTGCCGCTCGCGCTGCTGCTCTACCGGGGGCACAGCGTCGTCAACGGCGAGCAGGTGGGCCAGGTCCCGTTCACCCTCTACATCGGTGTCGTCATCTCCATCACGGCGTTCCCCGTCCTGGCACGCTTCCTGACGGACCGCCGGATGCAGAACACGCAGGTGGGCGTGATGGCGCTGGCCTGCGCCGCGTTCGGCGACGCCATCGCCTGGTGCACGCTGGCCCTCGTGGTGGTCATCGTGACGGCGGGCTCCCTGCTCGGGGTCGCGGCCATGGCGGGCTGGCTGGCCCTGTTCCTCGGGGTGATGATCCTGCTCGTGCGCCCGCTGCTGGCCCGCCTCGTGGACCGGATGAGCCTGGGCACCGGGGCTCCGTACCTGGTGGCCGTGGTGGGTGCCGGCGTGTTCCTCGCCTCCTGCGCGACCACCTGGATCGGGGTGCACGCCATCTTCGGCGCCTTCGTCTTCGGCATGGTCATGCCGCGGCCGATCCACCCGCAGCTGCAGAAGTACGCGCTCGAACCCGTCGAGCAGATCAGCAACTTCCTGCTGCCGCTGTTCTTCATCGTCGTCGGCATGTCGATCGACCTGACCGCCCTCTCGGTGGGGAACTCGCTGGAACTGGCGCTCATCCTGGTGGTCGCCTGCGCCGGAAAGCTCATCGGAGCGGCCGTCCCCGCGCGTCTCCTCGGCATGTCCTGGCAGCAGAGCCGGACGCTCGGACTGCTCATGAACATGCGCGGACTCACCGAGCTCATCGTGCTCAACGTCGGTCTCGGCCTGGGCCTGCTGAGCCAGGAGGTCTACTCCATGATGGTGGTCATGGCGCTGTTCACGACGTGCCTGCCGGGCCTGTTCCTCCGCCGTGACGCCGACCCGTCCCTCATGGAACCGGTACCCGTGCTCCCCGCCACCGCCACCGCGCCCGCAGCCGGGTCCGTCTCCGGGCCCGCCTCCGTGGCCGCCTCCGTGCCGCAGAAGGTCTGAGACCTCCCGGCACCGCGCGTCCGCACCCGGTACCCGGCCCTCCGCACCGGCCCGCACCGGCTCCGTCCACTCCGGTCTTCTTCGATCCCACCTTTCCGATACTGCACAAGGGGCTGTATTGACCATGCTCGCCACCGAAGATTTCGCACGGCACGCCGCGCAGCTGCTGGCCTCGGAGGACGAGGAACTCGTCACCGCCATCGCCTGCGAGAACCACCGCCAGCAGAACTCCCTGATGCTCGTCGCCTCCTCCAGCGTCACCGACCCCTCGGTCCTCGCCTGCCTGGCGACCTCCTCGATGAACGTCACCGCCGAGGGCTACCCCGGCGCCCGCTACCACGCGGGCTGCGAGGCCATCGACCCGATCGAGCAGCTGGCGATCGACCGGGCCCGCGAGCTGTTCGGCGCCCGGTACGCCAACGTGCAGGCCCACTCGGCGACCACGGCCAACTACGCCGTGCTGTCGGCGGTCCTGAACCCGGGTGACGTCGTGCTCGGGATGCGGCTCAACCACGGCGGGCACCTCACACACGGCTACAGCGTGGCCTACTCCGGCACGTACTTCACCCCGGTCAACTACGGCCTGGACGACCAGGGCCGCATCGACTACGACGAGGTCGCCGCCCTCGCCGCCGAACACCGGCCCAAGCTGATCATCTGCGGTGCGACGGCCTACCCCCGCACCGTCGACTTCGAGCGCTTCCGGGCCATCGCCGACAGCGTCGGCGCCCTGCTGATGGCCGACATCTCCCACATAGCCGGACTGGTGGCCGCGGGCCTGCACCCCAGCCCCATCGACCACGCCCACATCACCACCAGCTGCACCCACAAGCAGCTCGCCGGGCCGCGCGGCGGCGTCATCATGTCCGGCCGGGACGCCGACACCGTCCTGCCGGCCACCGGCCGGACCCTGGCCAGGACGCTGGACCGCGCCGTCTTCCCCTACTTCCAGGGCGCACCCATCCTGCCCGCCATCGCGGCGAAGGCGCGGGCCTTCGACCGTGCCGCGACCGATGACTACCGGAGGACGGCCCAGCGCATCCTGGACAACTCCGCGGCCCTGGCCGCCGAACTGACGGCGCTCGGACACGAGGTGGTGACCGGAGGCAGCGACAACCACATCGTGCTCCTCGACCTGACCCGCGACAACGTCAGCGGCATGGCCGCCGAGCGGGCCCTGGAGTCGATCGGCGTCGTCGTGAACAAGAACCGGGTCCCCGGCGACACCCGCCCCGCCGCCGTCACCAGCGGAGTCCGCATCGGAACGAACGCCGTCGCCCAACGCGGCCTCGGCCCCCGCGAGATGCGCGTCTGCGCCAGGATCATCCACACGGTCCTCACCACCATGCGCCCCGTCGGCGACCGCGACTTCACCCTGGACGAGTTCACCGCCGCCGAGCTGCGCGCCGAAGTGGACAAGCTGACCGCCGAGTTCCCGCTGCCCCGCTACGAGCCGAGCAGCCGGCCGTGAACCCACTGCGCAAACGCCTCGACATGATCGGCGCCTCCGTGGGCCGCACCCCGCTCCTCTGGCTGCCCGACGACAGCCTGAGCCTGTTCGCGAAACTGGAGTCCGTCAATCCCAACGGCAGCACCAAGGACCGCTCCGCGTACTGGATCCTCAAGAAGGCCATCGAGCGCGGCGACATCACGGAGAACACGACCGTCGTCGAGTCCTCGTCGGGGAACTTCGCGACCTCGCTCGCCGTCTTCTGCCAGTCCCTGGGCATCCGGTTCGTGCCCGTCATCGACGTCAACTGCAACGCGCTGACCGAAGCCGTACTGCGCTCGTGCTGCGAGCGGGTCGAGAAGGTCATCGCCCCGGACGGCGCCGCCCTGCTGCCGGCCCGGCTCGCGCGGGTCGCCGAGCTGTGCGAGGAGATCAGCGACGTCTACTGGCCCAACCAGTACGCCAACGGCGACGCGGCCGACGCCCACTACCAGCTGACCGGCGGTGAGCTGAGCAGCGCGTTCTCCCGTATCGACTACCTCTTCGTCGGTGTCGGCACCGGCGGCACCATCGCCGGACTGTCCCGACGCGTCAAGGACCAGTTCCCCGGGGCCACCGTCGTCGCCGTCGACGTCCACGGCTCGGTCGCCCTCGGCGGCGCCCCCGGCAAGCGGCACATCCCCGGACTCGGTTCGAGCATGGTGCCGCCCCTCCTCGACCAGGCCGTCATCGACCACGTCATGCACGTCAGCGAGTACGAGACCGTGATCGGCTGCCGGACCCTGTACGCCGAACACGGCCTGTACGCGGGCGGGTCGACCGGCAGTGTCTACGCCGCGATCGGCCGGTACTTCGCCGAGCACCCGGTGCCCCCCGGCCAGCGGCCCACCGCCGTCTTCCTCTGCGCCGACCGGGGCATCCCCTACGCCCGCACCGTCTACGACCTCGACTGGGTGGAACGCACCCTCGCCCCCGACGCCGTGGCCACGGCCGCGCTCTGACCCCGCCCCACCGTTCGTCCCGCCCGTACGAAAGGAACCATCGTGTCCGTCCGCACCCCGGACTCTCCGCCGTCGCTCATCTTCATCCCCGAGGCAGCCGTCGCCGCGCAGATCGAGGGTCACCGCGAGCGGTGTGTGGATCTCGTGCGTCGCGCCTACCTCACGCACGACAACGGCGACAGCGTCAACCCGCAGAGCGGCTTCCTGCGCCTCCCCGACAACCCGAAGTCCCGCATCATCTCGCTGCCGGCCCACCTGGGCGGCGAGTTCGGTGTCTCGGGTCTGAAGTGGATCTCCAGCTTCCCCGACAACCCGCGCACCTACGGCATCCCGCGCGCCTCCGCGGTACTGCTGCTCAACGACCCCGACACCGGCTACCCGGCGGCCTGCCTGGAGTCCTCCGTCATCTCCGCGACCCGCACCGCGGCCTCCGCCGTTCTCGCCGCCGAGACCCTCGGCGGCGGCCGCAGCGCCCGCCGGGTCGGCGTCGTCGGCACCGGCCTGATCGCCCGGCACGTGTGGAAGTTCCTGCGCGACCTGGACTGGAAGATCGACGGCTTCACGCTCTACGACCTCGACCCCGCCGCCGCCCGCTCCTTCGGCGAGGAGCTGACCGCCGAGGGCGCCGAGGCCTTCACCGTCGCCGACGACGTCGCCCAGGCCTTCACCGAGTGCGACCTGGTGATCCTCACCACCGTCGCGGGCGAGCCGCACATCCACGACCCCGGGCTCCTCGACCACGCCCCCCTCGTGCTGCACCTCTCTTTGCGCGACCTCGCCCCGGAGATGATCCTCGCCGCACAGAACATCACCGACGACACCGAACACGCCGTACGCGAGCGCACCTCGCTGCACCTGACCGAACAGGCCGGGAACGGGCGCGACTTCATCACCGGGACACTCGCCGACGTCCTGCTCGGGCGGGTCGAGGTCGACCGCTCCAGGCCGGTCGTCTTCTCGCCCTTCGGCCTCGGCGTCCTCGACCTGGCCGTCGGCTCCTGGGTGCACTCCCGCGCCCAGGCCGCCGGCGCCGGTCGCGTCGTGAACGACTTCTTCGCATCCACCACCACCAAGTGAGGCACCCCATGAGCAGCGACACCCTCCAGTACCGCGTCGTCGTCAACGCCGAGGAGCAGTACTCCGTCTGGTTCCTGGAGCGCCCGCTCCCGACCGGCTGGACCGAGACCGGCGCCACCGGCACCCGCGACGAATGCCTCTCCCACATCGCCGAGGTGTGGACCGACCTCACCCCCCGCTCCGTGCGGGAACGCCGCGGGAGCGTCGCGGCATGAACGACCTCGACACCCGCATAGCCGGGCTGTCCCCGGCCAAGCAGGCCCTGCTCGCCCGCATGCTGCGCGAGCGCCGGGCAGCCGGCCGGCCGCAGATCACCCCGAGCGGCGACACCGGTCCCGCACCCCTGTCCGCGGCGCAGCGGCAGTTCTGGTTCCTCTGGCAGCAGGACCCGGAGAGCTCCGGCGTCTACAACGTGCCGATGGCGCTGCGGCTGCGGGGCGCGATCAACGCCGGCACCATCGACCTGGCGCTGCGCCGCATCATCGAACGGCACGCGATCCTGCGTACCCGCTACGTGGACGGGGAGGCCGGGAGCGACGGACCCGTCGCCGTGACGTCGCCGAACGCCACCGGGTTCTCCCTGGCCGTCGAGGACGTCACCGGCCTGCCCGCCGACGAGCGCGAGGAGGCGGCCCGCGCCATCGTGGACCGCCGCGCGGCGTACGACTTCGACCTCGCCGCCGAACTGCCCGTGCGGGCCGTGCTGATCCGGCTCGGCGACGAGGACCACGTCCTCGCCGTGATCGTGCACCACATCGCCACCGACGGCGCGTCCGTGGAGATCCTGTTCCGCGAGTTCGCCGCCATCTCCCGCGCCGTACAGGAGGGCGAGCCGCTCGCCCTGCCCGAGCTGCCGGTCCAGTACGCCGACTACGCCCGCTGGCAGCAGTCCGGCACCGGCGCCGACCGGCTCAGCGAGGGCCTGGACTTCTGGGGCACCTGGCTGGACGGCGCGGACACCTCCCTCGACCTGCCCACGGACCGGCTCCGTTCGGCCGACGGACAGCGCACCGGGGGGCGCCGGCGCCGCCGTATCGAGCCGGAGTTCGCCGAACGCGTCCACACCTTCTCCCGGGAGCACGGCGTCACACCGTTCATGACGCTGCTCACCGGGCTCGGTCTGGTGCTGCGCCGCTACAGCGGCAAGAGCGACCTGCTCGTCGGCACACCGGCGATGAACCGGCCCACCGCGGAGACCGAGCACCTCATCGGCTGCTTCGCCAACACGCTCGCGCTGCGGCTGCGGCTCGACGCCGCGCACACCGCCGCCGAAGCGGTCCGCCGGATCCGGCAGGACGTCACCGCCGCGTACGAATACCAGGACGTGCCGTTCGAGAAGATCGTCGCCCGCACCGGCACCGAGCGGAGCCTGGACCGCAACCCGCTGTTCCAGGTGATGTTCGTCTACCAGCGCGTCGCCGACGGCTTCGGTCTGCCCGGCGTCGAGGCCGAGACCTTCGACACCCACAACGGCACCGCCAAGTTCGACCTCGACTTCTCCCTCCTGGACGGGCCCCAGGGCATCGAGATGTCCTGCGAGTACGACGCCGGGATCTTCACCGCCCAGCGCATCGACCGCATGCTGGCCCACCTGGAACAGGCCCTGGTCACCCTCATCGAGGCGCCGCACACGTCGGTCGCCGACCTCGGCGTGCTCACCGCCGAGGAGGAGGGGCGCGCCGCCCTGGAGTGGAACGCCACCGCCGCCGACTTCCCGCGCGAGCGCACCCTGCCGGACCTCTTCGCCGAGCAGGCCGCCGCCCGCCCGGACGCCCCGGCCGTGCGGACCCCGTCGGGCACCGTCACCTACGGGGAGCTGGCGCGGCGCAGCTCTCAGCTCACCCGGGTCCTGGGAAGGCGCGGGGTGGGGCGGGGGGACGTCGTCGCCGTCGCCGTCGAGCGGACCGCCGACCTGCCGCTCGCGGTGCTCGGCGTCCTCGGAACGGGCGCGGCCTACCTGCCGGTCGACCCCGACCAGCCGGCCGAGCGGCTCACGATGATGCTCCAGGACGCCGGCATCCGGGCCGTCGTCACCACCGGGGCGGTGCACGGCCGGCTCCCCGCCGTGGACGTCCCGGTGCTCGTGCTCGACGCCGACGAGGTCCGCCGGGAACTCGACACGGAGTCCGACGCCCCCGTGCCCTGCCCGGCCGACGCGGGCGACCTGTCCTACATGATTTTCACCTCGGGGTCGACGGGGCGGCCCAAAGGAGTCCTGCTCGACCACCGCGGCCGGGTGAACAACTTCCACGACTTCAACCGGCGGTTCACCATCTCGACCGGTGACGCCGTCCTCTCGGTGTCCTCGCTCGGCTTCGACATGACGGCGTACGACCTCCTGGGCACCCTGATCGCCGGAGCCTGCGCGGTCCTCCCCGCACCGGAACGGGACCGTGACCCGAGCCACTGGCTCGACCTGATGCGGGACCACCGGGTCACCGTCTGGCACTCCGTACCGGCCCTGCTCGGACTGCTGCTCGACGGCATGGACGACCTCGGCGTCGAGGCGCTCCCGGAGCTCCGCGTGGTCCTGCTCGGTGGTGACTGGATCCCCGTCACCCTCCCCGGCCGGCTCCGCACCCGGGCCCGCGACGCCCGGGTGATCAGCCTGGGCGGTGCCACCGAGGCCTCGATGGACTCCACCGTCTTCGAGATCGAGCAGGTCGATCCCGGGTGGCAGAGCATCCCGTACGGCGTTCCCATGGCCAACCAGACCGCCTACGTCACCGATGGCGACCTGCGCCTGGTCCCCCAGGGCGTACCGGGCGAGCTGTACCTCGGCGGCACCGGCCTGGCCTGGGGTTACGCGGACGCCCCCGGGCAGACCGCGGACCGTTTCGTGCCCAACCCGTTCAGCGAGGTGCCCGGCGACCGGATGTACCGCACCGGCGACCTGGCCCGCTACCGGCCGGACGGCAGCCTCGAACTCCTCGGGCGCCTCGACTTCCAGGTGAAGATCGCCGGTCACCGCATCGAGCTCGGCGAGGTGGAGGCGGCCCTGCGCGACCGGTCCGGCGTCGGCCAGGCCGTCGCGGCGGCCGTCACGATCGGCGAACAGCGCCGCCTGGTCGGCTACGTCGTACGGGAGGAGGGCGCGGGCCCGGTCGACACCGCCGCCGTACGCGAGGACCTGGCCACGCGACTGCCCGGCTACATGGTGCCGGCGTTCCTCGTCGAGCTGGCGGAGCTGCCGCTGTCGCCCAACGGCAAGGTCGACCGCGGGCGGCTCCCCACCCCGAGCACCCCGGCCGCGGCGGCCACGCGCTCGCCGGGACGCCCCCCGGCGACCCCCACCGAACTGCTGCTCGCGGGCGTGTGGCAGGAGCTGCTCGGGCTGGAGGCCATCAGCGCCACGGACGGCTTCTTCGCCCTCGGCGGAGACTCGGTGACCTGCATCCGCATGGTCACCCGGGCCCGGGCCGCGGGCCTGGCCGTCACGCCGCGCATGGTGTTCCAGCACCAGACCGTCGAGGAGCTCGCCGAGGCCGTCGACGCCTCCGCCACGACCCTGGCGGAGGAGTCCCGGCAGGCCGGGCAGGCGCCCGGGAACCCGGGCGGCGCGGAAGTACCGCTCGACCGGTACCCCCTCGCACCCATCCAGCACCACATGCTCACCACCGCCCGGCAGCGGCCCTTCCCCGGCCTGTACGTCATCCAGTCCGGCTTCCCGCTCCCCGGCGAGCTGGACGAGACGGCGTTCCGCCAGGCGTGGGAGTGGCTCTTCGCCCGGCACGCGGTGCTCCGCACGTACTACGAAGGCCTGGACACCGACACCCCGGTTCAGGTCGTCGCCGACCGGGTCGAGCCGTGGTTCGAGGAGCGTGACCTGCGCGGCCTCGACCCGGCGACGCAGGAACGGCGGCTGCTCACGGAGCTGGACGAGCTACGGCTGGCCGGCTTCGACCTCGGCCGCCCGCCGCTGATCAGGCTGCTGCGCTACCGGATCTCCGACGATCTGCAACTGCTCGTCCAGCACCACCACTACAGCCTCCTCGACGGCTGGTCCTGCATGCGGCTGCGGCAGGAACTGCTCCTGGCCTACCAGGCGTTCGCGACCGGCGCCGAACCCGAGGCCGCCCCGGCACGCCCGTTCGCGGAGCACGTCGCCTGGGTGGGGAGTCTGGACCGGGACGCGGCGGCCGCGCACTGGGCCGGCGTCATGGAGGGCAGCGCCGGACCGTGGGCCGGGGCACCGCAGCGGACCCAGGGGCGCCCGACGCAGGTGCAGCGGGCCCTCGACCCGCGGCTCACCGAGCGCCTCGACGCGGCGGCCAGGAACGCGGGCACCACCTACGCCACGTTCGCGCAGCTCGCCTGGGCGCGGGTCATCGCCGACCGCGAGGGCCACGAGGACGTCGTCTTCGGCGTGACCTCCAACGGCCGCCAGGCCACGGCCGAGGCGGAGGCGGCGGTGGGCCCGTTCATCAGCACCCTGCCCGTCCGGTTCCGCTTCGCCCCGGACGAGTCGGTCACGGCCGCCGTGCGCAGGCTCCATCTGCAACGTCTGGAGGCGGAGGAGTTCGGCGGTGTGGAGCTGGCCGTGATGACCGGCGGGCGCCCGCTGGAGTCCGTACTCGTCTTCGACAACTACCCGGTGGACGCCTCGCTCGGCGCGGTCTCCGAGTCCGTACAGCCGGGGAACCCGCTGGCGCGACGGAGTCTCTCCGTGGCGCAGACCGAGTTCCCGATCAGGGTCGACGTGCTGCGCGGCGCCGAGGACGCACTCGTGCTGACCTTCGCCGGCGACCGTGAGCCGCCGCACGACGCCGACGAGCTCGCCGACCGGTGGGTGGCCGCGCTGGACGACCTCGCGGCCCGGTCGGAATCCGGCCCGGAGACGGCGGAACCCGCCTGACGCCTACGCCGCCCTCCGGACGGGGCGAACCCCCGCGCCCCGTCCGGGCCCGGCAGGAGCACGACCGCACCACCACGACGACCCGCGTCCGCACGCGCACCCGTAACACCCGGGACGACCCGCACCACCACGACGACCAGCAGCACCACGAGGACCCGCGTCCGCACCACCGCGACGACCAGCAGCACGGAAACGACCGGCAGTACCGCCAGAGGGAACAGCGAGGAACCCCATGTCCACAGATCAGGTCTACGTCATGCCTGCCTCTCCGAGCCAGCTCGGCCTGTGGCTGCAGGGTGAGCTGGAACCCGGGTCGAGCGCCTACAACGTGCCCGTGGCCATGCGCCTCACCGGCCCCCTCGACGCCGCCGCTGTCGACGACGCCGTACGGCTGCTCGGTGTGCGGCACGAGATCCTGCGCACCACCTTCGGCCTGTCGGACGGGGAGGTGTCCCAGTTCCTCCACCCCGAGCCCGCCTGGCGCATGGAACACATCGCCCTGGACCACCTCACGCCCGAGGCCGCCGAGGCGGAGTGCCGCGAGGACAGCGCCACGCGCGCTGCCATCCCCTTCGACCTCACCGCGGGACCGCTGCTGCGACCGGTGCTCTACCGGCTCGCCGAACAGGACCACGTGCTGCTCCTCGCCATGCACCACATCGTCACCGACGGCTGGTCCATGGGCGTCGTCATGACCGAACTGCGCGCCCTGTACGCGGAGCGGAACGCCGACGCCCTGCCCGCCCCCGCGCTGCAGTACGCCGACTTCGCGGTCTGGCACCGGGACTGGCTGGCCGGTGGCGTGAGCGAACAGCAGCTGGACCACTGGCGCGCCGACCTCGCCGAGGAGCTCGTCCTCGACGTGCCCACCGACCACCCGAGGCCCGCGGTCCCCACCCACCGGGGCGAACGGATCACCGCGGTGCTCTCCGAGCGGGTCACCCAGCAGCTCCGGGAACTGGCCGCCTCCCAGCACACGGGCCTGTTCGCCGCACTCCAGGCCGCGTTCGCCGCCACCCTCTCCCGGTACAGCGGCCAGCACGAGATCCGGATCGGCGTGCCCACGGCGGGCCGCCACCACCCGCACACCGAGGAGCTGATCGGCTATTTCGCCAACACCCTCGTCGTCCGTACCGAGGTCGACCGGAGCCAGGGGTTCCGCACCCTCCTCGGCCAGGTGCGCGGCCGGCTCGCCACGGCGCTCGGCCACGCCGACGTCCCGTTCCGCGACGTCGTGCGGGCACTCGGCCAGGGGCAGGACCGCACGGGGCATCCACTGTTCCGGGCGATGGTCAGCGAGGAGAACATGCCGGAGGCCTTCGACCTCGCCCCCGGGCTGCGCGCGGACCGCTTCGACATCCCCAACCCCACCGCCAAGTTCGACCTGACCCTGTTCGTCGCGGACAGCCCCGGCGGCGCCCGGCTGACCCTCGAATACAGCACCGAACTGTTCACCGGGCAGACCGCCGAGCGGCTCCTCGACGCGGTGCTGGCACTGAGCCGCAACGCCGTCAACCACCCGGACCGGGCCCTGTGCACGCTGACCGCGGTGTCGGTCGAGGACCAGGTCCGGCTGTCCGGCTGGTCACGCGGCGCCGCCGCCGTGGACGGCGGGATCACGGCTCTCGACCTGTTCCACACCCAGGCGGCCGACGCCGCCGGCACCGTGGCCGTCGTGGCGGGCACCACCCGGCTGACCTACGCCGAACTCGACCACCGCGCAGGCCGCGTCGCGGCCGCACTGCTCGCGGCGGGCGTACGCCCCGGGCAGGTGGTGGGCGTGCTGCTGCCGCGCTCGGTCGACCTCGTCGCGGCGATGCTGGGCGCCTGGAAGTGCGGCGCCGCCTTCCTCGCCCTGGACACCGGGCAGCCCGCCGAACGCCTGGCCGCTCTGGTGCGGGACTCCTCGGCCGCCGTCGTCGTCGGCTCCGGGGAACGGGCACGGGACGTGGCGGGCGCCACCCCCGTCGTCGACGTCACCGCCCTGCCCGAGCACCCGGTGCGGGAGGTGGCCGGCGCGGGCGCCGCGGCCTACGTGCTGTACACCTCCGGCTCGACCGGCCGCCCCAAGGGCGTCGTCGTGCCGCACCAGGGCCTCGCCAACTACCTGCGCTGGGCCGTCGACGCGTACAGCGCGGGCCGTGCCCCGGTGGCCCCGGTCCACTCCAGCGTGGCGTTCGACCTCACGGTGACGAGCCTGTGGGTGCCGCTGACCGCCGGCGGCACGATCCACCTCGTGGACGAGGCCGATCCGCTGGACGGACTGGTCGCCGTGCTGACCGGCCCGGTCCGGCCCAACCTGATCAAGCTCACCCCCTCCCACCTCCAGGCCCTCTGCCGGCTCATCCCCGAGGGCGGCCTCGCGGGCCTCGACGCCTGCTTCGTCGTCGGCGGTGAGGCGCTGTCCCCCGTCCTCGTCGACCGGTTCCGCGCGGTCGCTCCCGACGCGTCGATCGTCAACGAGTACGGGCCGACCGAGACCGTCGTCGGGTGCTGTGTCCACCCGCTCGCCCCGGGCGAGGCCGTGCCCGCGCGCCCGGGCATCCCCGCGGGGCGGCCCATCGCGGGTACCTCGCTGTACGTCCTGGACGAGCGGATGGCGCCGGTGCCGGTGGGGGTGCCGGGCGAGCTCTACATCGGCGGCACCCAGATGGCCTGGGGCTATCTGGGCGATGCGGCGAAGACGGCCGCCGTGTTCGTGCCCGACCCGTTCAGCTCGGTCCGGGGCGCCAGGCTGTACCGCACCGGCGACCTCGTGCGCTACCTCCCCACCGGCGATCTGGAGTTCCTGGGCCGGCGTGACCACCAGGTCAAGATCCGAGGCCAGCGCATCGAGCTCGGCGAGATCGAGAACGCCCTGCGCGACCTCCCCGACATCACGGACGCCGTCGTCATCGCCCGGTCCGACACCACGGGCAGCACCGCGCTCGTCGGCTATGTGACCGGCGCCGTTGACTCGGCGGAGGTCCGCACGGCGCTGGCCAGGACCCTGCCGGAGGCGATGATCCCGGCCTCCGTCATCGTGCTCGCCGAGATACCGCTGACCCCCAACGGCAAGGTCGACCGCACCGCACTCCCCACACCGGACCTGTCGGTGGTGCGGGTGAGTTATCGGGCGCCGGTGACGGGGGAGGAGTGCCGGTTGGCGGCGCTGTTCGCGGAGGTGCTGGGTTTGGAGCGGGTGGGCCTGGACGACGATTTCTTCACTCTCGGGGGCCATTCCCTTCTCGCCACGCAGCTGATTGCCCGTATCCGTTCCGACTTCGGTGTGCAGCTTCCGCTGCGGACGTTGTTCGAGACTCCGGTGCTTGAGTCCTTGGCTGCGGTGGTGGTGTCGGCGGGGTGTGTGGGTGCGTTGCCGGAGTTGGTTCGGGTGGAGCGTGGTGGGGAGTTGCCGTTGTCGTTCGCTCAGCAGCGGATGTGGTTCCTGCATGAGTTGGATCCGGAGGGTTCGTTCTACAACGTTCCGGCGGCGGTGCGGTTGTCGGGTGTGCTGGATGTTGTGCGGTTGCGTGGTGCGTTGATGGTGGTGGCGGGGCGGCACGAGGTGTTGCGGACCCGGTTTGTTGAGGGTGTGTCGGGTCCGGTGCAGGTCGTGGGTGATGAGCCGGCGATCGATTTCGTGGTGCGTGATGTGTCGGGTGCGGGTGATCCTGATGCTGCGGCGTTGGAGGCTGCCCGGGATCTTGCGGGCTTGCCGTTTGATCTGGTGGCCGGTCCGTTGATGCGGGTGGTGGTGATGCGGGTGCGTGAGGGCGAGCATGTTCTGGCGTTGTCGATGCATCACATCGTCTCCGACGGGTGGTCGGTCGGGGTGCTCCTGAGGGAGGTCCAGGCCGCCTACGCGGGGCGTGAACTGCCGCCGCTCTCCGTGCAGTACGCGGATTACGCGGCGTGGCAGCGTACCTGGCTGGCCGGTGATGTCATGGAGGAGCAGCTCGGTTACTGGCGTGAGAAGTTGGCGGGTGCACCGCCCGCCCTGGACCTGCCGACCGACCGGCCGCGCCCCGCGACGCCGAGTCATCGGGGTGCCCAGCTCACCGAAGCACTCGACACCGCGACGGTTTCCCGGCTGGCGGAGACGGCCCAGGAGCGGGGAACGACCCTCTTCAGTGTTCTGCAGTCCGTGCTGGCGGCGGTGTTGTCGCGGCGGTCGGGTCAGGATGACGTGGTGATCGGGGTGCCGGTGGCGAACCGGTCGCGGGTCGAGACGGAGGATCTGATCGGGTTCTTCGTCAATACTCTGCCGCTTCGTACGCGGGTGGCTGCGGACGAGACGTTCGAGGAACTGCTCGACCGGGTGAGCCGGACCGCTCTTGAGGGCTTGTCTCATCAGGATGTGCCGTTCGACCGGCTGGTCCAGGAGCTCGCTCCGGACCGCGACCGCTCGCGCAATCCGCTCTTCCAGGTGATGCTCGCCTTCCAGAACGCGCCGACCACCGAAGCGGCCCCCGGCGACCTCGATCTCACCTATCTGCCGGTCGGCGACAGCACGGCCAAGTTCGACCTGATGCTCCTTGCCGAGGAGACCACGGGCGGTGAACTCTCCCTCGTACTGGAGTACAGCACGGACCTCTTCACGGAGCAGACGGCTCGCGCGGTCCTCGACGACATCCAGCGCGCCTGCCGTGCGGCGGCTGCCGACCCCGCGCGACCGGTCGGTGAACTCGCCCCGGTCTCCCGAGAGGAGAGCGGGATCCTGGCCGGTTGGAACAGGACGGACCGCTCCGACCAGCTCGACAGTCTCGTCTCCCGGGTCAGGGAACATGCCTCCACCCGGCCGGACGCCATCGCTCTCACCGATGACCACGGTTCCCTGACCTACGCGGAGTTGGCGGGGCGGGCCAGTCGTCTCACCCGTGAGCTGCTCGCTGCGGGTGTCACGGCTGACGACCGGGTCGCCTACCACGGAGAGCGGGGTGTGGACGCGGTGGTGGCGTTCCTCGGCATCCTGGGCGCGGGTGGTGCGTATCTGCCGCTGGACCCGAACGCCCCGCTGGCGCGGAAGGCCGACATGGTCACCGCGTCCGGCGCCCGCCACCTCATCACCACGGCCGGCCAGTCCGAGCAGACCGATGCCATCGCCTCGGAAACCGGCACACACCCCGCCATCCTTGTCTGCCCGATGACGGCTGATGGTCCCGATGAGCTCGTCCCGGTGCGTGCTTCAGATGATGATCTGGCTTATGTCCTTTACACCTCGGGGTCGACGGGGCGTCCGAAGGGCGCCATGGTCCATCACGCGGGTATGAACAACCATCTTCTGGCGAAGGTCGATGATCTGGCGTTGACGAGCGGTGATGTGATCGCGCAGAACGCGGCGCTGACCTTCGACATCTCGGTGTGGCAGATGACCGCGGCCCTGGTGGCGGGCGGTCGCACCACGATCTACGGGGACGAGACGGCCCATCACGCGACGGACCTGTTCACCCGCGCCGACAGGGACGCCGTCACGATCCTCGAAGTCGTCCCGTCACTGCTCCGGGCGGCCCTGGACGCCTGGGACACCGTTCCCCGGTCCGCGCCCGGACTCCCCGCCCTGCGCAAGCTGGTCGTCACGGGCGAGACGCTGCCACCGGACCTGTGCACCCGCTGGTTCGCCCGCCACCCCGGGATCGACATCGTCAACGCCTACGGTCCCACCGAGTGCTCCGACGACGTCACCCACGCCACCCTCACCGCCGGCACCGAAACACGTCACGCCCACATCCCCATCGGCACCGCCGTGCGCAACACCCGCCTCCACGTCCTCGACGAGAACCTCCGCCCCCTGCCCATCGGCGTCCGCGGTGAACTCTTCGTCGCCGGCACCGGCGTGGGCCGCGGCTACCTCCACGACCCCGCCCGCACAGCGGCAGCGTTCATCCCCGACCCCTTCAGCACCACACCCGGCGCCCGCCTCTACGCCACCGGCGACATCGCCCGCTACCTCCCCACCGGCGAACTGGAGTTCCTCGGCCGGCGTGACCACCAGGTCAAGATCCGAGGCCAGCGCATCGAGCTCGGCGAGATCGAGAACGCCCTGCGCGACCTCCCCGACATCACCGACGCCGTCGTCATCGCCCACACCGACACCAACAACCAGACCCGCCTCGCCGCCTACACCACCGGCCCCCTCC
>NZ_JAAXYC010000139.1 GCF_018619185.1 Streptomyces sp. McG3 | reverse complement strand
GGCGACCTCTTCGCCGTCGTGCCCCAGCTCACCGAGGAGATCAACACCCGCAAGGGCTGACCCCCCGGCGAACACCCCGCCCCGGGCCGCACGGTGAACCCCACCGCGCGGCCCGCAGCCGTTCCGGGCGACCATTGACGCAGGTCGAGCGGCCTTATAACTTCACTATACGGATTGTTGATTCCGGGAAGCGGAAACAACGAGAGCGTGGAGGGTATGGTCATGGGTCAGCAGGAGAAGGTGGCAACGAGCCTCGCCGGTGCGGTCAGCGAGGAGATCAGTGCCTCCCTCACGGCGGTCGACGCGGAACTCGCCCGCCGCTACCCGGGTGATCCCGGTACCCGCCAGCCCGTGCACACCGTCTACGTGCCCGGTGACGTCTTCGAGCCCGGCACCCTGCGCTCCTGGGGTGACCAGGCGCTGGCCGCCCTCGACGAACACGCCCCCGACGCCACTTCGTTCGCCGCCGTCCTCGGCATCCCCGAGGCGCTGGCGGGGCCGGTATACGACCGCGTACGCGCCAAGCTGGAGCGCGAGCCCGTCGAGGACCTGCGCATCGACTTCGAGGACGGCTACGGACCCCACCCGGACGCCGACGAGGACGAGGCCGCCGCCCGCGCCGCCCGCCTGGTCTCCGAGGCGTACGCCAACGGCACGGCAGCCCCCTACATGGGCATCCGGATGAAGTGCATGGAGGCCGGCGTCCGTGACCGGGGCATCCGCACCACGGACGTCTTCCTCAGCGGGCTGATGGCGGCCGGCGGGCTCCCCGAGGGGCTCGTGCTGACCCTGCCGAAGGTCACGTACCCCGAGCAGGTCACCGCCTTCGTCCAGCTACTCGAAGCCTTCGAGAAGGCGCACGGCCTGGACGCCGGACGCATCGGCTTCGAGATCCAGATCGAGACCAGCCAGTCGATCCTCGCCGCCGACGGGACCGCCGCGGTGGCCCGCATGATCGACGCGGCGCAGGGCCGGGCGACCGGGCTGCACTACGGCACCTTCGACTACAGCGCCTGCGTCGGCGTCAGTGCCGCCTACCAGGCCAGCGACCACCCGGCCGCCGACCACGCCAAGGCCGTCATGCAGGTCGCCGCCGCGGGCACCGGCGTACGCGTCTCCGACGGCTCCACCAACGTCCTGCCCGTCGGCCCGACCGGCCAGGTCCACGAGGCCTGGCGGCTCCACTACGGGCTCACCCGCCGCGCTCTGGCCCGTGCCTACTACCAGGGCTGGGACATGCACCCCGGCCACCTGCCGACCCGTTACGCGGCCGTCTACGCCTTCTACCGCGAGGGCCTGGAGCCGGCCGCCGCCCGGCTCGCCGCCTACGTGGCCAAGGCGGGCGGCGACGTCATGGACGAGCCCGCCACCGCCAAGGCACTCAGCGGCTACCTGCTGCGCGGCATCGACTGCGGCGCGCTGGACACCGCAGAGGTGGCCCGGCTGACCGGCCTGACCCGCGCTGACCTGGAAGCCTTCGCCTCGCCGCGCCGGGGCGACCTGACGGTCACGGCTCCGTAGGGGGGCGTCAGTAGCCCTCGCGCCCCGGCGGAACGGCCAGTCCCGCCGGGGTGTGCAGGCCCGCGACGGGCACCGTCCGCGGGCCGCCACGCACCGGCACCTCCACCACCCGGTCGTTGTTGAAGTCCGCGATGTACAGCGCGCCCGTCGGGCCGAAGGCCAGGCCGTACGGGGAGTTGAGCCCGGTCGCCGGAACGACCCGCTGCGGCCCGCCGCCCGCCGGCAGCCGCACCACCCGGTCGTTGCCGCTGTCGGAGACGAACAGATCCCCTCGTCGGTCGAAGGCGAGCCCGGTCGGCTGGGAGAGCCCGGTGACGGGCACCGTCGTCTGCGGGCCGCCGTCGGCCGGGACCTTCACCACCCGGTCGTTGACGAAGTCGGCCACGTAGAGGTTCCCCGCGCCGTCCAGGGCGAGCCCGTTGGGGTGGAGCAGTCCGCTGGTGGGGACGGTGACCTGGCCGCTGCCGTCGGCGGGGACCTTCACCACCCGGTCGTTGAAGCTGTCGGCGATGTAGAGGTCACCGGCCGCGTTCAACGCCAGCCCGATGGGGCGGGAGAGGCCGGTGGTGTCCACGGTGGTCTGCGGGCCACCGTCGCCCGGCACCCGTACGACCCGGTTGTTGCCGGTGTCGGCGATGTAGAGGTCCCCCGAGGGGGCGAGCGCCATTCCGGTCGGGCGGGTCAGACCGCTCGCGGCGACCGTGACCGGGTCGCCGCCGCCGGGCGGCAGCCGCAGCACGGTGTTGTCGGCGTAGTCGGAGATGTACAGGGGTGCGCCGCCGTGGGCCGGAGGGTGCCGGTCCGCCGTCCCGGGGGCGGCGGAGGCGAAGGGGGCCGCGCACAGCAGCAGCGCCGCCGCCATCGCCGCGGGCCGCCAGCGCGGGCGTCCGCGGACCTGCTTCGGGGCGTCGGTCCCGGGTCCTCCGGGGTTTCCGGACGCGGGCGGGGCTGTTGGGGAAGGGCTCATGGGTACGCACCTGTTCTGGACGCCCTGCCCGTTGCCGTACCGGCCCGGGAGGGAGGGGAGGGGGTGCTGATTCCCCGTCGTCCGCGCGATGCCGGGGCCTGGCGGAACGGGGAAGCCGCGGAGTGACGGTCCGACACCCCGGCCCGCCGCTGGGCCCACCGGAGCGGGCCGTACGGGCCCGGGGTGTCAGCGGCCGACGTTAGGAACCGCCCCCGGCGATCCGGCGGCACCACGCCCCGGCGGGCCGGGCGGCCACCCCAACGGCCCCGGACGCTCCCGTCGCACTCCGCCCCGCCGCGGAGAAGGCCGGCCAGGGGCCGGGCGGGACGTGGACGGTACGGACGCGGGCCGGACGGACGGGATCCGGGCGGGGCGTGGACGATGCGGACAGGGATCCGGGCCGGTCCTTCAGGTGTTCCGGCGTGCTGCCGCACCGCCACGGGCGCGGTAGGCGCGCATCTTGTGCCGTGCGCCGCACACGTCCATGTCGCACCAGAGGCCGTTCGACGACGGTGCCCGGTCGTAGAAGACCCAGCGGCACTCCGGGGCCGCGCAGGCCTTGAGGCGGGTGGCGTGACGCCCGGTCAGGCCGTGCGCCAGGAGGGCTTCGAGCACCGGGCGTACCACCTCCGCCACCGCCCCGCCGGAAGCCGGCCGCAGGGTGAGCGTGCCGTCGGGGCGCACGGCGGGAGCACCCGCGACCGTGGCGATGAGCCGGTTGAGAGCGTCGACCGCCTCCGGCGAGGTCCGCTCGACCAGAAAGGCCCGCACGGTCTCCCGCGCCTCCGTGAGTGAGACCAGCTCTCCGTGATCGGCCGGTGCCGGGAAGCCGTGCGCGCCGAGCCACCGGGCAGCCGTCTCCGGCCTGGCGAGATCGTCCTCGTCGTGGAGATGAGTGGCCGTGTTGCAGAAGTCCTCGACCAGTTCGAGCTCCGCGGGCGCAGGGTTCCGTCGCATGATCACCACTTTAGCAAGGTTACCGACAATGCGCCTTAGCTGGTAACGTCGATGGTCCGGCGGGTTCCGACCCTCCCCACCGCACACCAGGAGGCACACCATGAACGGGAAGCTGACCAGGACGTTCGAGACTCCGGAAGGGGCGGTCCGCTGGGACGTGCTGGGGGAGGGGGAGCCGGTGGTCCTGCTGCACGGCACGCCCTTCTCCTCGCTCATCTGGCGCGACATCGCCCCGGCGCTCGCCCGCGGCCATCGCGTCCACCTCTGGGACCTGCTCGGGTTCGGACAGTCGGAGCAGCGCGACGGGCAGGACGTCGGCCCGGCGGCGCAGGCGAAGGTCTTCACCCGGCTCCTGGAGCACTGGGGGCTGGAGCGCCCGCGCGTGATCGCCCACGACATCGGCGGGGCCGTGGCCCTGCGGGCGCTGCTCCTGCACGGCGCGCGGTACGCGGACCTCACCCTGGTCGACGCGGTGGCCTGCGGGGAGTGGGGCACCGGGTTCTTCCGGCTCATCAGGGAGAACGCACACCTCTTCGGGCAACTCCCCGGCTACGCCCACGAGGCGCTGGTCGAGAGTCATCTGCGCCACGCGACGCACACCGGCTACCGGGCGGACGTCCTGTCCGCCCATGTCGATCCGTGGCGCGGCGAGCGCGGCCGGGCCGCGTACTACCGCCAGTACCGGCAGGCCGAACAGGCCGCGACCGACGAGTTCCAGCACCTGCTGGGGGACGTTCCGGTGCCGACCCGGATCATCTGGGGGCGTGAGGACCGATTCCTGCCGGCGCCCTTCGCCGAGCAGTTGCACGCGCTGATCCCGCACTCCGAACTGCACTGGATCGAGGGCGCGGGTCATACGGTGCAGGAGGACGCCCCCGCGCAACTACTGGCCCTGCTGACCAGGGAATTCCGGCAGGCCGGTGCCTGACCGTGCCCGGGCCGACCGTGCCCGGGCCTACGGTTCTCGCGCCCCCGTGACGCGGTCCGGCGCCCGCGTACGGGCGGTCGCGCCCGACGGGCGTCAGGAGGGGGGCAGTTCGCCCGAGCCGCGGGGGATCAGGGTCGTCGGCAGTTCCACCCGTGCGGTGGCGTGGTCCGCCCCGTCGAGGCGGCGGAAGAGGTGCTCGGCGGCGGTCCTGCCGACCGCCGCCGCGTCCTGCGAGATCACGGTGATGCCGAGCAGGTCGGCCAGCTCGATGTCGTCGAACCCGACCAGCGCCACCGGACGCTCCCGCTCCGCGATCACCCGGACCGCCGTCACCGTCACCCGGTTGTTGCCCGCGAACAGGGCGGTGACCGGTTCGGGTCCGGAGAGCATCTCCTCGGCGGCGGCCCGCACCCGCTCCGGCTCGGTGGAGCCGAGGGAGACCCAGCCGTCCTCGACGGTGATGCCCGCCTCCCGCATCGCGACGTGGTAGCCGCGCAACCGCTCGGTGGCCGTGTGGATCCGCGGCTGGTCGCCGATGAACCCGATCCTGCGGTGGCCGTGCGCGATGAGGTGGGCCACGCCCTCCCTGGCCCCGCCGAAGCTGTCGGAGAGCACCATGTCGACGTCCACATGGCCCGCCGGGCGGTCCACGAAGACCGTGGCGATGCCCGCCTTGATCTCCGGCTCCAGATAGCGGTGGTCGTCGCCCGCCGGGATCACGATCAGGCCGTCCACCCGGCGGGCGCACAGCGCCAGCACCAACTCCTGCTCCCGCTCCGGGTCCTCGGCGCTGGAACCGTTGATCAGCAGCGCGCCGTGTGCGCGGGCGACCTCCTCCACCGCGCGGCTCAGCGGACCGTAGAACGGGTCCGCCAGATCCTCCAGGACCAGTCCGATGGATGCCGTACGGCCCTTGCGCAGTACGCGGGCGCTGTCGTTGCGGCGGAAGCCGAGCGCGTCGATCGCCTCCTGCACGCGGCGCTCGGTGTCCGGTGTGACGCCGGGCTCGCTGTTCACCACCCGGGAGACCGTCTTCAGGCCGACTCCGGCGCGGGCCGCCACGTCCTTCATGGTCGGCCGGTTGCCGTAGCGGGTCTCGGAATGACGGGTGGTCCGGTCCACGTGCGCTGTCCTGTCGTCGGATTACGGGCGGGGCTGCGGTGCTCCGGCCGGCGCCGAGCGGGGCCGGGTGGGGCGCCACGGGGGTGATCGGAGGCTGTGGCGTCGAGCATAGGCCCTGGACAACGTTGTCAACAGAATGGAGACTGTGCAGACTATGGACGGAACCCGCAGGTCCCGCCCCTTCACTGATCCGGAGAGCCCACACCGATGCATACCGACCTCGTCGCCGCGCTCGACATCGGCGGCACCAAGATCGCCGGAGCGCTGGTGGACGGCGACGGTTCCCTCCTCGTACGGGCGCAGCGGCCGACGCCCGCAAGGGAGGGCGCCGAGGCGGTCATGGGCTCCGTGGACGAGGTCCTGGGCGAGCTGATGGCCTCGCCGCTGTGGGGTCGCGCCGGCTCCGTCGGCATCGGCAGCGCAGGGCCGGTGGATGCCGCCGCCGGCACGGTCAGCCCGGTCAATGTCCCCGGCTGGCGGGACTTCCCGCTGGTGGAGCGGGTGCACAAGACGGCGGGCGGACTCTCGGTCGCGCTGGTAGGCGACGGGGTCGCGATGACGGCCGCCGAGCACTGGCTCGGCGCGGCCCGGGGGTACGACAACGCGCTGTGCCTCGTCGTGTCGACGGGCGTCGGTGGGGGCCTCGTCCTCGGCGGCACCCCGCGGCCCGGCCCCTCGGGCAACGCCGGGCACATCGGCCACATCAGCGTCGACCTGGACGGCGACCCGTGCCCCTGCGGTGCGCGCGGGTGCGTCGAGGGCATCGCCAGCGGCCCCAACATCGCCCGCCGCGCGCTGGAGAACGGCTGGCGGCCCGGTCCGGACGGCGACGCGACGGCCGCCGCGGTGGCCGTCTCCGCCCATGCCGGGGACCCGGTCGCCATCGCCTCCTACGAGCGTGCCGCCCAGGCGCTGGCGGCCGGCATCGCCGCCACCGCCACCCTGGCGGACCTCGACATCGCGGTGGTCGGTGGGGGAGTGGCCGGGGCCGGCGACGTGCTCTTCGTGCCGCTGCGCCGCAGCCTGCGCGACTACGCCACGCTCTCCTACCTCCGGCGGCTGACCGTGGCGCCCGCTGTGATGGGCACCGACGCGGGTCTGGTCGGGGCCGCGGCGGCGGCCATCGCGCTTCGCTAGGGATCCCCGGCAACAGCTTCCAGGGAGCGCCCGGTTCGTCAGGCCGGGCGCCCCCTGGGTCACCTTCCGAGGGCCCTGCGCGGCCCCCGATCGCTCCGGACGACCGCATCCGGTCATTGCCGTCACCGCCGCGGTGTTTCCGCGGCAGTGCGCGGCGGAGTGGCCAATCCGTACCGCCATGAGTCACTCCAGCCGTGGACCGTGATCTCGATGGTGAGCGGCACTTCTCCGCCTACCCGGGTTCACCGAGACGGAGGGCGTCCTCGATCTCGCTGAGCTTCGCGGAGGACAGGACGCCCGCCCGCTCGATCAGGTCGTCCCGGGACACGGTGGTCAGCCATGTGCAGGGGGTGAAGCCCGGGCGCGGTAACGCGAACCGCAGCACGCCGTCACAGGGCAGACCTTCCATGGCACCTACTTGCACTTCGACGCCCAGACCGCTGATGTCGACGCCCGCGGGAGTGACGACCTGCATCGCCCGGATCCTGGACGCGTCGTCTGCCGCCAGCAGCACGACCAGCCGCCGCTCGTCGAACTCGACCCACCAGACTTCACCACGGTGCACATGTCCTCCTGACTCAGGACGCCAGGTGGAACTGCGCCACCCTGACGCGTTGTGGAGACGGGTGCGGCCACTGTTGAGCATCGTGAGTTGGGTGGACTTGCGAAGAGACGGTGGCCGCAGGTCACAGCATAGAACCCGCCCGTTGGCGGGACGCGTTCGAAGGCCTGATGGGCCGTATCGCGGGGCGCCTCGCCCGGGCCGGACCCGACGCCCGAGTCCGCCGAAAAGGCGCAGGGCCACGCAGGCCACGCCAAGAAGGCCGGCGAATGCGCAACTGAGGCCGCCGACCACGCCGAAAGAGCGAAGCAGGTCGCGAAAGCGCGGCCTGGCAGATCCTGCACGCCTACGGCAACCGCAGCACCCGGGGCGACCGGCAGGAGTTCCTCCAGGCGTGCAGAGGCGCCTGACTCACGGCAGCAAGAGCGGGCGTTTGCCGGTCAGGCTGCGGAGTGGGTGTCGGGTCTGTGGTGCTCCTCGCCGTGGGCGGCGTTGAGCTGTGTCCGGAGTCCGGCGAGTCCTGTGGCCAGGGCGCTGCGTTCGGCGGGGGTCATGTTGTTGATGGCCTGGTGGAGCATGGTGTCGCGTTGGTCGCGGATGCGTTGCAGGTGTGCTTTGCCACTGGGGGTGAGTTGCAGGGTGATCTCGCGGCCGTTGTCGGGGGAGGCCATGCGTTCGAGGAAGCCGATGGCCTGCAGGCGGTCGCACATGCGGGTGACGGTCGGAGGTGCGGAGGCAAGGCGCTGGCACACGGTGCGCATCCGGATGCCGTCCTCGCGGTCGACGACGTACATCAGGCGCAGCTGGGATGTGGAGCTGGGGGCGGTGGTGGTGTGTCTGGCGTGCTCCCACATCACGTCCAGGAGTTCCGTGATGGAGCTCGCTGAGCGGGTCGCCTCGTGCCGGATCCTGCCGACAGCGGCGTCTGGTGCGGTCACGGTTCCCCCGTCGGTTGGTGCTTCTGCCCGGAGGACGGCCGGGCAGTGGATCAGGTGGGACCGTCCGGTCCGGTGGGGCGGACCGTTGTTTCCCCGGTCACCGAGGTCCCCGCGGCGCCAGTGGGGAGTGGAGCCGTGAGGTAGTCAAGGGTACCGGTGAGCTTCAGGAGGCGGTCCAGCCGCGCGGGCCGGTCGTCCAGGTGGAGCCGCACCCCTGCCACCGTGGTGCGGCGGCCGATCATCAGCAGGGCGGACAGGCCCATGGAGTCGACAGCTCCGAGGCCGGCGCAGTGCAGGTGCAGGTCGGTCAGAGCGGGCCGGGCGGAGAGCTGGGCGGTGACTTCCTCCAGGAGGAGGTCGGCGCTGTCGTAGTCGAGGTCCCCGTGAACCTCGATACGGACGCTGTCCTGGACGTCGACCGTGGTCAGGTGCAGGCGCAGGTGGTGAGGGTGTGCGTTGCGGCCTGGAGGATGCCTGCGGCCCGGGGGAAGTCCTTGAGTTCACGGGCCAGAAGGTCCAGGGCCGGCGGGAGGCTGTGGGCGGGGACGCCCCGTGCCACGAGGATCTGCGCGGTCCAGGTGATGAACGAGGTGAAGAGTTCCTCGTCGTCGAGGTAGAGGGAGGTGGCGAGGAACTCCACCATGTGCGCGAGGTCCTCTCCGGTGCGCTCACGCTGGAGCTCGCTGTAGGAGCGCATCGCGGGAAACGCGTCTTCCAGTGCGGTGAAGACGGTACGCACGAGCGTGGCGCTGCTGCGGGCGACCATGGTGTATTCCTGGTCGGCCAGGTGCGGCAGGTCGTCGAACTGCTGGTGGTCGGAGTGCGGCATCGGCAGCCGCACCCCGGTGAGGCGGTCGGCGGCGGCGCGGGCGTCGGGGGCCCAGGCGTCTGCCCCCAGCAGCGTCGCATACCGGCCCTCGGGTCCGAAGGCGGCGCCGCCGACGAGAACGGGAACGCCGACGGCCTGGCAGGCGGTGATCGCCGCATGTGCGGCGGGCAGCCGGGTGGCGATCGAGCTGGAGAGCGCGACCGCGTCCGCCCGGGTGCTGTGGAGGTGGGCGATCAGGTGCGGGGTGGGAACCTGGGCGCCGAGGTAGTCAACCCGCCAGCCACGCAGCTTGAGGACCTCGGCCAGCAGGCGGGCGGGCAGCGCGTGCCACTCCCCGTCCACGCACGCAACCGTGATCCGGCCCCGGGTGGCGGCGATGCGGGCGGCGGGATGCACGCTCACCGCGGCGACGGCCCGGTCGTTGATGGCGGTCGCGGCGTGTTCCTGAGCGACGCTGATCCGGTTGGCCGCCCATTCCTCGCCGACTTTCCCCTGCACCCGGGCGATGACATCCAGCAGGACGCTCTCCGGGGCAGCGCCTTCGTCGAGCATGCGCAGCACGAGTTCGGTGGCCGCGTACTCGTCAGCGGCCGAGACGGCACTCCACAGCCGCTCGGCCATCTGTTCCACGTGCCCGGCGTGAGTGGGGCGGGGCGGGGTGCTCGTGTTCATGCGGTGAACCTGCCCCGGGTGTGTCCGTTCACCGCGCTCAGGTGGTGGGTGCGGGGGGCGGAGATCACGACGACGGCCATGTCGTCGTGAGGACGGTTGCCGAGCCACTGGGCGGCCAGCATCTGCACGTGTTCCACGATCCCCTCGGCCGGCATGCCCGCACATTCCGAAAGGGCGCGCTTGAGGCGCTCCTCCCCGAACAGGACGTCGCCCATCGGCCCGCCCTTGGCCTCGGTGATGCCGTCGGTGTAGAGGACGCAGGACTCCCCGGGTGCGAGGGACACCGCGCTGGTGCTGGCGGAGATGTTCGGGATGGCCCCGATCAGGGTGCCCTGGGTGTCGGCTTCCTCCACGGTGCCGTCCGCGCGGATGATCAGCGGACTGAGGTGACCGCCGCTGGTGAGCCTGAGGTCCACCGCGTTGCCGCGGCGTACGGCGGAGGCCAGGACCAGGGTCGCGAAGCGGGTGTGGTGGGAGCTGAGCAGTGCGGTGTTCAGCAGGCTGAGCATCCGCTGGTGATCGTCGGCCAGGGGCAACAGGGCGTGCAGTGTGTTGCGGATCTTGCCCGTCAGGACGGCGGCCTCCAGACCCTTGCCGCACACATCTCCGAGCGAGACCAGGGACGCTTCGCCCTCGACGGCGGCGGGGTGCACGTCGTAGAAGTCACCGCCGATGCGCTCATGGTCCGCGGAGGGACGGTACCGGCCGGCGAAGTCCACCCCGGAGATCTGATGGAGCGCCGGGGGCAGCAGTTCGCGCATCAGCACGTCGGTGATCGTGCTCTGCTCCGAGTACAGGCGGGCGGCCGACATCGCCGCCCCGGCACGGGCGGCGAACAACCGGGCGAAGACTTCCTCCTCGTCATTGAACGTGGCGGTCTCCGTCTTCCGCAGCAGGATGAGCGCTCCGGCCGGGACTCCGTGCCCGGGCAGCGGGGTGATCACTATCGAGCCGACCGGCCCGAACCCCTCGGGCATCATCCATGCGGGGGCCGTGGCCGGGTCGATCCACTGCGAGGGCACCGGCGGGAACCCCCGCAGCGCCTCACCCAGACCCGGCACATCATCGGGATCCACCGTCACGTTGGACAGGGCGGGAGCGCCCCCGCGCAGGCAGGTCACCACCGGCAGCCGCTCGCCGCGCGCCGGGGCGATCGTCAGGGCGGCGTCGGCCAGGCTCTCGGCAGCCATCTGCGCGGTCACGTCCATGCAGCGCCCCAGATTGAGGGAGGAGAGCAGGGCGCTGGAGGCCTTCGCGAGGAAGGCGGTCCGCTCCCGCTCCATGTGCAGGGCTTCCCGGGCGAGCTGGTGATCGGTGTCATCCACCAGCCACCACGCGACCGAGCCGTCGCCCCGCACGCTGGGGTGCGCCTCGAAACGGCGCCCGCCGACGTCGCCGCGCAGCGGGCCATCGGTCTCCGGGACGGCATGCGGGCCGGGGAAACTCAGCGTGTGATGGGCGGAGCTGAGCCAGGCTGGAGCCACGTCCGCCAGCAGCGTCCCCGGGGTCGCGGCCGGCAGAAGCAGACCGGCAGCCTCGTTGCACTGCACCACAGCGCCCTCGACGTCAGCGACCAGCACCGGATACGGGGCGCGGCCCCACGGGAGGGCCGACCCGGTGTCCGCGACGGTTTGCGCTTGAGTGGGAACCAAATATTGAGGATCCGCTGGGCGAATCCCTCACCTCATCAACTAGACGTTTGCCTAGAGGCAACCATCTCGCATGCTGTCGCTCCCTGGCAACCAGCCCCCTCCGGCGTACGGGCTTCTCGCGGAGAAGGCTGCAAGTTCTTCACACAGGAACCACATGCCCGGTGTCCGGAGGTCAGCGGTCGTGGCTCGTGCTGCGGCCGTGCCAGTCCAGGCACATGACGAGGGAGTCGTCCACGGCGGGACCGGAGCCTCGATGCCCCAACAGCTCCTGCAGCATCACCCTGGGCACCTGCGGTGCGGGCAGCAGGCGGGTGCTGCTGATGGACGCGGCCAGCGCGCGGAGGCTGTACTTCTCGCCGCCCGGAGACAGCGCGTCGTAGACGCCGTCGCTGATGAAGAGCAGCCGGTCTCCGGGTTCGACCCGGAAGTGCTGCGGAACGTAGGCGGTGTCCTCGAACATGCCCAGGGGCATCTGCGCCTCCAGCTCGATCGGCTCGACCACCCCCCTGCGTACCCGCCACACCCGTGGCGAGCCTGCGTCGATGATCTCCACCTCCCCTGTCGGGAGGTGGAAGCGGAACAGCAGCGTCGACAGGTACTGGCTTCCCCCGTGCTGTCCGTACACGGCCTGATCGGCCAGATACGCCTGGTCGCTCAGGCTCAGGCCGGCGCGGCGGGCATTGCGCAGCGCGTTGACCGCGAGATTGGTCAGCAGCGCGGCGTCTATGCCCTCACCCATGCCGTTGCTGACCGTCACATACAGGTCATCGGCCGAGGCGGACCAGTCGAAGCAGTCGCCGAAGATCGCGTAGGCAGGCTCCAGCTGGGCACCGAGGCTGTACTCCGGCCGTGCGCAGGAGCGCCCCGGCAGCAGCTGCCACTGCATCTCGGCCGCCAGGGTCAGCCGCTCCGCCCGCCGCGCCTGCAGGAACAGGTCGGTGTCGCGTTCCGCGACGACCACCTCGTGCGCCAGTGCGTCGGCACACTCCTGCAGATCCTCCACCACGGCCGCCGACAGCTCCTCGCCCTCACCCGCACGCAGCGTGGCGCTCAGGACGCCCAGCCGGTCTCCTCGGACGCTGACCGGCAGGTACACCGTCACCATGGACCCCGAGCGGTCGTACACACAGAGCGGTTCCTGCGAGCCGAACGCACGGCCCGGAGCACTGTCATACACCGGCACCGGCGGACGGGTGTGCGGCAGCACCCCGACCGGCTGCAGCCTCGTCATGGCGTAGTCGACCAACAACAGATCCACCGCCCGGGCGTGATGGCGGCGCTCGATCACGGAGCGGATCACGTCGAAGATCTCATGAGGCGCGGCCTCACGCAGAGCGCGCTCGACCGCGCTTGGTCTGTCCACCGGTACCGAACCTGCTTTCCTTCGCCTATCCGCATCAATGCGACTCGGAGCATCCACCAGGCGTAACGGTCACGAAACCCCACCCGGGAGTGTCACACGCGCGAAGCCCCCCGCACCCCTCGCCCAGCGCACAGCCCACCGTGCCGGACTTCGGCCGTGCCCTGAAACTGCGGAAACGTGGCTGCGACACCTTGACGTGGCGCGCTCACCCCACCGAGGCCCTGGTCGCGCCTTCGCCGGAGAGGCGCGGGTCCGGCCGCCCTGACGCCGGCTGCCCTTGGCTCCTTCAGGGGTGGGCTATGCGGCCCGGTCGTAGTGAGTGGGTTCTTCGGGGAAGCGGGGGTCTTCCCCGCCCTCGCCCTCGGTGCCGGCGATCCGTCGGAGGAACCTCTTCTGGGCAGCTCGGAGAAGGGTCCAGGTGATGAACAGAGCGGCAGTCAGTGCCCAGGTGACGGCCCACCAGCCAGCAGTCGGCCGGATCGCTGCCTCGGTGACGGTCAGGACCATGGCGGTCCCGTGGGCCCAGCACAGCAGCACACCAGCCCAGCGAGTGGCGCGGTCGATTCTCCGACGGCCGGGTCTCGCTTCAAGTCCGTCCTGCTCCATGTTTCCCCCCCTGCTTGGCACGTTCTCCTTTGCCCGACCTTGACCGTTCATGCGTTCGAGCGCGAGGAGTGACGTTGTCCGAGGCTGATTTTCAGCCCCGATTCTGTTGACGTTAAAACAGTTGCCACAAGGCAAGAGAGGTTCCATCGAGGCCCGTTCCGGGGCGAATCAGGCGTTGAAGTCGGCTTGTTCTGGCGCGTTTGCGCGTTTCTCGTCGAGAACTTGTTCGTGTCTCGTGAAGAAGCCGTGGCAGCGTGTGGGTCTCCAGTGGCTGTAGTGGCCACTGCGTCTACGTATCCCGTGGGGGGATTGCATGGTTTCGCGTGCTTCCGGCATGCCGTTTCGGCGTGCCCGTACATCCCGCAGAAGTGTTCTGACGGCGACCCTGGTCGTGGCCGCGCTGGGGGCATCCGCGCTTCCGGCGTTCGCCGCGCCGGGCGAGAACCCGCCACCGGTTTCGGCGTGGGGCCCGGGCGGGCCGAAGGCGGAGATTCCGCCGGTCAAGGTCGGTTCCAACAAGCCGGCGGCCAGTGAGGCGGAAGCCGCGCCATCGGATGAGAAGGCCGTGTGGCTGGAGGCGGAGAAGGGGCGGGCCGAGACCGGTACACCGCCCGCGCCGGCCGGGAAGGCGGGCCGCGGTTCGACGGCCGCCGCGCCGTCCGCGTACGTTCCGGAGGGGCAGGGATCGGTGCCATGGCATCAGATCTCCGACTTCCGGATCACCGATTCCCTGGTGGCGCGGGTGAATCACTCCACCGGCAACCTGATGCTGGCGGGGACGGACTTCGAGGTCGCCGGGGTGGGGCAGAAGCTGCGGCTGGCCCGTACGTACAACTCGCTCGACGCCCCGTGGGGGAAGGTGTCACAGCGGTGGTGGCAGGAGTACGAGCGCTACCTGAACCTGTCGAACGCGGACGAGGTCGTCCTGTACGACACCACCGGGGCCGCCGTCCGCTTCGCCAAGGCGGCAGGTGGGGCGCTCACGACCCCGAAGGGCTACTCCCAGGACCTGAAGAAGAACGCGGACGGCACGTACACGCTGACCGACCGCGAGTCGGGCTCCAAGGACACCTACAACGCCAACGGCACGCTGACGAAGGTGACCGACAGGAACAACGGTGCCATCACCGTCACCCAGCACACCGCGGGCGGCGAGCACAAGGGCTTCAAACTCACCGAGACCCGCTCCGGCCGCTGGGTCGATCTGCTGAAGACCGACGCGTCGCAGTGGCAAGCGAAGGACCACACCGGCCGCACCGCCGTCTTCGACCTCAACCCGGCCGGCGACCTGGCGAGGACGACGGACACGGAGGGCAAGACCACGGTCTTCGACTACGACTCCTCGCGCCGCCTCACGAAGATCACCACCCCCAAGGGCCGGGTCACGGTCCTCAACTACGACGCCCAGAACCGCGTCACCTCCATGCTCCGCGCCACCGAGCTGAACGGCTCCGGCCACACCGGCCCGACCTGGACCTACACCTACTCCGCCACCAGCCCTTCGGCGGCGGGCCGGACGACGGTCACCGACCCGGAGCAGCAGTCCACGAAGTACGACCACGACGCGGACGGCCAGGTCACGAAGGTCACCGACGCGCTGGAGCGCTCGCGTTCCAAGAAGTACGACGCGAACCGCAACGTGGAGGAAGCCGCGGACGCCATGGGCGCCGGTGGTGTAGGCGGAAACGTCACCAAGTACGGGTGGGACTCCCGCAACAACCCCACCAGCTCCACCCTCCCCACCGGGGCGACGGCCAACATGGGGGGCTATCAGACGATCGCGGGTGCGGATCTGCCCGGGACGCTGACGACGGCGGACGACGAGAAGACGAAGTACACCTACGACGCGGCGGGTAACACCAAGTCCGTCGCCGTCGAGGGCACGGGCGGTGGCAACCAGTCCTTCGACTACAACCCCGCCACCCCGACCTGCGGTGGTTTCGAGGGTCAGGTCTGCAAGGTCACCACGAAGATGACGGCGTCCAAGTCGGTCTCCACGACCTTCACCTACGACGCCCAGGGCAATCTGAAGACGGTCAAGGCCCCGGCCCCGCTCGGCACGACCACCTACACCCACGATGCGCTGGGCCGTCCTGAGACGGTGAAGGACGCCCGTGGTGTCACGGTCGTCCACACCTACGACAACCGCGACCGGGTCAAGAAGGCCGACTCCTCCAACTACCTGGCCGTCACGTACGAGTACGACGGTGACGGCAACCTCACCCAGCGCTCGGACGGCACCGGGGTGATCAAGTACGAGTTCGATCCGCTCTCCCGCGAGACGGTCCGCACCCTGCAGAACGGTTCCCAGACGGTCCTGGCCTACACCCCGGCAGGAAACGTCGACACGTACAAGGACCCGGCGGGCCTGACCGACTACACCTGGAACGAGGTCAACAAGCTCAAGGAGCTGAAGGACCCCAAGGGCAGGATCACGAAGTACGAGTACGACAAGAACGACGTCCGCACGAAGACCACCTACCCCGGCGACACCGTCCAGGAAGTCACCCCGGACAAGTCCGGCCGCCCGGAGACGATCAAGGCCACCAGCCCGAAGGGCACCCTCGTCGACCTGGCCTACACCTATGGCTACGGCACCGGCGGCGCGACCGACGGGACCAAGATCCGCACCATGACGGACGCGGTCATCGGCACGAAGACGAGCTACGAGTACGACAGTGCGGGCCGGTTCGCCTACGCGGCGGAGAACAAGGGCGGCACGCTGAACGCGTCGTGGCAGTACTGCTACGACCTGGCCGGGAACCTGACCTCGCAGGGCGTCGACAAGGGCTGCCCGCGCGGCACCACCTACACGGTCGACGACGCCCAGCAGATCACCGCGAAGAACGGCTCCAGCACCAACTGGTCCTACGACAGGATCGGCAACGAGACCGCCGGCGCCTCCACCCCGGAGGGCACCCGCACCGGGGTCAAGTGGACCGACTACTCCCAGATGACGTCGATCACGACTGGTGGCAAAACCTACGCCGGGCAGTACGGATCCACCGACCAGTCCGAGCGCGTCAAACTCGGCGACACGTTCTTCCACAACGGGCCGCTGGGCCTCTCGGCCACCTCGACGGCCGGTGTGGACACGGGATTCAACCGTGAACCCGGGGGCACGCTGAACTCCATGACCCGTGGGGGCAAGAACCACTACTACCTGACCGACGCACTGGGCTCGGTGGTCGCCCTGGCCGACGAAGCCGGCACGAAGGTCAACACCTACGCCTACAGCCCCCGAGGCGTGCAGCGAGCCACCACGAGTGAACAGGTGCCCCAGCCCTACCGCTTCGCCGGCGGCTACCAGGACCCGACCGGCCTCTACCACTTCGCGGCCCGCTACTACGACCCCAACATCGGCCGCTTCACCACCCCCGACCCCTCCGGTCTGGAGGAGAACCCGTACCTCTACGCGGCGGGCGACCCCGTCAACCGCATCGACCCGACTGGGCTCTACTCGGTCGACGACTTCAAGTCGGATATCGGATTCATAGGCTCAACCGCAACAATCGGCGGTTTCGTTGGCGGAGGTATCGGCTCCGTGGTTCCCGGCGCTGGGACTGCTGCGGGAACGCTAGTCGGCGGTCTGGCAGGAACTGGCTTTGGAATCGGATTTGTAGTCGGCTCAAGGCTTTGACCTCGGAATAACGTCATGGCGGGTAGCGCGGCAACGCGCTACCCGCCATGGAATCGGTAAGGAAGTCGTATGGATAAAAGGCAACTAACTCTGATCCTGTCCGTTGTTTTCGCTTTTCTGGCGATCGGCTTGGTCGTCGGTATTTCTGGGATCTCGCGGACTTCTGCAATGTTCATCTTTGTGATTATTGCCATACCGCTTCTTTATTGGTTCCTTTCGCGTCACAGCCGAAACTGACTCCTGCGAGATTCAGCAGCTCCAGCGTGGGCAGTCGCGCTTGACCGCTGATGGTCGCCCGGGTCGTATCGGCGCCGGGTCCCGTCGGCTTGGCTGACCGGGCGGGCTCGGCCGGCCGCACCCCGTGCGCATGGTCACCAGCGTCGATCCGCCTCATCATGTCAGCCGCTCTAAGGCACGTACTCCACCGCGCTGTTGACGTCCGGCAGATTGTCCGCCCCCGGCCTCCCGAGGAATTCCCAGGCGACCTGGTGGACATGGGTGTCCAGGTCCACCTGGACCATGGCGGCCCACCTGCTCAGTTCAATCGGACCCGTGGGGGAGAAGACGGGATCGATGACCAGAACGCCGTTCGCGGTCGTCACGGAGGCGGCGACATGGTGGTTCCACTGGTGATCGGCGTGCAGCAGTGCCCCATCGGAAAGGGCCCACTGCTTCGAGAGATGGTGGGCCGCGATCGCCGGAGACTGCCGGGCGATGGCCAGACAGATGGCGTGGGCCCGGTCCTCACACCCGTCCTCGCCCACCCGGCCGCCGGCGCTGCCGAAGGCCGGCACCAGTTCCGGCCACACGGCTCGCAGGGTCTCCGCGGTCGGCGGACCGGCGTTCGGGAACTCCTCCGCGAGGTAGTCGAGCTGCGTTTCGAGCCTCGCCAGGTACTGGGTCTTCGTCTGGCTGTCCGGCCTCACTCCGAGGAGCCGGATGGCCTCGCGCACGGTATCCACCGACCGCATGGGAGCAAGGTTCCGCAGAAGGGTGAGGATCTCCAGCTTGTCCTCGCCGGCTCTCTTGATGTGACCGGGAGCGCCGCGTTCGTCCATCTGCTCCAGCAGCCCCGTCATCCGGTGCTGTTCGTTCGCGATCTTTGCCATGACCTGCGCCGAGAACTGCTCTTCCCGCTCTTCGTCGGAGGAGGTCTCCGCCTCCTCCGACGAAGAGGAGAACTCCTCCTCGGAGGACATCGCTGCCCGTGCCTGCTTCGGCGCCTCCCGGTCCTCCGGCGAGGTGGACCTCTTCCGTTTGCCGCCCGCGTCGTCCATGCGCTGGATCACCGCGGTGACCGCTGTGTTGCCCGCGCTGCGCTGCATCGCCCACAGGGCCGAGGGATGGGCGGACGGAGGGGAATCCGCCGGCGCGCCGGCGCCCTCCGCCCGGTCCGGGGCACGCCTCGGCGCGCGGTCCGTTCCCTGCGCGGGTATCTCCTCACGAGCCGACCGACGCATCAACCACTCCCTTGTTCCGCCTCTCCCGGGCGGAGTGACACCGCATCATCTCAACCCGGGGGAGCGCCTATCCCGCGTGCCCGGCAGCCGCGGGTCCGTATACCGGGACGGCGCGGACGAGCGTGCGCCCCGGCCGCGGTACGAACGGTGGGCCCGGCCTGCGCTGCCGGCGGTTGAGGAGATGGCCGGAGAGGGCATCTGTCGGCTGCGGCACTGGCACGGGCGAAGCCGGACGAGCCGGGCGACATCCCGCGCATGGCGGTCGAGGAGCGGACGGGGCACGAGCTGCCGGGAGTGGAGGGCGCCTACAGCGAGGTGACTCCTGCGATGGAGGAGCGGATCGTTGGGTATCTCCAGAGGGTCTGGGAGAAGGAGGTGGTGGGGGCCGGGCTCTGGACGCCCGCGTTTCCCATCCGTCCTCCAGGCGACCCCGCGAAATCCGCTCCGCCGCAGTTCAGCGGCCTTCCCACCTTGGAGTACGAGTGATCGTCTGGATCAACGGTGCGTTCAGTGCGGGCAAGACCAGCGCCGCGGGCGAACTGATCGATCTGATCCCGAACAGCACGCTGTACGACCCGGAGGTCACCGGTGCGGGGCTGCGCAGTCTGCTGCCGCAGAAGAGGCTCGCCGAGGTCACCGACTTCCAGGACCTGACGATCTGGCGGCGGCTCGTGGTGGACACGGCGGCGGCGCTGCTCGCCGAGGTGCCCGGGGTGCTGGTGGTGCCGATGACCCTGCTGCGGCAGGAGTACCGCGACGAGATCTTCGGAGGGCTCGCCTCCCGGCGCATTCCCGTCCGGCATGTGGCCCTCTCACCTGATGAAACGATCCTGCGCAGCCGGATCGCGGGCCGCGAGGAGTTTCCCGGAGACGAGGAGCAGAACGAGCGGGTCCGCCTGTGGGCGTACGAGCATATCGGCCCCTACCGCGACGCCCTCGACTGGATCACCCAGGACGCGCACGTGGTCGACAACAGTGCCCTCACACCCCGGGAGACCGCCGAGCGGATCGCGGACGCCGTGCGCTCCGGGAGCGCCGCGCCGTGCCCGATCGTACAGAGCCCGGAGCCGACCGCCGAGACGGTGGCCGCCGGGGTGCTGCTCTTCGACGAGCAGGACCGGGTCCTGCTCGTCGATCCCACGTACAAACCGGGGTGGGAGTTCCCCGGCGGGGTGGTGGAGGCGGGCGAGGCTCCCGCGCAGGCCGGGATCCGTGAGGTCGCCGAGGAGATAGGCCTCCACCTCGACCGGGTTCCCACCCTGCTGCTCGTCGACTGGGAGTCGCCCTGCCCGCCCGGCTACGGCGGGCTGCGCTTCCTCTTCGACGGCGGCCTGTTGCGCTCCGAGGACGCCGGCCGGCTGCTGCTGCCCGGCTCCGAGCTGCGCGGCTGGCGCTTCGTCACCGAGGAGGAGGCCGCGGGGATGCTGCCGCCCACCCGGTACGAGCGGCTGCGCTGGGCCCTGCGGGCGCGCGAGCGGTCGACGGTGCTGAACCTGGAGGCGGGGGTGCCGGTGGGCTGAGCGGGCCCGGGCGCCGCTCACGCGCCGTTCGCCGCGGTGTCCATCGCCGCGGCCGCGTTCTCGGTGAGCGGGTCGCCGTGACCGAAGCAGACGGTACGGGGCGAGAGAGCGGCCAGTCGCCGGAAAGTCGTCGCCGCCCCGGCGCGGTCCACGTTGAACACGCCGAGCACCACGCGCCGCTCCGCGGAGGCGACGGTGTCCCCGGTGAACAGCACGCCGTGGCGCGGCAGATGGAGGGCGATGGAGCCCGCGGTGTGCCCGGGGGCGTGGACCACCCGCGCCCCGTTCCCGAACGGCAGCACCTCGCCGCCGGTCACCTCGCGGTCGACCCGGGTGGGC
>NZ_JAAXYC010000138.1 GCF_018619185.1 Streptomyces sp. McG3 | reverse complement strand
GCGACCCTGGCGGAACGATCGCTTACGGGCAGAACACTTACTGGGGCGGAAAGATGATCTTTAAAGCGAAGGACGGGAGCACGTATGTGGCAACCGTCCCAACCCTTGGGGGGCACAAATCGACCCCGGCCGCGCTGTGGCGGATCGACCTGGACGGCGACGGGCGGGCCGTCCACGCCGACGTGACCCGGGCCCTGGTCCGCAGCCGCGCGAAGCTCGACTACGCGGGCGTCCAGCGGCGGATCGACGCGGGCACGGCCGAGGAACCCCTCGCCCTGCTCCGGGACATCGGGCGGCTGCGCGAGGAACAGGAACGGGCCAGGGGCGGCATCTCGCTGAACGTCCCCGAACAGGAGATCGTCCAACAGGACGGCTCCTACGGCCTCGCCTACCGGGCCACGCTCCCCGCCGAGGGCTGGAACGCCCAGATCTCCCTGCTCACCGGCATGGCCGGTGCCCGCCTCATGGCCGACACGGGCACCGGCATCCTGCGCACCCTGCCGATCGCCCCGGACGGAGCCGTCGCCCGGCTGCGGCGCTCCGCCCACGCCCTGGGTGTCGACTGGCCGCACCACGTCCCGTACGCCGAGGTCGTCCGCTCCCTCGACCCGACGAGGAGCGACCACGCCGCGTTCCTCCAGGAGTGCACCACCCTGCTGCGCGGCGCGGGCTACACCGCCTTCGACGACGGCGAACTCCCCGACCCCGCCGTCCACGCGGCGGTCGCCGACCTCTACACGCACTGCACCGCACCGCTGCGCCGCCTCGTCGACCGGTACGCCTCCGAACTCTGCCTCGCCGCGACCGCCGGGACGGAACCCCCCGCGTGGGTACGGGAGGCGCTCCCCGCCCTCCCGAAGGAGATGGCCGAGGGGACGCGGCGCGCGGGCACCGTGGAGCGGGCCTGCGTCGACCTGGTCGAGGCGGCGTTGCTGGAGGGGCGCGTGGGCGAGCTCTTCGACGCGTACGTCGTCGATGTCCAGGACCGCGACCCCGCCGCCGGCACGGTCCACCTCCGGGACCCGGCGGTCGTCGGCCGGATCGAGGGCGGCACGGCCCCGCTCCCGCTGGGGGAGCGGCTGCGGGTCCGGCTCACCCGGGCGGGTCCGGCGTCGAGGACCGTGCTGTTCGCTCCTGCGTGAGGGCAGCCGGTGCTGTCCGCACCGGCGCGAGCGGGCAGGACTCCGCCGTACTCACGTGTTCCTCCCCCGCACCCGCTCGGCCAGCGCCTCCATCACCCGGCGCACCACGGCGCGCTGCGCGGGCGGGTAGTCGTCGAGCAGCACCCGCCCCATCCCCGTCGCCGACGGCTCCCCCTCGGGGATCACCGCCAGGACCTCGTCCGGTACGGCGGCGACCAGCTCGGCCGCCAGCGGCGCGATGCGCGGGTCCTCCACCCCGGCCCCGGCCAACTCGTCGAGCCGCTCGTACAGCGCGAGAACGCCCGGGTCCTCGGCCAGCGGCCGCAGCGCGGCGTACACCTCGGCCCCGGCGCCGCCGCCCGCCGCGTCCAGCAACGACAGATGCTCGCGGTCCTTCGCCGCGGCCGGGGACGTGGTGGCGGGCGCGTGCTCCAACAGCGCGGCGAGGGCCGGGGAGAGCGGCCCGTCCGAGGTGAGCGGCGCCTCCAGGAGCGCGGCCAGCACCTGCCGCCGCTCGTGGATCTCCCGCTCCTGCCGCGCCAGATCGTCGTCCAGCTCCCCGAGCACCTCGGCCAGCTCCCGCCCCGCGTCGTCGGCGAGCACGTCCCGCACCTCGTCCAGGGAGAGCCCGATCTCCGTCAGCCGCCTGATCCTGGCCAGCAGCACGGCATCGCGGACGGTGTAGGCCCGATAGCCGTTGGCCTGCCGGGCGGGCTCGGGCAGGAGACCGATGTGGTGGTAGTGCCGGACGGCCCGGGAGGTGACTCCCACGAGCGCGGCGATCTCTCCGATACGCATGCGGCCAGTAGAAACGTTGACGCCGCGGCAAGGTCAAGCACCGTCCCGGGCGCTTCGCCCCGGTGTTTCCTCCCGTATGCGCGGCACGGCTAGTATGTACGGCACGGCAGACGAGCCGGGCGGACGGCCGCGTGAGGATCCTTCGGGGTTCTCCCGAGGAACGTCCGGGCTCCACAGGGCAGGGTGGTGGCTAACGGCCACCCGGGGTGACCCGCGGGACAGTGCCACAGAAAACAGACCGCCCGGGACCTCGGTCCCGGGTAAGGGTGAAACGGTGGTGTAAGAGACCACCAGCGTCTGAGGTGACTCAGGCGGCTAGGTAAACCCCACCCGGAGCAAGGTCAAGAGGGGGCGCCCCAGAAATGGGACGGCTCTGCGTGAACGTTCGAGGGCTGCTCGCCCGAGTTCACGGGTAGACCGCACGAGGCCGGCAGCAATGCCGGCCCTAGATGGATGGCCGTCTCCCCGGCCGCCGCGAGGCGACCGGGAGACAGAACCCGGCGTACAGCCCGACTCGTCTGCCGCCACCGGTGTTCGTGCCTTCGAGCGCCTCCGACCCGCGTCGGAGGCCCTTTCCGGTCTTTCGGAGACTTGGCCTGGGCGCCGGTCTCGGTGACAGGGACCGGACAGCCGTTCCAGCGGGTATCGCCCCGGATGGCCCGGCGGGCCCCGAAGCCTCCGGCGTGACGATCCGCAGGGCCCCTTCCGGGCTGTCCGTCCTTCCCCCGTCGGGAGTTGCAGCCGCACGCCGGCGGGCGGCCGGAGCACCGACCCCGGTGATGCTCCGGCCGCCCGTCGTCGACGTACGCGGCGCGGTCGCCGGCCGCTGAGCAGAGGCCACCGCGCAGGCCCGCGGGGGACGGCGGGCCGTACGCCCCATCAGGCGGGGAACACCTTGTCCTGCTCGGCGCGCAGGATGTCGACGAGCCTGCCCTGTGGCAGGGTCACGTCGGCGTAGCCGAGCACCGAGTCCTTCGCGACGGCACGGCGCAGCACGCACCCCTCGGAGATGCCCATCGGCAGCAGGTTGTCGGCGCGCGTCACGGCGTGCGACTCGGCCACGCCGTAGCTGTCGTAGCCCCCAATGCCGTCCAGAGTCGTACCGGCAGGCAGATCGCGCTTGGCCGTGGCCACCACATCGACGTGAGGGCCGGCGGGCGGGGTCAACGCCGCGTCGCCGAAGTCCACGGCCCGCACCACCGTGTTCGGCACCTCGAAGTGGCACAGATGGTAGGGCGTGTAGAAGCTGTAAAGCGGGCCGCGGCCGAGCTTGTACAGCTCCAGATAGGGGTGCTGCGCCGGGTCGTCGTGGGTGCCCAGGACGTAGACGCCGGGCGCGGGTTTGGCGCCCACGACGTAGTCCACGATGCCGCCGGACGCACGGAGTTCGTCGAGGTCGTACATCTGCGTCAACTCGTCGATGTGGCCGGTGTGGTCGCGCCCGTACATGCCGCGCCGGGGAACGGTGAAGCCGAAGGCGTTCGCCACGATCGCCTGCTCGAAGGAGACCTTCGTCCCGTCGGTGAAGCTGGTGATCATGTGGACGTTCTGGCCCCACCGCTCGGCGAACGGCTGCTGGGTGGTGGGCGTACGGTACTCGTCCTGGAAACCCTTGACGTTTCCGGCCACCAGGGGAGTCACGCCCAGACTGCGCACGAAACGCAGCAGATTGGCCTGCACCGCCGGCTGGTCGCCGTCCGCCCCGGTCAGAATCACCCCGGCCGACCGGGCGCGATGGGCGAGCAACGGGCCGACCGTACAGTCCAGTTCCGCGTTCATGGTCACCACGGTCAGGCCTCGGTCGATGGCGGCGAGGGTGATCTGCGCGCCGAACTCCACCGCGCCGGTGACGTCCACCAGGCAGTCGATACCCTCCGCGGCGATCAGGGCGAACGCGTCCTCGGTGACCACCGGCCTGCCCTGGGCCACCGCCGCGGATATCCCGTCCGCCGTATCGGCCCGCGTCGGGCTCAAACCGGCTTCCGCGTAAGCCCGTTCCGCGTTGGCCGGATTTCGGTTGGAAATGCCGGCCACACGCATTCCGGCGACCGAGGTGGAGATGTGCCGCACCAGGCCGCGTCCCATGTAGCCCGCGCCCACCATACCGACCCGGATCGGCCGGCCCTCTTCCGCCCGCCTGCGCAGCGCGGTATCGACGATCATCATCGGCGGCCTGCCAGTTCTATCGGTCGGGGCCTGAATTCGGCCCGGCGCACAGGGCGCGAGGACTTCGAGAACCTGAACGTGCGTAAGGAGAGGCCGGGCGATCCGCAGCAGATACCCGGACCCTGGCAGATATCCGGACCTTGCCGATTGAGGAACGGCGCACCCCTCGGCGGAGTGGCGTGAAACTGCATGGCGAATCTCCGATACCTGTCGAAGCATCTCATGGAAGCACGAGGCTAGGTCGGTTACGTGAAGGTGGGCAACAACGTCCTGGTCGGCCGAGGTCACGCGCGGAAGGCATACAACGGCCGGCCGGCGCGGACGAGCAGCGGTCCACGCCGGAACGTGGTCCGGTGAGCACCTGCGGACTCTGCTGGGAAGGGCTTTCGACTGCTTACCGGGCGCAGTCGAACAGGGAATGCGGTGAGTGCCGGGCGGCCGGGTTGGCTGTCTGTCCGGCGCACGCGGTACCTTCGCGCAATGCGCCCGCTCCCCGTCGCAGATGCAGGAAAGCCCAGAATTCGTTCCGCCTCCCGGTATCTACTGTGGCTCGCGGGCCGCATCGCCTGGCCACTCATTGCGGCATCCCTCCTGGGCGTGCTCTGGCTCGGCTCCCAGGCGCTCATCCCGGTCGCGATCCGCGAGGCCATCGACGACGGACTCGTCCCCGGAAACATGGACGCCGTCCTGCGGTGGTCCGCCGTGCTCCTGGGTCTCGGCGTGGTTCAGGCGGTGTCCGGTACCATCCGCCGCCGGCTGAGCATGCACAACGCACTGGCCGCCGGATTCCGCACGGTGCAGCTGGTGGTCGGCCATGCCGGCAGGCTCGGCGCCGGTCTGGAACGCCGTGTGGACGACGGCGAGATCGTCAGCGTCGGCACCTCGGACATGACGACCATCGGCAACGCCTTCGACATCGTCGGCCGTGCCTTCGGAGCCCTCGCCTCCACGCTGCTGGTCGCGTTCGTCCTGATGAACCAGTCCCCCTCGCTCGGCTTCCTCCTGATCGTCGCTCTGCCCGCGATCATCCTCACCATGGGCTACACGCTGCGTCCGCTGCACCACCGGCAGAGTGCCTACCGGGAACTCCAGAGCGAGCTGACCTCGCGGCTCACGGATGTGGTGGCCGGGCTCAGGGTGCTGCGCGGAGTCGGTGGCGAGACCTCCTTCGCCCGCTCCTACCGTGAGCGCTCGCAGCGCGTACGCGCCGCGGGCGTCCAGGTCGCAGGGGCCGAGGCCCTGATCCGCGCCGCCCAGGTGCTGTTGCCCGGGCTGCTGGTCGCCGCCGTCACCTGGATCGGCGCCCGCGCCGCACTGAACGGCTCGGTCTCACCGGGTGAGCTCGTGGCCTTCTACGCGTACGCCGCCTTCCTCATCGAGCCGCTCGCCATCTTCGTCGACACCGCCGACCGGTTCGCCCGCGCCCATGTCTCCGCCCGCCGCGTGGTCACCGTGCTCGCCCTGCCCGTCGGACCGAAGGACACCGAGCGCGGGCGCACCCCGGTTCCGGCCGGTGAGCACGATCTGGTCGACGAGCGCACCGGGCTGGTGGTCACCCCCGGCTCCTTCCTCGCGGTGGTCGCGCCGTCGGCCGACGGCGCACACCTCGCCGACAGGCTCGGCGGCTACACCGCGGGGCCCGTCAGCTATGCCGGGCTGCCGCTGAACGAGCTGCGCACCGGAGAGCTGCGCGAACGCGTTCTCGTGGTCGACAACCGCTACCGGCTTCTGCGGGGCCCCCTGCGCGACAGTCTCGACCCGCACGGCACCGCGTCCGACAACGAGGTGCACGCCGCACTGCGGGCGGCCGCGGCCGAGGACATCGTCGATGTGCTGCCCGAGGGCCTGGAGACCGAGATCACCGCCGCCGGGGACCGCTTCTCCGGGGGCCAGCTCCAGCGGCTGGTGCTGGCCCGTGCCGTGCTCGCCGATCCCGACGTCCTCGTCGTGGTCGACCCCACATCGGCCGTCGACGCGCACACCGAGGACCGGATCGGCCGCGGCCTGCGCGCCGCCCGCGAGGGCCGCACCACCGTCCTGGTCAGTGCCAGCCCGCTGCTGCTCGACCACGCCGATCAGGTCGCCTTCGTTCACGACGGACGGGTCGCCGCCACCGGCGGCCACCGCGAGCTGCTGCGTGCCAGCATGCGGTACCGCCTGGTCATCCAGCGGGGGACCGGCGAGGACCACACCTCCGCCACACTCCACACCGGCACCAGCACCGTCACCCAGGAGCCCGCGACATGAGCAGAACGGCGTTACCCGTCGCGGAAGCGGCGGAAGTACGCTCCCACGCCCGCGATCTGACGTCCCGCCACCGGCGCGACGTGGGCTGGATGCTGACGCTGCACGGACTGGCCGCGGTGTGCGCGCTGCTCGCCCCCTGGTTGGTCGGCCGGCTCATCGACGCCGTGACCGAGGGCACCACGGTCACCACCGTCAACCTGATCGGCCTGGGCCTCCTGGTCTCCCTGGTCTCCCAGGCCGCGCTCACCTTCTGGGCCGTCCAGCGCTCCTGCCGCTTCGGCGAGAAGGTCACCGCCGAGGTGCGTGAGGACTTCGTCGACCGGGTGGTGGCCCTGCCCCTGTCCACCGTGGAGGACGCCGAACCCGGCGACCTGCTCACCCGCGCATCACGCGACACGGACGCCCTCACCAACACCGTCCGCTACGCCGCCCCGGAAACCCTGATCGCGGCACTGACCTGCCTGTTCACCTTCGGCGCCCTGCTCCTGGTCGGCCCTCTCACCGCCCTTCCCAGCCTCCTCGTCGTCCCGCTGCTGTGGGTCGGCACCCGCTGGTACCTGCGCCGCTCCGGCGCCGCCTACCGCCGACGGGGAGCGAGCTATGTGGCGCTCGGCGACAGCCTCGCCGAGACGGTGCCCGGAGCCCGCACCGCCGAGGCGTTCGGTCTCCAGCGCCGACGCCGCCAGACACTCGACCGCGACCTGGCGGAGGCCTACCAGGCCGAGCGCCACACGATGTGGCTGCGCAGCTCCTGGTACCTGATGGTGGAGCTGAGTTACGCCGTGCCGCTCGTGGCCACCCTGGCGGTCGGCGGGCTCCTCCACACCCACGGCCTGGCCTCGCTCGGCCAGGTGGTCGCCGCCACGCTCTATGTGCGTCAGCTGATCTTCCCGCTGGACGACATACTGAGCTGGACGGACGAACTGCAGATCGGCTCGGCCTCCCTGGCCCGGGTGCTCGGAGTGAGCAAGCTGCCCGCCGACCGCGAGCCCACCGGAGCCCGGCCCGCCGGCCAGGACCTCACCGCCAGCGCCGTCACCTACTCCTACGAGCCCGGACTCGACGTCCTGCACGGCATCGACCTGGACCTCGCTCCGGGCGAACGGCTGGCCGTCGTCGGCCCATCAGGCTCCGGCAAGTCCACTCTCGGCAAGCTGCTCGCCGGCATCTACCACCCGGCGTCCGGCGCGGTCCGGGTCGGCGGGGTCCCGCTGGTCGAACTGAGCACGGGCGAGCTCCGCAGCCGCATCGCCCTGGTCACCCAGGAGAACCACATCTTCCGCGGCACCCTCCGGGAGAACCTCACCCTCGCCCGGCCGGACGCCGACAGCGCGGAGGCGGGCCGGGCCCTGGAGGTGGTCGGCGCGGCCGCCTGGGCGGCCGCGCTGCCGGACGGCCTGGACACCCTCGTCGGCTCCACCGGGCACGAGCTCACAGCCGCCCAGGCACAACAGGTCGCGCTGGCCCGGCTCGTGCTCGCCAATCCGCACACCCTGGTGCTCGACGAGGCCACCGCGCTGCTCGACCCGGCCACGGCCCGGCACACCGAGCGGGCCATGGCCGCCGTACTGGACGACCGCACCGTCATCGCCATCGCGCACCGGCTGCACACCGCCGAGGACGCCGACCGGATCGCGGTCGTCGAAAAGGGCCACGTCACCGAACTGGGCAGCCACCACGAACTCCTGGCGGCGAACGGCGCCTACGCCGCATTGTGGAGAGCCTGGCACGGCCAATGAAATGAGGCGCACCGGGGCGGCCTATGAAGCCATTGCGGCCAACGCGGCTCCGGTTCTAGCCTGAGCCATATGAATCCAAGGAAGCCGCATGTGGATTGGGACAGCCTTTTCGGTGACGACTACGACTACTTCGACCTTCCCGACCTCACCTCGGAACTGAGTGAGAAGGAAGCGTCGAGCATGGTCGAGCTCGGCGGATTCGATTCGGGAATGGCTCTGCTGGACGCTCCCTGCGGGCACGGCCGGCACGCGAACGTGCTTGCCTCGCGGGGCTATCGGGTCGTTGGCATCGACCGCGACGAGAGATTCCTCTCGATGGCCCGGTCGGAGGCCGAGGCCATGGGGGTTCACGTCGATTACCGCCATGTCGACCTGCGCGATATGGCGTTCTCCGCAGAATTCGACGCGGCCGTCTCCTGGTACAGTTCCTTCGGATACTTCGACGACGAAACGGACCGGGATATTCTGCGGCGCTATCGTCGCGCACTGCGTCCCGGTGGCCGCTTCCTGCTCGATATGCATTCTCCGTACCGGCACATTCCTAGCGTGCTGGCCAATCACGAGATGCACGTCGATATTCTGCGCCGAGGGCAGGACATGGCCGTCGACATCCAGGAGCTGGACGCCGAGGCCAGCCGCTACTACGCCGAGAAGCTCACGATTCGGGACGACAAGGTGGTGCGGGCCCGCTACAGCGTCCGCATGTTCACCGCCCCCGAGATCGTCGAGTGGTTCAGGACCGCGGGGTTCTCCCACGCGCGGGTCATGGACGAGACCGGCGGCACCTTCACCGTCAGCAGCCGCCGCCTCATGGTGCTCGGCATCGCCTGAGCAGCCGGGCCCGACCGCTCCCGAAACCCATCGCGACCACCATCCGTGAAAGAGGTTCCCGTGGAAACCGACTCAGTCCGCCCCAAGCTGTCCACCGACCGGTTCCGCACATCCGGCGCGGACCTCGGCATCGACGGCCTCCGCGCCCACTACGCCGCCCACCGGTGTGCCCAGATCCCGCAGGTGGTCGACGTCACCGCGCTCCGGGCCGCGGTCCTGTCCGCCTACGGGCAGCTGCGCGAGGAACCCGTGCTCGACGCCCAGGAGCACGACTCCGGCGGAGGGTCGCTCGGTTACGGCTTCCGCATGCTGCGCATCGACGCCAAGTCCGACTCGCCGGCCCACACCGAACGCGTCACCACCGTCTTCCGCGACCACGGCCTGCTCGACTGGGCCGAACACGCCGCCGCCCAACTGGTGCCCGTGGTCGAGGAGATCACCGGCCGGAAGCTCCATTACGAACGGGTCTTCCTGCTCGCCTACCGCGAGGGCGACTACATCGGGCCGCACGGCGCCGAGGAGGACACCGACCTCGACCGCTTCAACCTCCAGTTCCCGCTCTGTTACAACTCCGTCGGTTCCATGCGCATCCTGCGTCAGGGATACCTGGAGCCGCTGTACGACCGTGACGGCGACGCCCGGCTCCTCGGGCCCCGCATGTGGCACGAGGTGCCGCCGCTGTTGCGCCTGCCCGACGGGCTCGACCCGCTGCGTCTGGTCGTCTCACTGCGGCTGATGGCACACGGATGACCGGCCCCACGACCGGCGCGGACCGTGCGGCCCGCGCCGCGCGGACCGCCGCCGTGGCCGCCGGCGTCTTCCGCCGGCACGACGTGGACTTCGCGATCGCCCGCCGCGCGGCCGGATGGACCAACGCCACCTGGCTGGGCGGTGGGCTGGCCGTCCGTGTCGCGGGCTCCGCCGCCGCCCAGGACCTGGTGCGCGAAGCCCGGCTGGCGCGCCTGCTGCCCTCCGCAGTGGGCTATCCGGCTGTACTGGACTCCGGCGAGACCGACGGCTTCGAGTGGGTGGTCACCCGGGAGATCGCCGCCATCAGCCTGGACGAGGCGTGGCCCGCACTCGACGGAGAGCAACGCGTCGCCGCGATCCGCCGGCTGTGGGGCCGGGCGCGGGCGGTCCACCGCGTGGCCCCGGCCGCGGTCGAGGCCGTGGCCCGCCCCCGTAACCCCTTCTACGCGCGGGAACCCGCCGAGGCCGAGGCCGGCCTGCGACGGCTGCGGGCCTCGGGGGTGCTCACGGGAGCCGAACACGCACGACTCGGCGCGGCGCTCGAACGTTTCTGGGAGGCGCTGGCCGGCGCCCCCCGGGTGCTCAACCACGGTGACCTCTCCCCGGTCAACGCACTGTGGGACGGCACGGACGTGGTGGCCCTGCTGGATTTCGAGTTCGCCGTCCTCGCGCCCGTACAACTGGACGTCAACGAACTGGTCAAGACGGCCTACGCTCCGGTGGACGGGGAGCGCACCCGGCAGGAACAGGCGGACCGGGCGCGGCTGCGCGAGACGGTGAACGAACTGGCCCGCCCGCACCTGCGCACCGACGCCGACGTGGCGCTGTTGATCGGGTACGCGATCCAGCTGGAGACCTGGGGCCTGGAACGTGAGCTGGCCAAGCCGGGCCGGGAGGCGTACACGGACTGGGAGCCGTACCGGATGCTCGTCTCCTGGGCGCACACGGACGGCGGCTGCTACGCGTCCCTGCTGGAACACCGGTTCTGATGAGCCGTCACCGAGACGCACAGGGAGAGGGACGTGCCGTGATCCGAACGCTGTTCGTGGACGCCGGCGGTGTGCTCTACAACAACATCAACGAAGAGACGGACTTCCTCGACCGGGTCGCCGACCGCTACGGAGTGGACCGGACGGGATTCGCCCGGAGCGTCCAGGCGGCGGCGCCCGGATACGAGAGTGGCGAGCGGCATGTGCACCAGGTGCTCGCCGGGCTCGGTGCGAACGGACGGAGACCGTCCGCCCTCACCCCCGCGGAGGCGCGCTGGCTGGACGGCGCCTACCTGGACAGTGTCCGCGCCTACCGGGACAGTTTCCGTGTCCTGCGCGAACTGCGGGCGGAGCGACCGGGGATGGCGCTGGTCCTCACCAACAACGAGGCCGAGCACTGGGACCGTCTGAAGGACGAGGCGTACGACCACTTCGGGATGTTCGACACGCTGTGCTCGTCCTGGCGCACGGGCCGGGTGAAACCGGCGCTGTCGTTCTTCACCGAGGCCCTGCGCCGGTGCCGTGCGACGGCCGCCGAGACCCTGCTCATCGACGACCGTGTCCCGGTCCTGCGCGTGGGGGCGGGGCTGGGGATGCTCACCCTGCACGTGCCGGCCCCGGAGGTCCTCGGCGACCGGCTTGCCTCGACGCTGCGCGGCTATGCGCTGCCGTACCTGCGGTGACGCACCTCAGCGGGATACCTCCCGGACGTTGTCCAGGACCTTCCGGAACGCCTGGACGATGTCGTCGATGGCGTCGAGCGGAGCCAGGAGCACTTCGTGGCTGAAGCTCACAACGCTGTCATGAGCGCGCTTGGCGGCCGGAAGGTCGAACCGGGACGGGTCCACTCGCTCCAGGTACCGCGCGTCGGTGGCGAACCGTCTGCGCGACGAGGGCCGATGGAGCGGATTGTCGTTCAGCGGACGATGGGTCTGTGTCACCGCGAAGCCCAGCTCGGCGGTGAGCGCGTGCGCGATCCGCTCCACCGGCGCGACGGCCAGCACCTCGTCGGACAGCCTCACCATGTAGCGGTAGTAGGCGCGGCCCGTCGTCCCCGGTGTCGTCGCCTGGGCCGTCACTCCCAGGTCGCCCAGCCGGTCGGTGAGCCGGTCGGCCGCCCGCACCCGGCGGGCGTTCTGCCCGTCGAGCAGCTCGAGCTGGTCCAGCAGTACCGCTGCGTGGAACTCCGACAGGCAGGCGTTGCTGCCCATGAGCCGGCCGGTCTCCTCCAGCTCCATCTCGCCCACACCCACCGGATCACGCCGCACCACCCGCCCATCGGCGCGCAGATGCTCCGCGCGGAGCGCGATGTCCGCGTCATCGGTCACCAGCGCACCACCCTCGCCGCAGGTCAGCAGCTTGCTTCCCTGCATGCTGAAGACCCCTGCGGTGCCGTGCGTCCCCACCGGGCGGTCGCGGTATGCGGCGCCGTGCGCGTGCGCGCAGTCCTCGATCAGCGGCAGGTCGTGCCGCCGGGCGATGTCCAGGAGCGCGTCCAGGTCCGCGACGGCCGAATAGGCGTGCACCACGGTGATGGCCCGGGTCCGCCCGGTGATCGCCGCTTCGGTGGCCGCCGGGTCCAGGCAGTACGTGGCCGGGTCGACGTCGACCAGGACCGGTACGGCGTTGATGCCGAGAACGGCCGACGCCGAGGCCACCCAGCTCAGTCCGGGGACGATCACCTCATCGCCGGCGCCGACCCCGCACGCCTCCAAGGCGATGGCCAGCGAAGCGGTTCCCGTCGATATGGGCACGCACATCGTCGAGCCGCAGTAGTCCGCGAATGCGGAAGCGAATTGGCGCTCGTACGAATCCCGGCCCTGATAGGCGCAGCTAAGGGTCCAGCGTCCGCTTGTCAGGACGTCTTCGAGGCTTTTCAGCGCGCGGTCACCCGGCTGCGGCCAACGTGGCCACTCGCGGTTGGACAGACGCGGTCCACCAGAGATTGCCAGTGAATTATCCATGATTTCCCTCGATTTCGAGAATGCGACGGATGGGGGCGGAATTTACGCGCTTTCGCCGGCCGTGCGCCACAGTCGCGCACGGCCGCTGCGAACGGATGCGGTGCTGCCCGGAGGCGTTCGACCGAGGAACACACACAGTCGAACGGATGGGTACGCTGCGAGAAACCCGCCAACTGCGCCCTGTTGGCCGTCTCTTCGCGGCCGGTGGCGGAAGAAGGCGTCAGGCGAGGGAGTCAGCGATGTCCGGCAGTCCTCAAGCGCACCACGGCACAGCCCGGTCCCCGGCAGCCGCATCGGGACTTCCCCGGCCACTCCCGAGGAAGGCCGGGACCGTGATCGTCGGCGGTGGGCTCGCGGGTGTCGAACTCGCCGCCGCGCTCGCGGAGCAGGGTGCCGAGGACGTCGTGCTGCTGGAAGCGGGGCCCGGCGACGACTTGGCCCATATTCACCTGGCGCACTCACAGGCGGCCGCGACCGAGATCGTCTTCGCGCCGGAGCGGGACCCGTACTTCCACCGGCCCTGGCATTCCGGGTCGCCCCCGCACTACACCGGCATCTCCGGTCTGCGCCGCAGACTGGGCGGCCGCTCCCTGTACTGGCACGGCGTGGTGCTGCCGTTGGAGGACTGGGCGCTGCGTCCCCCCGGGTGGCCCGCCGAGATCGTCGCGGAGCTCACCACCGGCGTCGACGGCGGGCCCTCCTGGTACGACCGGGTCACCGAGCAGCTGACCACCTGGAGCGGCGGCGGTCTCTGGGATCCGGCGCAGCCCGCCCGCACCTCCCTCGGGGGCCGGGAGTTCCGTGCGCTGCCCCGCGCCTGCCGGCGCCTGCCCGGCACCGACCGCTGGGAGGCGTACACCGCGCTGGACGTCTGGCGCGGGCCCGACGGCGGAGTCTCCCCGCCGCCCGGCGTCCGGGTCCACTGCGACACCGAGGTGCTCGCCGTCGACGTACGCGGTGGACGGGCCCGCGGCGTCCTGGTGCGCTTCGGCGACGGAACCGTCTCCACGGTCGCCGCCGGCACGGTCGTGCTGAGCGCGGGCACCGTGGAGAGCACCCGGCTGGCCGCGATCGCCCTCACCGACGCCGGCGTCCTGCCCAGCCCCCGGCTCGGCGGCCTCGCCGACCACATCGTGCAGGGATTCGTGGTCCGGCTGCCGGCGGACCGGTTGCCCCCACCCGGCTCGTACCACCTGCCGACCGACCCGGTGCTCCGTTCCTACCTGCGCGTGGACGTGCACGACGACGGGCCGGGCAGGGCGCTGCTGGACGTTCGGGTCACCGGCGAGCAACTCCCCAACGAGCGGAGCGTGGTGGAGTGCGTGCCGTCCGGTGACCCGTCCCGGCGGGCCCACGTCCGTGCCGAACTGCTGCCCGACGACCACAAGATGATCGGCGGGCAGCGCGACCTCCTGCGCGACTTCTGGGCGGCGACCGCCCGTGAGCTGGGGGAGCCCGCCACCCGGCTGGAGTTCACCGGGTACGGCGACACCGACCGCGACAACACCCGAGTGCTGCCCGACCGCACCCGGCGCCAGTCCGCCGGCCGGCCCGAGACCTGGTCGAGCCTGCTGGGCACCGAGGACCACGAAGGGGGCAGCCTGCCACTGGGACGGTTGCTCGACACCCGGCACGCCTTCACCGCGCTGCCCGGGCTGTACGCCACCGGCCCAGCCGTCTTTCCCCGCCTGGGCGCGGCCAACCCCTCCCTGACCACCATCGCGCTGTCCCGCCGACTGGCCGGACTGCTGCCCGGCGCCTGACGACCGTGTGCGCCCCGGCCCTCCCGGGCCGCCCGACGACCTACGGAGGAACCACAGTGCCGGGACCGGGATACCGCTTCTTCGGTGACGAGGAGCGTGCCAACGTCATGGCCGTGCTCGACGGCTGGTCCGAGAGCCGCGAGGCGTTCGACGACCCCGGCGAGGGGGAGTGGGTGCGCCGCTTCGAGCAGGCCGCGGCCGACCGCTTCGGCGCCGCCCACTGCCTCGGTGTCAACAGCGGGACCTCCGCACTGGTCGCGGCCCTCGTGGGCCTCGGCGTCGGCCCCGGTGACGAGGTCATCGTGCCCGGCTACATGTTCGTCGCCTCGATCGCGGCGGTACTGCACTGCGGAGCGGACGTGGTCCTCGCCGAGGTCGACGAGTCCCTCACCCTGGACCCGGCCGACGTACGGGCCAGGATCACCCCCCGCACCCGGGCGGTCATGCCCGTGCACATGCTGGGCGCGCCCGCCGACATGACCGCGCTGCGCGCCCTCGCCGACGAGCACGGGCTGCACCTGCTGGAGGACTGCGCGCAGAGTGCCGGCGGCAGCTACCGGGGCCGCCCCCTGGGCACCCTGGGCAGCGCGGGGACCTTCTCCCTCAACCACTACAAGATGATCACCTCGCTGCAGGGCGGGTTCGTGCTCTGCGACGACCCGCTGGTCTTCCAGCGGGCCTACTCCTTCCACGATCAGGGCTGGTTCCCCTACCGCCAGGATCGTGGCGAGGGCGACCCGCTGATCGGCATGAACCTGGGGCTCGGCGAACTGAACGCCGCCGTGGCGCTCGCGCAGCTCGGCAAGCTCGATCTGATCCTCGACCGGATCCGCGACGTCAAACGGCTGCTGGTCGGCGCGATCGGCGAACTGCCCGGCGTGCGCCGCAGGACTCTGCACGACGCCGAGGGAGAGTGCGGCACGGTCGCGGTGTACGTCTTCGAGGACTCCGCACACGCCCTGGACGTCGCCCGCCGGCTCGGGACGCGCGTACTCCTGGACTCGCCGACGCACTACTACGGCGGGCTTCCGGCACTGGCCGCGTTCGGCCGGGGCGACCGCTCCACGGTGCCGTTCCGGGCACCCGGCGGCCGCCCCCCGGCTTCCTTCGAACCCGGCGCGCTGCCTCGCACCGATGACGTCCTCGGCCGCTCCATCGCTCTCGCCACCGGAGTGTCCGACAGCTACCTCGGCCCCGGGTTCGGCGTCCACGCCGACTCCTCCCCCGCCGAGATCGACCGTGCGGCCGACTCCTTCCGCCGAGCGGTCAAGGGCGAAGCGCTGTCCTGAGAGCCCGCGTCCGGGCCTTGGCGCCCGCGGCGTCGGGGGGCGTCAGGCGCCCACGTCGTGCAGCAGCCCGGTCAGTTCGTCCGCGACTCCGTCCGCCGCGTACACCAACCAGCGCTCATCCAGTCCGCTGCCCCCGCGCAGGTCGTCGACGCGCCCGCCGGCCTCGCGGACCAGCAGGGCGGCCGGCGCCCGGTCCCACACGTGGCCGCCCTCGTCGATCACCGCTTCGACCCGGCCCTCCAGCAGATCCCCGACCAGGCACACCGATGACTCGACCCAGCGCATCCGGCCGCGTACCGGCTCGACGGGGGAGTCCGGCATCAGGAACCCGCCCACCCGCGCCGCCTCCAGCGGCAGGGAGACCGCCGCCGGGACGCGCAGCGGACGTGCCGCCGACAGCGGCTCGCCCCGCACGGACGTGAACGCGCCCTGCCCCCGTACCGCCCACCACGTGGTCCGCTCGGTGGGGCGGCTCAACACGGCCGTACGCAGCTCCCCTTCGACCTCCAGCGCCACATGGGTGCCCCAGCCGCGCTCCCCGGCCAGGAAGGGGATCGTGCCGTCGATGGGGTCCAGGATCCAGCGGCGCCGGGACACGGTCCCGAGCGCACCGCTCTCCTCGGTCAGCACCGCGTCGCCGGGGCGCTCCGCCGCCACCACCGCCAGCAGGGCTTCCTCCACGGCGAGGTCGGCCTCGCTGACCGGGCTGCCGTCGCTCTTGTACCGCACGGCCGGAGCGCGTCCGAAGAACTCCAACGCCAATGCGTCGGCTATTTCCGTCAGTCGGTGCGCCAGACGCACGTCGCTGTCATTGTCCGCCATCGTTCCACCCTATCCGCCGACCGTTTTCCGGGGGAACTCCACCCGTTCCCGATCGTGAGTCGAGCAACTTCCGGAGAAACCCTTCGAAGGCCCAAGGTGTTAGCCTCTGGCATGCTCTTGGAGAATAGGCTCGTGGAACGCCGGAGCATCCTCCGGCTTGTCGATGAAAACTTCCGGGATCATTTTCCGAGCGACCGGGAATTGCCCGGTCTGGAGTTCTTCCCGCTCGGTGAGGACAGCTGGTCCTACCGCTGCGGACCGCTGTGGATCAGCGTCCGGCGTGATCTGGACGGCCACTTTCCCGGGGCCTACGAAGTGTCGCTGCTGCTGAGCGAGAGCGGGAAGGACTACGTTCTCGCCCCGCTCACCGGGCGGAACGGGCGCGTGGTCCACCGGATAGCGGACTTCCCCGTCGTCGTCTTCCCCTACGTGGAGAGCGCCACCACTCCGCCGGCGCCCCCGACTCAGGAACAACTGGTCCTGCTCACCAGCCGGTTGGCTGAAGTACACGCGTTCGAACCCCCCGCGTCCCGGCCCGTCGACGTGCCGGTCGAGGACTTCCGGTTCCCCTTCGAGAACGACCTCGACAAGGCGCTGCAGACCGCACTGAACGGTGAAGCCGCGGGGTGCGGGCCCTACGTCGGCCCGCTGGCCGAGCGGGTGGACCGGTGCCGGGACTTCCTGGCCGCCCTGCGGGAGGAGGCCGCCCGGGTCGCCGACGAGTGCGCTGCCCGGTGGCACGGTGAACGTCCCGCGCTGACGCACGGCGATCCCAGCCTGGCCAACGTCCTTTTCGGGAAGGGTGTCGACATCATCGACTGGGGCGGGGCGATGTGGGCCCCGCCGGAGCGGGACTGGGCCGCCCTCAACCGGGTCTTCGGCACCGCCCCGAGGAGCCGCCCCGAGTTCCTGCGGTTCTACGAACTCCGCTGGCACCTGGCCGAGATCGCCGAGTACGCGATGCGGTTCACCGGGCCCCACACGGGAGACGCCGACGACGACGCCATGTGGGAGCGGCTGACGCGGTACCTCCCGGAACCGGGAGGAGCGTCATGAGCCTCGTCGGTGTCCACAACGAGTGGGACCCGTTGGAGGAAGTCGTCGTCGGTACCGCGCTCGGCGCCCGGGTGCCGAGCGCCGACCGGAGCCTGCTGGCGGTCGAGTACGCCGAGTACGCCGGGCCCGGGCGCTGGCAGGAGGTGCCGGCCGGCCCCTACCCGGACCGGGCGCTCAAGGAGACCGAGGACGAACTGGACGTGCTGTGCGAGGAGTTGCGCGGCCTGGGAGTGACGGTCCGCCGGCCCCGGGCCCGCGACAGCGCCGCCCCGGTGCGCACCCCCGACTGGGAGAGCGACGGCTACGGCGACTTCTGCCCCAGGGACGGGCTGATCGTCGTGGGCGACACGGTCATCGAGGCTCCCATGGCCCTGCGCTCACGGTTCCTGGAGTCGCTGGCGTACAAGGAACTGCTGGTGGAGTACTTCGCCGCCGGCGGCGGGTGGATCTCGGCCCCGAAGCCGCGGCTGGCCGACGAGATGTACGACCCGTCCGCACCCCCCGGCGAGCGATTGCGTGAGCTCGAACCGGTGTTCGACGCGGCCAACGTGCTGCGACTGGGCACCGACCTCCTCTACCTGGTGTCCGACAGCGGCAATGAACTCGGGGCCCGGTGGCTCCAGTCGGCCCTCGGACCGACCTACACAGTCCACCCGTGCCGCGGTCTGTACTCCTCCACCCACATCGACTCCACCCTCGTCCCGCTGCGGCCCGGCCTGGTCCTGGTGAACCCGGCCAGGGTGACCGACGACAACCTTCCCGGCGCGCTGCGCACCTGGCAGCGGATCGACTGCCCCGACCTGGTCGGCCTCGGCTATGCGGGGGACGTGCCGCACTGCTCGCCCTGGATCGGGATGAGCCTGCTGGTCGTCGGGCCGGGGCTGGTCGTGGTGGACGGCAGGCAACGGGGGCTGATGCGGGTACTGGAGCGGCACGGCGTGGACGTGCTGCCGCTGAAGCTCACCCACTCCCGGATGCTGGGCGGTGGCTTCCACGGCGTCACGCTCGACATCCGCAGAACCGGGGCCCTGGAGACGTACCGCTTCTGATCCGTCCGTACGCACGATCTTCGGAGAGAAAGGGGACGCCCGTGCGTCCGTTGAGTGTGCAAGGGGCCTGGTTGTCGGAGTCCGGTGCGTTCACCGACGACCGAGGCGAGTTCCAGGAGCTGTACAGCGCCCGGTCGCTGAGCGGGGTACTCGGCTACGACCCCGGGGTCGCCCAGGTCAACCGGTCCGTGTCGCGGCGCGGGGTGCTGCGCGGGGTGCACTTCGCACAGCTCCCGCCCAGCCAGGCCAAGTACGTCACCTGCGTCAGCGGGGCGGTGCTGGACGTGGTGGTGGACATCCGGACGGGCTCGCCCACGTACCGGGCCTGGGAGGCCGTCCGGCTGGACGACCCGCACCGCAGCCTCTACATCGAGGCCGGGCTCGGCCACTCCTTCCTGGCCCTCACCGACGACGCCGTCGTCGTCTACCTCACCTCGCGGGGGTATGCCGCCGGGCGGGAGCACGGGGTGCACCCGCTCGACCCGGATCTCGGCATCGTCTGGCCCGACGGCATCGAACCGGTGCTCTCCGAGAAGGACCGGCAGGCGCCGGGCATAGCGGAGATGGAGCGGCGCGGTCTGCTGCCGGACTACGAGGAGTGCGTGGCCTTCCGCCGCTCGCTGTGCGAGCGGAGCGCGGACTGAGCGCACGGCGAGGGAAGCGGAGCGGCCGTGCGGGCGTCAGGGCGGCCCGGGCACCGGCCGGCCGGCCGCTTCGCGGAGTGCGGGGAACGACTCGGCCAGCGCGGCCCGCCAGTGCCGCAGGGGTTCCAGTCCCGCCCCTCGCCAGCGGGACTGGTCCAGCACGCTGAACCGGGGCCGGACGGCCGGCCGGGCCAGCGCCAGACTGGTGGTGGGCCGGACCCGCGCGGGATCGGCGCCCAGCAGGCGGAAGGTCTCCCGCGCCAGCGCGTACCAGGTGGTCCCGCCCGTGTTGGTCGCATGGTAGATCCCGGACGGCGCCGTACCCTCCAGCGCCGCCGATCCCAGCGCTGCCAGCCGGCCCGCGAGGTCCGCGGTCCATGTGGGCTGGCCGTGCTGGTCGTTCACCACCAGCACGGCGTCCTGCTCGGCCTCCAGCCGGATCATCTTCGCCACGAAGTTGGGGCCGCCCGCTCCGTACAGCCAGGCCGTACGGACGACGTAGCCGGCGTCCGGCAGGACCTCCAGGACAGCGCGCTCCCCGGCCCGCTTGGTGCGGCCGTACACCGTGCGCGGACCGGTCGGGTGGTCCTCCCGGTACGGCAGTCCGTCGGAACCGGGGAACACGTAGTCGGTGGACAGCTGGAGCAGCACGGCCCCCACGGCGCGGCACGCCTGCGCCAGGTGGCGCGGGCCCTCGCCGTTCACGGCCATGGCCGCGGACGGCTCCGACTCGGCCTCGTCGACCGCGGTCCACGCCGCGCAGTTGACCACCACCGCCGGCCGGTGGTGCGCCAGGGCGGACCGCACAGCAGCGCCGTCCGTGATGTCCAGGTCGCCGCGGACGAGTGCGGTCACGGTGGCGCCCCGGCGGGCCAGCAGGGGGGTGAGCTCGCGCCCCAGCATGCCGGACGCACCGGTGACGAGCCAACGCGGGCGAGGGTACGGGGACATGCTGTAGGTCTCCGGGGGGTGCGGGCCGGACGGCGGGCGGGACGGG
>NZ_JAAXYC010000137.1 GCF_018619185.1 Streptomyces sp. McG3 | reverse complement strand
TCCCAGTGGGGGGGAGACGGCGCGCCCCGCCGCGACCTGCGCCGTCTCCCCCCCACTGGGACGAACGGTGCCCCTGCGGCGTTCCCGGAGCGGAGGATCTCTGCCCTTCCGGGCAAGGCCTCAGTGACTGTCGGGCCGCAGCGCGTCCCACCGCACGGTGATCTCGCCCTGCCGCCACCGCCGCACCCCGTCCGTCACCGGCCAGTCGGCCGACACCGCCCGCACCGCGGCGATCCAGCGCTGCCGCGCGCCGAGCGAGGCGTACGGGGAGGCCGTCGCCCAGGCCCGGTCGAAGTCCCGCAGGAACGTGTGGACCGGTTCGCCCGGCACGTTGCGGTGGATCAGCGCCTTCGGCAGGCGTTCCGCGAGGTCCGAGGGCCGCTCCAGCGAGCCGAGCCGGGTCGCGAAGGTGACCGTGCGCGGCCCCTCGGGCCCCAGCGCCACCCAGACGTGCCGGCGCCCGATCTCGTCGCAGGTCCCCTCCACCAGGAGCCCGTCCGGGGCGAGGCGGGAGCGCAGCCGCCCCCAGACCTCGGCGACCTGGTCCTCGTCGTACTGGCGCAGCACGTTCGCCGCCCGGATGAGCAGCGGCCGGACGTCCAGCGGGACCTCGAAGCCGCCGTGCACGAAGGTGAGGCCCTCGCGGGCGTACGGCTGCGCGGCGGCGACCCGCTCCGGGTCGATCTCGATGCCCGCCACCACGGTGCGCGGCTCGGCGGTGCGCAGCCGGTCCAGCAGCTCGACCGCGGTCCAGGGGGCCGCCCCGTAACCGAGGTCGACGGCCACCGGCGTCCCGGCGCGGCGCAGGGCGGGGCCGTGTGCGTCGGCGATCCAGCGGTCCATGCGGCGCAGCCGGTTCGGGTTGGTGGTCCCGCGGGTGGCGGTGCCGATGGGGCGCTGGCGCATGGGTCGAGCGTATGCGACAGGACGGGGCGCGGTGGCTGCCCGGACGCCCCGCCGTCGCCGCGCGACGCGCCGCCCGGCAGCGTAATGATTTGGCAAAGTGGAAATGAAAGGCGGGATTCCACTGTTCTCGCCCTTCGGAGGACCCCCGTGCCCTCCGGTCAGCATGCCCCGATCGAGGAGGACCGACGAGGTGAGCCAGTACGTCTCCCGGCTCGGCTCCACCCGCACGGCCGCGCGCCTCAGGTTTCCCGGAGGCTTCTCCGGGGCCTCCCGCAAGCCCCGGCGCATCGCGATGCTCTCCGTGCACACGTCCCCGCTCCACCAGCCCGGCACGGGCGACGCGGGCGGGATGAACGTCTACATCGTCGAACTGGCCAAGCGCCTCGCCGCGATCAACATCGAGGTCGAGATATTCACCCGGGCCACCACCGGCTCGCTGCCCCCCGCGGTCGAGCTGGCGCCCGGCGTCCTGGTCCGGCACGTCGACGCCGGTCCGTACGAGGGTCTCGCCAAGGAGGAGCTGCCCGCCCAGCTCTGCGCCTTCACGCACGGCGTGATGCAGGCCTGGGCCGGTCAGCGCCCCGGCTACTACGACCTCGTGCACTCCCACTACTGGCTCTCCGGCCAGGTCGGCTGGCTCGCCGCCCAGCGCTGGGGCGTCCCGCTCGTGCACGCCATGCACACCATGGCCAAGGTCAAGAACGCCGCGCTCGCCGAGGGGGACACCCCCGAGCCGGCCGCCCGGGTCATCGGCGAGACCCAGATCGTGAACGCCTCCGACCGGCTGATCGCCAACACCGCCGAGGAGGCCGACGAGCTCGTCCGCTTCTACGACGCGGACCCGGCCGCGGTCGCCGTCGTGCACCCGGGCGTCAACCTGGACCGCTTCCGCCCTGCCGACGGCCGCGCCGCCGCGCGGGCCCGGCTCGGGCTGCCGCAGGACGCGCTGATCCCGCTCTTCGCGGGCCGCATCCAGCCGCTCAAGGCCCCGGACGTGCTGCTGCGCGCCGTGGCGGTGCTCCTGGACCGGGACCCGTCCCTGCGGTCCCGCATCGTCGTGCCGGTGGTCGGCGGCCCGAGCGGCAGCGGACTCGCCAAGCCCGAGGGGCTCCAGAAGCTGGCCGCCCGCCTCGGCATCGCCGACGTCGTGCGGTTCCATCCGCCGGTCGGCCAGGACCGGCTCGCCGACTGGTTCCGCGCCGCGTCGGTGCTGGTCATGCCGTCCTACAGCGAGTCCTTCGGGCTGGTCGCCATCGAGGCGCAGGCGACCGGCACCCCGGTGGTCGCCGCGGCCGTGGGCGGCCTGCCGGTGGCGGTGCGCGACGGGGTCGGCGGCTTCCTGGTCCAAGGGCACGAGCCGGAGGCGTACGCCCGCGCGCTCGGGCGCTTCGCGGACGCGCCGGAGCTGGTCGAGCGGATGGGGGCGGCCGCCGCGGCGCACGCCCAGTCCTTCGGCTGGGACACGGCCGCCTCGGCGACCGCCGACGTGTACACGGCCGCGCTCTGCGACCACCGCCGCCGGGCCCGGGCGCACCACGGCTGAGCCCGTCCCGTGCGTCCCGGCGCCCTGTCGTAGGCTCGCGGCATGGCTGACGTACCGGACGAGACCGCAGCGGCCCAGGTCATCGAGGCGACGCTGAAAGATGCCGGGCTCGCATGGGAGAGCCCGGGGCGCGGCAACTACGTCGTGACGCTGCCCGGCACCCGCAAGCTGTCGACGACCTGTTCGCTGATCGTCGGCAGGCACTCCCTCTCCCTCAACGCGTTCGTCGTCCGGCACCCCGACGAGAACGACGCCGAGGTGCACCGCTGGCTGCTGGAGCGCAACCTCCGGCTGTTCGGGGTGAGTTACGCGATCGACTCGCTCGGCGACGTCTACCTGGCCGGCAAGCTGCCGCTGTCGGTGGTCACCCCCGAGGAGCTGGACCGGCTGTTCGGCGTGGTGCTCGAAGCGGCGGACGGGGCGTTCAACACCCTCCTGGAGCTCGGTTTCGCGAGCTCGATCCGCAAGGAGTACGCGTGGCGGGTGGCACGCGGCGAGTCCACCCGGAACCTGGACGCGTTCAGCCATCTGATCCAGCGTCCGTCCGGCAGCTGACGGACGCACCCCCTCACCTTCGCCTCCTCCGGTCGGCGCACGGGTCTTTCCCTGCGACGCCGAGCCGTGCCATGCTCACCGCCAACGCAGACATGAACGTCATTCACATACATGAAAGGCGGTCGGGGTATGGCGACGCACCGGGGGAGCGGGCGGAGGAACGTCGGACGACGCGCGGTGCTGGGCGGCGCCGTGGCCGTGGCGGCGGGCGCGGTGGCCGGCGGCGCCACCACCGCATGGGCCGGGCCGGTCCCGGCCGGAGCGTCACCCGCCGGGCCCACCGCCACGAGCGCCGGGACGGCCCCAGGCGCCGGGACGGCCGGGGCATCGGCGGCCAAGCCGGTCCGTGACGCCGCCCTCTGGCGGGAGTTCACCGCCACGCCCCTCGCCCACCCCCAGATCCCCTTCGTCGGCCGCGCCGGCTACCGCGCGGGATCGGCCCTCCCGCGCCGCCCCTCCAGGGGCGAACGCCCCCGCGGCTTCCACACCGACGTCGTACGCGACCACGGGGCCCGCCCCGACGGCTCGGCCGACGCCGCGCCCGCGATCAACCGCGCCATCGCCGCCGCCGGGGAGCGCGGCGGCGGCACGGTGACCATCCCGGCGGGGACGTACCGCGTCGACGACGTCATCCGCATCGGCCACAGCGACGTCGTGGTGCGCGGCGCGGGCAGCGGCGCGACGAAGCTGTACGCGACCCGCAGCCTCACCGAGCTGATCGGCGTCTACGGCAGCCGCTACGGCGGCGACAAGTCCAGCTGGTCCTGGGCCGGCGGGCTCATCTGGCTCTGCCCCGAGGACCGCTGGGCCTCGCTGACCGACGCGATCCGCGCCCGGGAATGGCCCTTCGAGGGCTGGACCGGCAACCGCCGCGACGCCTGGCGCACCCTCGCCACCCCGGCCCCCGCCCGCCGGGGCGACCGCACGGTCACCGTCCCCGACGCCCGGAATCTGCGACCCGGGCAGCTCGTCCTCCTCCGCCTCTCCGACGACCCCGGCCACACGCTGCTCCAGCACATGGCGGGCGACGGCGAGGGCGCGCGGGCGTACGCCTGGGCCGACAAGACCAAGCTGACCTCGTACGTCCCCTACGAATGGCCGGTCCGCATCACCGGCGTACGGGGCCGCCGGATCACCCTGGAACGCCCGCTCCCGCTCGACCTGCGCCCCGCGTGGGACCCCCGGCTGACCACGCTCGCCACCCCGCTCAGCGGGTGCGGCGTCGAGGGCCTCACCCTGGAGGCGGCCGAGAAGCCGCAGGCCCCGCACCTGCTCGACCAGGGGTACAACGGCGTCGCGTTCCAGTGCGCGTACGACTGCTGGGCCGACGATGTCACCGTCCGGCACGTCGACAACGGCTTCGGCCTGATCAGCGCGTCCGCCTGCACCCTGCGCCGCACGAAGGTGGAGGGGCGTGGCCCGCACCACCCGTACTACTGCCGCGAGGGCTCGCACGACAACCTGATCGAGGACTTCGCCGTCGTCGCGCGCACCACCCCCGCGCCCCCCGGCACCCAGCTCCACGGCATCAACGTCGAAGGGCTGTCCAGCTACAACGTCTGGTCGCGCGGCCGGATGGAGATGGGCACGTTCGACTCGCACCGGGGGATGCCGTTCGCCTGCGTCCGTACCGACATCACGGTGAACAACAACGGCGTCCACGGCGGCGACGCGAGCGCCGGCCCCCTGTTCGGGGCGCGCTTCACGCACTGGAACATCCGGGTCGTCAACGAGCGGGCCGGGCTGATGAGGATCGACGGCCTCGCCCCGTACAGCGCGACCGTGGGCATCAGCGAGGTGCGGGAGTTCGGCCAGATCGACGTTCCCGACTTCACGGGCGACCTGCGCACCCGCCTGGAGGCGTACGGGAGCCCGGAGTCGGTCCGGCCGGCCAACCTGTACGAGGCGCAGCGGGGCGTGCGCCTGCGCTGAGGTCTGTCGGACGCCGCCGCCACGGGAGTGCCGCGTCAGCCCGCGATGCCACGGACGGCGTCCAGCGCGTCGACGAGGTGAGGCGCGACCAACTCCCAGGTCTCCTCGACGGCTTCGGGTCCGACCGCGCGGGGCACGGTCTCGACCAGCATGATCAGGTAGAGGTAGCTCCGGTACAGCGCGTAGCGGGTCCGCAGCGAGTCCGTGAACTCCACCGCCCCGCCTGCGGACCGCGCGTACCCGTCGAGGAAGTCCCGGTCCCGCTCGATGTCCCCGAAGAGCGCGAGGGAGACGAAGTCGGCCACCGGGTCGCCCCAGAACATCCGCTCCCCGTCGATGACCCCGCCGATGGTGCGCGCGCCGGGGTCCCCTGTGACCAGCAGGTTTCCCGGCCACAGGTCGAAGTGGACGAGGGCGGGCCGGGTGACGTCGTCCAGCACGTGGGCCGCGCCCGCCAGCACCGTACGGATGTGGCCGACGGGGTACGGCAGCCGGGCGCGGTAGGTCTCGGCGTCGGCGAGCACGGCCTCGGTCATCGCGGTGAACGCGGCACGCCAGGTGGGGGCGAGCGGCCCGAACGGCTCGGCGGGATAGCCGAACCCGGCGGGGCCGGTCACGGTGTGCAACCGGCCCACGACGCGGCCGAGTTCGGCGCGCAGCCGGGGTTCGTCGTCGGCGCCCGGTGCCCCGCTGACCTCGTGCCAGGGGCGGCCGGGGCGGGCGGTCATGACCAGGTACGCGCCGGTCGGCGAGGCCGGGTCCGGTTCGCTGTGGACGACGCGGGGGACAGCGGGGCCGCCTGCCCGCGCGGCGGCGGTGCAGAACGCGACCTCGTTGACGAGGAGGTCACGTTCGTACCGCAGGGCGGCGGTGTGCGGCGGGGGCGTCTTGACCACCCAGTCGCGGCCGTCGGTGAGCGTGACGCGGGTGACGGTGTTGTACGTGCCGCCGGTGAGGGTGGCGCGCGAGGCGATGTCGCGTTCGCCGACCCCGAGGGCGTCGAGGACGCGGGCGAGCGGCGGGACGGGCACGTGGCCGGACATACGGGGTGACGCCCTTTCGTATGGCGGGAGCGGGGATGCGCGACAGGGATGCGCGACAGGGATGCGCGACGGGGATGCGCGACGGGGATACACGACAGGGATGCGCGACAGGGATACCGGGCGGGTAGTACAGCGGGGTTGTACGACGGCACCACACAGTGCGTTCACAGGATGATCACAGCAGAATCACGATCACCGGAGGGTGCCGCTGGACCGGTCATCGCTCACAGGTTCGATCGTAAGGTGTGGATCACTGCGACGGCCCGTCCCGGAGTCGAAGTGCCGTACGGGGACAGGGCGGTTGCTTCCGAACCGGAGATTGCAGGAAGTAGAACCATGCCCGCCACTGCCGTACGCCGTACCGCCCTCGCCGCCTCCGCGGCCGCCCTCGCCCTGCTGGCCACCGCCTGCGGCGGCACGTCGGACGCCGACAAGAAGGACGGGACGGACGACAAGGGCGCTGCGAGCGGCAGCAGTTCGGCCCCGAAGACCCCGGCCAAGGCGCTCACCGCCGCCGAGCTGGAGAAGGCCACCCTCGCCCAGGGCGACGTGCGGGGCCGCAAGGTCACCAAGGCCGGCCCGGCCGACGAGGTCCCGGCGGACGGCGTCACGGTCGACAAGGAAGGCTGTCTGCCGGTCGCCCACGCCATGTTCGGCGTGGCGCAGAAGGGTTCGGTGGCCACCACGAAGCGCAAGGTCATCGACGAGCCGAAGACCGACGGCAAGAAGAAGTCGCTGGAGGACATGGCGGACGGCGAGGCCGGGGAGGCGTTCAAGGACGCCTTCAACCTGACGTCCACCTTCGTGGCCCTGCACTCGTACGAGGGGACGGCGGGCCCGGACGCGTTCGCCGCGCTGAAGAAGGCCGCCGCGGACTGTGCGGGCGGCTTCACCGCCACGGTCGCGGGCACGCCGACGAAGGTGGCCTCGATCACCGAGGAGAAGGTCACCGGCGGCGACGAGGCCATGGCCTGGACGGTCACCTCCGAGGACGAGGGCGACACCGCTCCGTTCAAGCTGGTGGCGCTGCGGAAGGAGGCCACCGTGGCGACGTTCTTCGCCTTCAACCTGGCGGCGGCGAGCGGCGACGTGACGTTCGAGGTGCCGGTGGAGGTCGTGGCGGCGCAGGACAAGAAGCTCGCCTGACGTACGGACACGCCGCGCCGCGCCCCTGCCCTTCCCGCCCGCCCCTCGGGTGGTCAGGGCAGGGGAACGAGGCGCACGACGGTGACGGTCAGGACGGACCGGGAGACGTAGTAGAGGACGATGGCCCCGGAGACGGTCGCCTCACGCCGGTCCCGTTCGCTCTTGACGGCGGAGGACGCGTGGCCGTACGGCTCCTCACCGAGGGTGCGGGCCATCTCGTCCCGGAAGGCCTCGCCGCCGCGCATCTTGGCCAGGGTGTCGTCGGCGGGCGGTGCGTAGGAGATACGGAAGCTCAAGCGACGCTCCGCCTCTCGGCCTCGTCCTGCGCCAGCCGGTCCAGGATCTTCTCGGCCTCGGGATCGGGGACGGCCTCCAGCATCCAGTGCCGCATGACGGCCTGGATCTCGTGCACCCCGGCCTCGTTGATCGCGAGATCGAACTCCTCGCGTCTCTCGTCGGGCAGGGCGGCCCGGATGTCCGGGATGCTGTTGGGCACCTCGACCTCGGCACCGCCGACGAAGGTCTTCAGAGACTCACCCATGATCGCTCTCCTCGATCTCCTTGCCCTGGAAGCACACGGACGGCATGGGCCCACCGTAGTGCGTACGAGGGGCACTTCGGCCGGTCCGAGGGGGTCACGGATCGGGCACGGACCGGTCCGGCCGTGGACGGGGAACGACTCAGCCCGCGCCGACGCCCGCGCTGTCCGACGACACCGTCGCAGAGACCGCCCCAGGGGCCGCCGCGGGGTCCGCCGCCGGTTCCCGACCGAGCCGCTCCGCGACCCGGTCGCGGAGGATCGCGTACTCCTCCCGGAGCCGACGCCACTCGCCGACGGGCGGCCTGACGATGACGTCACCGCCGACGACGGTCTCCTCCGGCCCGAACTGCTCCCGGGTCAGGTCGATCTCGACGCCCGGGCCCAGACGGTTCCACCAGTGGAAGTCGGTGCGCACCCCGTCGACATGGACCTCGCCCCGGATCAGCTCCCCGCCGATCAGGTCGTTGAGCACCATGGCGGTCACCCCGCACTGGTCCCGCGCCGGATTGTCCGGAGTCCAGCGGTCCCGGTACTCCGGGGTGCAGGTCTCGGCGCTCCAACTGCTGCGGAGGGCCTGTTCGATGTCGGAGAGCAGGTAGGTCGCCATGACGACCATGGTGGCAGGGGGCACTGACAGCGCTTCCCCGCCGGACGGCGATCCCGTACGGTCCGATCCCCATCGGGGAGAACACCGAGGGGGAGTGGGTGGGGGCTGTGTCCGGGATGGTGCCGCCGGTCCGGCGCGTGGTGCCCGCTATCAGGTCGTTCGTCGTCGAACTGCTGGGCGAGACCGTCCTGGAGATGCTGCTGACGGTGGTCGGCCTCTGCGTCGTTGCCGCACTGGCCGCCGCGTTCATCTGGAGCCGGCAGCGCAGCCCGGTGCTGGCCGGGGGTGTCGGGGGAGCTGTCGTCCTGTTCCTCGGCTACGGGGCGTGGGAGTCGCTGCGGACCGCTCGCCCGGGTCGGAACCGCAGGCCGGCCGGGGTGGCATCGTTGACGTTCTTCGTGGCGGTGGTGATCGGCTTCTGCGCCTGGCAGTGAGGGCACCGCAGGCCGCGCGTATCAGCGGTCGGTCGCGGCGGCTGCGGAGCTATCGGCGTCGCTCGCTGCGGCGGCCGTACGGAGCTTTCGGCGTCGCTCGACCTGGTGACCGCAGAGGTGCGCCCGCTCGCATGGTCCCACTCGCTCCCGGCCCGGCCCGGGGCGGCAGCCGCGCACCGGTGGCGAGGGAGCCGGCCGCCATCAATTGCTTCGACAGAGCCCCGGGCCTCCCGGCAGAGTGGTCGCCCGTGACGAGCAGCGAACTGTGGAGCCGAGAGACCGCCGACCGCTACGACGACGAGGAGGCCGAGAACTCCTCGGCCGCCCTCGAACCGACCCTCGCCTTCCTCGCCGAACTCGCCGGAGGCGGCCGCGCCCTGGAGTTCGCCATCGGGACCGGGCGCGTGGGTGTGCCGCTCCAGGAGCGCGGCGTGCCGGTGGCGGGCATCGAACTGTCCGAACCCATGGCGGCGGTACTCCGCCGCAAGGCCGACGCGAACACCCTCCCGGTGACCATCGGGGACATGGCCACCACGGTCGTCCCCGGCGAGTTCACCCTGGTCTACCTCGTCTACAACACCATCTCGAACCTGCTCACCCAGGACGAGCAGGTCGAGTGCTTCCGCAACGCGGCCCGCCACCTCGCACCCGGCGGCCGATTCGTCATCGAACTGGGCGTTCCGCCCCTGCGGTTCCTGCCACCGGGCCAGGTCGCGGTGCCGTTCGACGTGTCCGACCGCCATCTCGGCTTCGACACCTTCGACCTGGTCGAGCAGATCCTCGTCTCGCACCACTTCACCCGCGACGGCGACGACGGCCGCTACCGCCGGGCCGACTCCCGGCACCGCTACGCCTGGCCGGCGGAGCTCGACCTGATGGCCCGCATCGCCGGGCTGGAGCTGGAACAACGGGTGGCGGACTGGCACGGAGCGCCGTTCACCGATGACGCGGACCGGCACATCTCGGTCTGGCGCAAGCCGGTGACCTGAGACAGCGGGGCCGGGGCCTCTCGTCTAGCATGATGCGATTCAGACCTGGGGGGTCTTGTGCGAAAGATTTCGACCGCCGGAACAGCGGTCCTGGCGTCCTTGGTCATGGGCGTCGCCCTGACCGGTTGCGCGGGCGGGGGCACATCGGAGGAACCCTCCGCCAATCAGCTGCTCGACGACGCGAACGCCGCGATGAGCGATCTGAGGTCGGTGACCATCGAGACGGCCACCAAGGTGACCGGGGGCGAGGACCGGTCCAGCCACCTGGTGACCGACCTCAAGGCCACCTGCGCGTACAGGACGACCACGGCCTCCGGCGCCCGGCTCGACCAGATCCGGATCGACGGGGCCGACTACATCCGCCCCAATCGGACCCATATGGAGGAGTCGGGCCGGAAGGTCGCGGGCAAGGGCGAGCAGAGGCTGTGGATCAAGGAGCTTTCCAGCGAGTCGAAGCCGGGCGGCGAACTTTCCGACTGCACGCACGAGTTCACCTCGTTCGGCAAAGCCACCAAGGGCGGGTCCTCCGAGATCGACGGAGTGCCTGCGGTCGTGCTGAAGGTGCCCGACAAGGAGAACAAGGGCGAGTTCGGCTTCCACGTGGCCACCGAGGGCAAGCCGTACATCCTCGAAGTCGTCTACAAGGACGCCACGTGGCACAACACGACGTCATTCAGCGCCTTCGACGAGCCGTTGGACGTCCGTCCCCCGGCCAAGGGCGACGTCGTGGACGCGAGCGGCATCGGCTGACCGCCGGCACGAACGAGCCCCCTGCTCGCGGACGAACCGCGAGCAGGGGGCTCGGTGAGCCGGGGGGAGAGGGCTACTTCTTCTTGCCCTGGTTCTTCACGGCCTCGATGGCGGCCTTCGCCGCGTCCGGGTCCAGGTACGTGCCGCCCGGCTTCAGCGGCTTGAAGTCGGCGTCGAGCTCGTAGGAGAGCGGGATGCCGGTCGGGATGTTGAGGCCCGAGATCTCCTCGTCCGAGATGCCGTCCAGGTGCTTCACCAGACCGCGGAGGCTGTTGCCGTGGGCGGCGACCAGGACCGTGCGGCCGGTGAGGAGGTCCGGGACGATGTTGTCGAACCAGTACGGGAGCATGCGGACGACGACGTCCTTCAGGCACTCCGTGTCCGGGCGCACCTCCGGGGGGAGGGTCGCGTAGCGCGGGTCGTCGAACTGGCTGTACTCGTCGTCGCGGGCCAGCGGCGGCGGCGGGGTGTCGTACGAGCGGCGCCACAGCATGAACTGCTCCTCGCCGAACTCGGCGAGCGTCTGGGCCTTGTCCTTGCCCTGGAGCGCGCCGTAGTGGCGCTCGTTCAGGCGCCAGGAGCGGCGGACCGGGATCCAGAGGCGGTCGGCGGACTCCAGGGCCAGCTGGGCGGTCCGGATCGCGCGGCGCTGGAGGGAGGTGTGCAGGACGTCGGGGAGCAGACCGGCGTCCTTGAGCAGCTCACCGCCGCGGACTGCTTCCTTCTCGCCCTTTTCGGTGAGGTTGACGTCCACCCAACCGGTGAACAGGTTCTTCGCGTTCCATTCGCTCTCGCCGTGGCGGAGGAGGATCAGCTTGTACGGTGCGTCGGCCATGAGTCCGAGCGTAATCGAACCCGCGCGGGCTCCGCGCGTCCGCCCGTAACGCGGACAGGGCCCGGGCCGGGAGGGCCCGGCGGGCGGACGATTGACGGCGGGCGTCAATCCGGTGGCGGTCGGGGAGCCGGGCTTCGTAATGTCTGGGAGGTCGTCGGGGGTGTTACCCGAGGCCTCGTTCCGTACGTCCCGTGGGGGGAATCCTTATGTCCGTCGCCGGTCTGCGCACAGCCGCCCGGGAGACCGTCTCCGGGATGCCCCGCGAGTTCTGGTGGCTGTGGACCAGCACCCTGGTCAACCGCCTCGGGGCGTTCGTCGCCACCTTCATGGCCCTGTACCTGACCCTGGACCGGGGTTACTCGGCCTCGTACGCCGGGCTCGTCGCCGCCCTCCACGGGCTCGGCGGGGTCATCTCCTCGCTCGGCGCCGGCGTGATGACGGACCGGCTCGGGCGGCGGCCCACCATGCTGATCGCCCAGGTCTCCACCGCGGTGTCGGTGGCGGTGCTCGGGTTCATGGTGCACCCCTTCGCCATCGCCGCCGTGGCGTTCTTCGTCGGCATGGCGAGCAATGCCTCCCGCCCCGCCGTCCAGGCGATGATGGCGGACATCGTGCCCCCGAAGGACCGGGTCCGGGCCTTCTCGCTCAACTACTGGGCCATCAACCTGGGCTTCGCGATCTCCTCCGCCGGGGCCGGCTTCATCGCCGAGTACAGCTACCTCGCCGGTTTCATCGGCGAGGCCCTGATGACGCTCGTGTGCGCCGTGCTCGTCTTCATGAAGGTGCCGGAGTCGCGGCCCGAGGAAGCGGTCGTGAAGACCGTCGGCGGCAAGCGGCCCAAGGACGAGGTGCGGCTGACCACCGTTCTGCGTGACGGGCGCTTCATGGGAGTCGTGGGGCTGTCGTTCCTGGTGTCGCTGATCTTCCAGCAGGGGTACGTGGGGCTGCCGGTGGCGATGGGTACGGACGGGCTCTCCAGCTCCGACTTCGGTACCGCCATCGCCGTCAACGGTGTGCTGATCGTGGTCCTCCAGATCCCCGTCACCCGCTTCATCCAGCACCGTGACCCGCGCAGGCTGCTGATCATCTCCTCGCTGCTCGCCGGGTACGGCTTCGGGCTGACCGCCTTCGCCGGGTCGGTCGCCGCGTACGCCCTGACGGTGTGCGTCTGGACCCTCGCCGAGATCGTGAACGCGCCCACCCAGACGGGCCTGGTCGTTCAGTTGTCGCCCGCCAAGGGCCGGGGCCGCTACCAGGGCATGTACACGATGTCCTGGTCGGTGGCCGCGCTCGTCGCACCGCTGATGTCCGGCTTCGTGATCGACCACTACGGCGCCGCCTGGCTCTGGGCCGCCTGCGCCGTGATCGGCACCGTCGCCGGCCTCGGCTACTGGCTGCTGATGCGCAACCTGCCGCGCGAGGAGCACGCGGTGGCGGACGTCCTGCCCGAGCCCGCGCCCGTACCGGCCGAGGCCCGGCCGGACCTGGCCGAGCCGGAGGCCGCACCCGCCGCCGCGGTGGAGCGGGCGGGCTGATCCGGGCGACCGGTGACGCGCACGGTGCCCGCCCGGAACCGAAGCCGGGCGGGCACCGTGCGTTCGTACGCGGCGCGGGTCAGCCGGAGCAGCCGCCGCACTGGCACGGGGCACCGGACTGGCAGCCGCACCCACAGCCCGACCCGCAGCCGCAGGCGCCGAGCACCGCTCGGCGCACCACTTCGGTCGGGGTCTCCTGCTGGGGTTCGGTCGTGGGGGAATCGGCCATGGTTCCTCCTCAGGGCATACGGCTGGGCGGCGGACGCCGGTGCGCCGCCGCCGGGGACGTACGGCATGACCCACCGCTCACGGCCATGGCGTCGTCCGTCCCCGCCCCATTGCATGCCCATCCCCGCGGGCGCATCAACGGCGCACGCGGGCAGGAACATAAGTGCGACCCGCGTGCGCCGTCGATACTCCGCTACGACCGCGGCCGCCGGAGTCACCGGTGCTGCCGGAGTCATCCGGAGTTGCTGGAGCTGCCGGAGTCACCGGCGGCCGAGGCTGCCGTTACGCGCCCTCGACCGGGGCCGCCGCCTGGATCTCGTCCGCGTGCTCGCCCGTCACCAGATAGACGACGCGCTTGGCGACCGACACCGCGTGGTCGGCGAAGCGCTCGTAGTAGCGGCCCAGCAGCGTCACGTCGACGGCCGTCTCGATGCCGTGCTTCCAGCGGTCGTCCATCAGGTGCTGGAACAGCGTGCGGTGCAGCAGGTCCATCTCGTCGTCGTCCTGCTCCAGCTGGAGCGCCAGGTCGACGTCCTTGGTGATGATGACCTCGGCCGCCTTGGCCATCAGGCGCTGGGCGAGCTGGCCCATCTCCAGAATGGTGGCGTGCAGGTCGTTCGGGACCGCCGTCTGCGGAAAGCGCAGCCGGGCCAGCTTCGCCACGTGCTGGGCGAGGTCGCCCGAGCGCTCCAGGTCGGCGCTCATCCGCAGCGAGGTGACCACGATCCGCAGGTCGGTCGCCACGGGTTGCTGGCGGGCGAGGAGCGCGATGGCGCGGGCCTCCAGGTCGTGCTGGAGGTCGTCGACCTTCTGGTCGCCGGCGATCACGGTCTCCGCCAGCGCCAGGTCGGCGTCGAGCATGGACGTGGTCGCCCGTCCGATCGCCGAGCCGACCAGCCGGGCCATCTCGACCAGGCCTTCTCCGATCGAATCGAGTTCCTCGTGGTAAGCGTCGCGCATGGGAAGTCCCTCTCCAGTTCCAAACTGAGGCCGGGGTCTCGGACCGACCCCCACGGTTACACGGTGGGGCCGGAACGCGTCCGTATCCGTCCCCCTAAGTGAACCGGCCCCTACCCCTCGGTGAACTCTGGGCGACGAGTGTTCGAGATGGCACTCGGACGGCTGGGAGGGAGTCGTCGCACCCGCATAACCTTGAAGCATGGACGTGAACGCGGCGGTCGCCGCAGCTGCAGCGATCGCCGGGCTGTTGACCGGTGTGATCGCCATGCTGGCGTTCCGCTGGAGCGAACGCGACCTGAAACGGCCCACGCGTACGTCGCTGCGGCCGGACGGCAACGCGGCCCTGCCCCCCGGGGTGGACACCGTCCTGTCCGTTCTCAGCTCCTCCGCCGTCGTCCTCGACGAGAGCGACGGCGTGGTGAAGGCCAGCTCGGCGGCGTACGCCCTGGGCCTGGTCAGGGGTGGCCGGCTGGCCGTCGAACCCATGCTCAACATGGCCAGGGACACCCGGCGGGACGGCGAGATACGACAGGGCGAGCTGGACCTGCCCCGGCGCGGGACGGGAAGGGGGGACACCCTCGCGGTCTCCGCCCGGGTCGCCCCGCTGGGCTCGCGGCTGGTGCTGCTGCTGGTCGAGGACCTCACCGAGGCCCGCCGGATAGAAGCGGTACGGCGCGACTTCGTCGCCAACGTCAGCCACGAGCTGAAGACGCCGACCGGGGCGCTCTCCCTGCTCTCCGAAGCGGTGATGGACGCCTCCGACGACCCGGAGGCGGTGGAGCGGTTCGCCGGGCGGATGCAGATCGAGGCGACCCGGCTGACCAACCTCGTCCAGGAGCTCATCGACCTCTCCCGGGTGCAGAACGACGACCCGCTGGAGGACGCCGAGCCGGTCAAGGTGGAGACGCTGGTCGCCGAGGCGATCGACCGCTGCCGCCAGCAGGCCGGCTCCAAGCAGATCACCATGGCCTCCGCGGGGGCCGAGGGACTCACGGTCTGGGGCAACCGCGGCCAGCTCGTCGGCGCGCTCGGCAATCTCGTCGAGAACGCCGTCAACTACAGCCCCGCCCACACCCGCGTCGGCATCGCCGCACGCCGCATGGCCTCGCCGGGCGGGGAACTCATCGAGATAGCCGTCACCGACCAGGGGATCGGCATCTCCGAGAAGGACCGCGAGCGGGTCTTCGAGCGGTTCTACCGCGTCGACCCGGCCCGCTCACGGGCCACCGGTGGCACCGGTCTCGGCCTCGCCATCGTCAAACACGTGGCCGCCTCGCACGGCGGGGAGGTCACCGTCTGGAGCTCCGAGGGACAGGGCTCCACCTTCACCCTCCGGCTGCCCGAATCGGGCGCCGTGAGGGAGCGCACCACCGGCGGACCGCTTATCGTCAACGGCGACGACGAGGGGCCGTACGAGACCGACACCTTTGACCCCTTCCCTGCCCCGGAGGCTCTTCCGTGACCCGAGTGCTTGTCGTCGAGGATGAGGAATCCTTCAGCGACGCCCTGTCCTACATGCTGCGCAAGGAAGGTTTCGAGGTCGCCATCGCGGCGACCGGCCCCGACGGGCTGGACGAGTTCGAGCGCAACGGCGCCGACCTGGTCCTGCTCGACCTGATGCTGCCCGGCCTGCCCGGCACCGAGGTGTGCCGCCAGCTCCGCAGCCGCTCCAACGTTCCGGTGATCATGGTCACCGCCAAGGACAGCGAGATCGACAAGGTCGTCGGGCTGGAAATAGGAGCCGACGACTACGTCACCAAGCCGTTCTCCTCCCGGGAGCTCGTCGCCCGCATCCGCGCCGTCCTGCGCCGCCGCGGCGAGCCGGAGGAGGTCACGCCGGCCGCCCTGGAGGCGGGCCCCGTCCGGATGGACGTGGACCGGCACGTGGTCACGGTCTCCGGCGGCAAGGTCGACCTCCCGCTCAAGGAGTTCGACCTGCTGGAGATGCTCCTGCGCAACGCGGGCCGGGTCCTGACCCGGATGCAGCTCATCGACCGGGTCTGGGGCGCGGACTACGTCGGCGACACCAAGACCCTCGACGTCCACGTGAAGCGCCTGCGCGCCAAGATCGAGCCCGACCCGGGCGCCCCGCGCTACCTCGTCACCGTGCGGGGCCTCGGCTACAAGTTCGAGCCGTAAACCGAAGGACGCCGAGGGGGACACCGCCCGCGGTATGCCGAAGGGGCGCTTCCCGGCCGGGAAGCGCCCCTTCGGCGTGCTGTACGCCCGTGTCCGCGTTACGGGGCGGGGTTCCGCGTCAGTCGGCCGCGGGCACCGAGGCGGCGTCGCCCGTGCCCGCCTCGCCCTGCGCGCCGGTCTCGCCCTGGGCGCCCTCGGTGCCCGCGCCGTTCTCCGGGGTGCCGGGCGTCCCGCCCTCGGCAGCGCCGGGGGTCTCCCCGTCGCCGGACGCGCTGCCCGACGGCGTCGGCGTCGGGGTCGGCTTCGGCGCGGGCGCCTCCGCCTTCGGGCTGGGGCCGAAGTCCTTGAAGAAGCCCTCGGCCGGGAAGACGCTGGCACCGAGGCCGACGTCGCCGGTCCGGCTGAGCTTGAAGACGACCTGCTGGACATCTCCGTTGCGGGCCGCCTCGCCGCTGTTGTCGATCACGGCGGCGGCGTTGCCCTTGCCGCCGATCGTGACCTGGCCGCCGGCCGGGACCACGATGGGACCGTTGCCCTTGGCGGCCTGGAGCTTCACCTCGACGTCGCTGCCGGGCAGCGTGACCGACTCCAGCACCTCGCGCTCGGTGCCTGCGTTGAACAGCGTCGCGGCGACGACGGCGGGGCCGTCCTCGCCGCCCTCGGGCTGCGTGAGCACGTTCACGTTCTGGATCTTGATGTCGCCCACCGTGGTGGCCGGGTTGTCCGGCCTGACCTTGAGCGTCTCGGCGTTGTTGCCCGCCGCGCAGGCGGACAGCGAGACGATCGAGATCACGGTGGTGGCGGCGGCGAGGGCGCCGTGTCGAAGGCTGCGGCTCACGGCGGCGGCAACTCCTTGAACGAGTCGGACTGCGGACTTCGGACGTCAGTCGTCGAGCGGTGGTGTGTCGAGCGGTGGTGTAAAGCCGCCCTAAAAGTGTGTCAGCGGCATCAGGCTACCGAGCCGCCGCGCCCGCCCTGCACCCGACCCGCCCCTACGCGCCCCGGCTCTTCCCCCGGGGGCGGCGGGGGGCGTTCCCCGGAGGATGGCGAGGAGTGTTCTCCAGAGGTGGTGAGGGAGGGGCCGGCGGTACGTCCTCCGAAGGGGCCGGCGGTACGTCCTCCGAAGGGGCCGCGAGGTGTTCTACCGGTGGGTACGCCCTGTGCCGTTCACATAATCCGCGTGATCAATTCTTCTGCCCGCACCGTGGTGCCGTGGTGGTTTCTTCGCCATTCCCGGCTTCGCGACGGAAAGGGGCCGGGTGTCATGTGGCTTGATCAATTTCATTGCGGTCGGACAGTTACGCCCGTACGGGTGAGCGATCACCGAACGGAGTACGGAATGATGACCATCTCGAAACCGACAAAACGGGACTTTCGTCCTCTTCTGTAAGGCTTCGGGGTCGTGTGACGTGGATGTTTCGCTCCGGGCGCACAGTGGCTCCGACCTGCGAATACCGTCTTCCGGAAGCCTTCCGCAGCACGTTCGTGTCGCTGTTGTCAAGCCCCGAGATATGCCCTGACCTGCGAAAACGCCATTCAGGAGATGCGGTTCTCGTGTTACTCTGGATAGCCACGGAAGGGGTACCTGTCACATGACGTTCAAGGTTGGCGACACCGTGGTCTATCCCCATCACGGGGCCGCGCTGATCGAGGCTATCGAAACTCGCCAGATCAAAGGCGTGGACAAGACCTACTTGGTGCTCAAGGTCGCCCAGGGCGACTTGACGGTTCGTGTGCCGGCGGACAATGCGGAGTTCGTGGGCGTGCGCGACGTGGTCGGGCAGGACGGGCTGGACCGGGTCTTCGAGGTGCTGCGCGCACCGTATGCCGAAGAGCCGACGAACTGGTCCCGGCGCTACAAGGCAAATCTCGAAAAGCTCGCCTCCGGCGATGTCATCAAGGTCGCAGAAGTAGTGCGTGACCTGTGGCGTCGGGAGCGCGAGCGCGGTCTCTCCGCCGGAGAGAAGCGCATGCTCGCCAAGGCCCGCCAGATCCTGGTGAGCGAGCTCGCTCTCGCGGAGAACACCAACGAGGACAAGGCCGAGGCTCTGCTGGACGAGGTCCTCGCGTCCTGAAAACTGGATTACTCCGGCTCGTGCTGCCGGAGCGCACCGGTTGTATGAAGTTGTATGAATGTGCCGCGGTGCCCGCTGACCAGCCGTTTTCACGCTGTGTCGTCGGGCGCTGCGGCATGTTCGGACCCGCATCCGGTGCCCGACTGCCGGTAGCCCCGTGCCCGCGGTGTGATCCGCGTATGCGGCGGCCGTCGGTGAAGGACGGCCCCCGTGCTGGTGAGCACCCGACGCGACCCGTGCTCGACCGGGTGTCACGGAAGGGGCCCGGTGCGAGCCCAGGGCGTCACGCCCGGCTCGCTGGGCCCCTACCCATGTCGGTCGTGGAAACAAACCTGCCGAACCTTCGGACCTTCTCGGACCTTCGGAGTGCAACCGATGTCATCGACGCCACCCCCGACCGACCGGCCGCGCCCTCCCCGTACCGCCGCGGTGATCCCCGCTGCCGGCCGGGGCGTGCGGCTCGGGCCGGGCGCGCCCAAGGCCCTTCGGGTGCTCGGCGGGACGCCCATGCTGATCCACGCCATTCGCGCCATGGCCGCGTCCCGGGCCGTCTCCCTCGTCGTGGTCGTCGCCCCGCCGGACGGCGCGCCCGAGGTGAAGCACCTCCTCGACGAGCACGCGCTGCCCGAGCGCACCGACTATCTGGTGGTGCCGGGCGGTGAGACCCGCCAGGAGTCGGTCCGCCTGGGTCTCGACGCGCTGCCCGAGGACGTCTCCGTCGTCCTGGTCCACGACGCCGCCCGCCCCCTGGTGCCGGTCGACACGGTCGACGCCGTCGCCTCGGCCGTACGGGACGGAGCGCCCGCCGTCGTGCCCGCGCTGCCCCTCGCGGACACCGTCAAGGAGGTGGAGCCCGCCCAGGCGCCCGGGGAGCCGGAGCCGGTGCTCGCCACTCCCGTACGGGCCAGGCTGCGCGCGGTGCAGACGCCGCAGGGCTTCGACCGGGAGACGCTGGTGCGGGCGCACGCAGAGGTCGCGGTCGACGGCGAGGGCGCCACGGACGACGCGGGCATGGTGGAACGGCTCGGCGCGCCCGTGGTCGTCGTCCCCGGCCACGAGGAGGCGTTCAAGGTGACCCGGCCGCTCGATCTGGTGCTGGCCGAGGCGGTACTCGCCCGCAGGAGGGCCAACGATGGTTTCTGAGAACCCCGGAGCGGGCGCCCCCGTCCCCGTCGTCCCGCTCGTCGGCATCGGCACCGACATCCACGCCTTCGAGGAGGGCCGCGAGCTGTGGTGCGCGGGCCTGAAGTGGGAGGGCGAGGGGCCCGGTCTGGCCGGTCACTCGGACGCCGACGTCGTCGCGCACGCCGCCTGCAACGCGCTCTTCTCCGCCGCCGGCCTCGGCGACCTCGGGCAGCACTTCGGCACCGGCCGCCCCGAGTGGTCCGGGGCCGCGGGCGTCACGCTGCTCACCGAGGCCGCCCGGATCGTCCGTGCCGGCGGCTTCGAGATCGGGAACGTCGCCGTCCAGGTCGTCGGCGCCCGCCCGAAGATCGGCAAGCGGCGCGAGGAGGCGCAGAAGGTGCTGTCCGACGCCGTGGGCGCCCCGGTATCGCTCTCCGCCGCCACCTCCGACGGGCTCGGCTTCACCGGCCGCGGCGAGGGCATCGCCGGCATCGCGACCGCCCTGGTCTACCGGACCGCCTGACGCCCCGGCGGCACCGGCCCCGCTCCTCCTGCACATCACTTGCACGTACGCTGAAGAGGCAAGCGATGTGCAGGAGGAGGCGGAAGTGGTACCGGTGACCAGCGCGACCACGGTGACGGCGGGGACGGTGGCCGACGGGGCCCGCGGGGACGCCGGATACGTCCTGCGCACCGCCACCGCCGACGACCTCGGCGGAGCGCGGGCCGTGATGCTCGACACCGTCTACCGCGACCTGAAGTCCGGCTACGTCCCCCGCTGGCACGCCGACATCATCGACCCCCGGGCCGCGTATCTGCGCCCGGAGCGCTGCACCCTGCTCGTCGTCGAGCACCGCGGCGGGATCGTCGCCACCGGGGCCGTGCGCGACCGGGGGCCGCAGGCGCCGCCCAACCCCCCGTGGGTCGCCGAGCGCTTCCCCTCCGGGACCACCGCGCAGCTCTGCCGGATCTATGTGCGCCCCGAGCACCGCAGGCACGGACTGGCCCGGCAACTGGTGCGCGAGCTGGCGGAGTTCGCCGCCCGGGCCGGGGGTTACGAGGCGCTGTACCTGCACACCGACCCCGCCGTGCCGGGCGCCGAGCCCTTCTGGCGTTCGCTGGCCCGCGAGGTGTGCGACGAGCGGACGCTGCCCGGGGGCGGGCAGGGGATCGTCCACTTCGAGCTGCCGATGCCCGGGGCCGTCCCCGTTTCCGCCGGCGGTTCCGCCCGGACCACCCCCGCCCATTAGATGACAATCGTTTTCATATAAGGTCGTCGC
>NZ_JAAXYC010000136.1 GCF_018619185.1 Streptomyces sp. McG3 | reverse complement strand
GGGGTGAAGGGGTTGGCCCTCAGCACCGGGGGGCCCTTGACGTCCGTGCCGCTCGCCGGGCCGCCGGGCTTCTCCGACCCCGACGGTCCTCCGTCGCCACCGCCCAGGATGCTGTTCGGGCCCGGCATGTCGTTGATGTCGGTGAACCGGTCGTTGTTGAAGTAGTTGTTGTAGATGGAGAAGGCGCCCGCGCCGATGGCCAGCCCCGCGCCCATGTCGAACACGGTGCTGGTGCCGGAGCCGACGAACGTCTCCCACTGGAACCCCCACTTGTCGTAGAAGGCCCCGTTGATGATGACTTCGGCGGTGCTCTCGGCCGTGGCTCCGACAACGAAGACGGTGACCACGGTGGGAGGGCCGTTCACCAGCCCCTTGAACAGCAGACTGTTCGGGTCGATCTTGAACTTGCTGAAGATGTCCCCGAGGAGGTCCTTGAAGTAGTTCTCGATGGGCTTCAGGAACTTGTCGAAGATCTCCATGAAACCGGCGGTGAGCGCGCCGAAGGCGGCGGCGACGCCGACGTCCTTCCAGTCCACTCCCCCGGGCTTCCGGCCCCCCGGGTTCAGCGCGATCTGCGCCAGCCGGACCGCCAGCGTCTGGATGGCCTCCTGGATGGCCTCGCCCAGGGTCGGCGCGATGTGCGACATCCGCAGCAGGCGGTCGATGACGATGAGGATCGCGAGCTTGCTCCGGGCCCGCGCCAGGAACATCTGCGAGACCGATGCGCCGCCGGTGAACGCGATCAGTGCCGCCAGGATCGCCAGTTCGGCGATCAGCATGATGATCTCGGCGATGATCTCCCACTTGGACGCCTGGATCTTCTGCGAGTAGTCCACCTGGCCGTTGGCCAGTTCGTCGAGCTGGAGCAGCAACGCCTGGATGGGGTCGCTGCCGTTGGGTTCGTCGGTGAGCATCCGCACACTGTCGATGTACGGACGCGCCACCTCCGGCGGCAGCGCCGCCTCCACCATCTGGATCGTCTCGCGCGAGGCCGCGCGCAGATCGATCAGGCCCTTCTGGAGGGCCAGGTAGAGCTCACGACTTTCCCACGCCAGATTCTCCCTGGCCTGCAGGGGCATCTCACCCAGCAGGATCCAGAGCATCGTCCGGACGTCCGGCGGAAAGTCGATCTCCTCCACTTAGTGCCGGCCACCCTGGGAGGAGTCGCCCGGCCCGTCCAGGCTGGACATCTGCCGGTCGATCTCGTCACGCGCGTAGGCCGAAACGCCCTCGATGTGCTGGCCGTTGGCCCAGACCGCCTGGCTCAGTGCCGTGAACGCGCTGCCGACGGCCCTGATCAGGTCCAGACACGCCTGGTTGTTGGCGTCGTACTTGGGCAGCACTTCGAGGGCGAACTTGTCGCTGTAACCGGCCCAGCCACGGTAGTTCTGGATGTCGGAGATGAAGTTGTCGCCGATCTTGGCCGCCTGCGCGGGCAGTTGCTCCATCATGTCGCCGGCCCGGCGCAGCTCGCCGGGGTTCGCGGTGAACTTTCCTACCGCCATGGGTGCCTCCCTCTCTCCGGTGGTCCGTACGGTCAGTCTTCGTGGATCTCGTCGTGCAGGCGGGCCGACGATCGCCGCCCGCCGCCGTGCGAGTCCTCCAGGGCCGAGCCGAAGGCCCGGTCCCAGTCGATGTCGATGCCTCTGATGCCCGTGGCCCGGCCCGTGGTCCGGGTCAGCGGCTCGAAGGCGTCCATCACCTTGCGGGCCATCTCCGAGCGGCCCTCCTGCACCGCCTCCATGATCGAGGCGGCGAGCTGAGGGCCCGTCATGGACCGGTGCCGGTTGTCCGGGAACTTCAGCCCCGTCAGCTCGCCCTGCGGGCCGACCGTCACCTCCACCGAGCGGTCCCGTGACCGGGCCGTCGCCGTGGACTGGCCGAGTTCACCCTCGGCGCGTGCCACGGCTTCCTGCACAGCCGTGAGTTCGGCCATGGCCTCGGCCAGCTTCTTCTCCATCGAGTCGCTCAACAGTCGCCCTTCCACCTGCGCGTACACCATTCTGGGGTACACGTGTGCGTGCTACGAACCTCCCCCGTGCCGGGGCGGCTTCCGAGGCGGCCGAAGCCGTCTCCCACCGCCCCGCACGGGTCCCGGCCATGATCGGCGCAACACTCTCTAGCGTCCGATCACCGCCGGTGCGCCGCCTTCGTCGGTGCCCCAGACGTCGTCGTCCTCCGGCACCCAGGAGTCCCGCGTCCGCTCGCCGCTCTGGGTCGCGGTCTGACCGGGCGCGCCGCCCCCGCCAGGAGCGCCGCCGGCCATCGGCGGGAGGAAGGGCGAACTGCCCGCGGTGGGGCCGCCGGCCGCCACCCGCACCTCGTCGTCGGCGTAACGCCCGCCGGAGCCGGGAGCGGCGGCACCGGGCCGCGCACGGCGGTTCCGGGAGACCGATCCGTCGATGACGTTGCGGACGCGCTCACCGGAGTCGTTCTGGCCTCCGCCGCCGCCCATGCCACCGCCCATACCGCCGCCCATGCCACCGCCCATGCCGCCGCCCATCGGGGCTCCGCCCATCGGTGCGCCGCTGCCGCCGCCCTCGCCACCGCCGTAGCTGCTCGGGCCGGGGAAAGGCCCGCTGTTCAGGAACGGGCGGTTGTGGCTCGGGGTGCTCGGTCCGTCGGATGCCCCGGTGCCCGCCAGGGGCGACTCGTAGGGCTTGTCGTCGAACAGTTCCTCCTCGTAGGAGGCGAGGTCGTACGAGGGGGGCGTCTGGCCGGAGAGGCCGTCGCCGAAGGAACCGAGATTGAGGGAGCCGTTGTTGAGCTGGCCGGATTCGAAGCGGGAGGGGCCGGACTCGTCCAGGTAGCCGGAGACGGTCGAGCCGTCGGGCCGGGTGACGGTGGTGGTGCCGGTGTCCGGGTTGATCGTCTGGGTGGAGCCGTCCGGGAACTCCGTGACCACATTGCCGCCGGGGTCCAGGTGCGTGACACTGCCGCCGGGGTTGGACAGCAGGTCACCCGGGTTGAGCGGGCCGGAGATGACGGAGCCGTCGGGCCGGGTGATGGTCGAGGAGTGGGTGTCCGGGTCGATCGTGACCTTGGAACCGTCGGGGTACTCGGTGACCACGCGGCCGTCCGCGTCGAGCCGCGACTCGCCGCCGCCGGGGAGTTCGAGCGGGCCGTCGTTGACGGGGCCGGTGATGGGGGTGGACGACAGGTCGGGGATGTCGCCGTTGCCGAAGAGGTCCCGCCGGGAGCTGTCGAGCTTGGACTCGGCTTCCTTCTGCCGGGCCTCCTGCTCCTGCCGGACTTCCTCCTGCTTGGCCTCGGCTTCCTTCTGCCTGGCCTCCTGCTCGGACCGGACCTCGTTCTGCTTGGCTTCCTGCTCCTCCCGGAGCCGGTCCTGCTTGGCTTCCTGCTCCTCGCGGATGCGGTCCTGCTTCTGCTCGGCCTCGGCCTGCTTCTGCTCCGCCTCCTTCCGCATCGCCTCCTGCTCGGCCTTCGCCTCGGCCTCCTTGGCCTCCTGCTTGGCCTCCTGCTCCGCCTGCTTCTGCTCCGCCTTCGCCTCGGCCTCGGCCTGCTTCTGCTCCTGCTCGGCCTGCTGCTGCTCCTGGCGCTCTTCCTGCTCGGTGCGGATGCGGTCCTGCTTCTGCTCGGCCTCGGCCTGCTTCTGCTCCGCCTCCTTCTCCTTGGCCTCCTGCTCGGCCTTGGCCTCGGCCTCCTTCGCCTCCTGCTTGGCCTCCTGCTCGGCCTGCTTCTGCTCCGCCTCCTTCTCCTTGGCCTCCTGCTCGGCCCTGGCCTCGGCCTCCTTCGCCTCCTGCTCGGCCCTGGCCTGGGCCTCCTTGGCCGCCTGCTCCTTCTTCGCCTCCTCCTGCTGGGTCCTCGCCTGGTTCATCTGCATCATCTGCATGTTCTCCGCACGAGCCTGGGCCTCGGCCTGCTTGGCCTCCTGCTCCTTGCGGACCTGCTCCTGCTTGGCCTCCTGCTCGGCCCGGAGCTGTTCCTGCTTGGCCTCCTGTTCGGCCTGCTTCTGCTCCGCCTCCTTCTCCTTGGCCTCCTGCTCGGCCTTGGCCTCGGCCTCCTTGGCCTCCGCCTTGGCCTCCTGCTCCGCCGCCTTGGCCTCGGCCTCCTTCTCCTTGGCCTCCTGCTTCGCCTCCTGCTCGGCCTCCTTGGCGGCCGCTTTGGCCTCGGCTTCCTTCTCCTTGGCCTCGGCCTCCGCCTTGGCTTCCTTCTCCTTGCGCTCGGCTTCCGCCTTGGCCTCGGCTTCCTTGCGCTCCGCCTCAGCCTTGGCCTCGGCCTCCTTGCGCTCGGCCTCTTCCTTCTCCTTCTTCCGCTCCGCCTCGGCCTTGGCGGCCTGGTCCTTCTGCCACTGGATGAACTCCTCCTGCTTCCGGGCGGCTTCCTCTGCCGCGGCCTTGGCCGCGGCGGCGTCGGCCTCCGCCTTCTCCTCGGCGAGTTCGGCCTTCTCCTCCTTGTACTCGGACTCCAAGGTGTCGCTGGTCCCCCGCGACTTGATCGAGCCGAAGTCCAGCTCTTTGTTGCTCCAGCTGTCGCGCACCTTCGTCATGGCGTCGACGGCCGCCTTGTCGAGGTTCTCCTCGACGGTCTGCTTCCACATGAGGAGGGCCTTGTTGCCGACCTCCACCCAGGTGCTGAGCTCCTTGAGCTCACCAAAGTCCTTGGCGTCGACGGTCAGCGCCATGTCGCCCGTGCCCGTGATCTTCTCGATCGCCGCCCGGTTGCTGAAGTGATCTTCCGAGATGTAGTTCGTCGTGGTGGTGTAGCCGCCGCCGTACGACCCGTGGGTCTCGATCTCGTAGGTGATCTTCGTGATGTTGTTGTCCCAGACGTACTCCATGATCGCGGAGAGCAGGGTGTGCAGCACCACGAGCGGATTGCCGTACTTCCACTGCCAGTCCATCCAGACGCCGTGGAGGTCGTTGACCGCTTCCTGGAAGGCCTTCTTCGCATCCTCGATCTCTTTGCCCTGCTTGGACTGTGTGCCTCCGGCGGGCAGCATGTCGTCGACGTAGTCCGAGTACTGCTTGTTGATCTTGTTGATGAGGTCCCAGAAGACACCGGCGGCCTTGCCCCGCCACGCCTTGTCCTTCTCCTTGCCCAGCCGGCTCTGCCACTCCTCCACGATCTTCTGCTGGGACGAGAAGAACGTGGCGACCCGGTCGAACGCCGCGGCGACGGTGTCGAAGTTGGCGGGGGTCACCGAGTCGGGGTCGTCCACAGGCTTGCCGTTGAAGCTGAACCCGTAGGTGCCCTCCGTCGGGTTGAATTTCAGCTCCTCCAAGGCGAGCCCGGTACCGTAGGCGTAGCGCGCGGTGGGCGTGGTGTCCCAGGTCGGCTTGCCGTCCATCCCCAGGTGACCGTCCATGGAGCTGGAGAACTGCCCGCCCTCCTGATACCCCTGGCTCGGTATCCGCCCGTCCCCCTTGCTCCCGAGCAGGGTGATACGCGCCCGGTACATCGACACGTCGGAGCCCGCCCCGCCCTTGGCGTGGTAGAAGGGGATGACGAAGTCGGTGTTCTTGATGTCGGAACCGGCGTTCTCGTACAGCCAGTTCATGTCCTCGGTGTCGACGTAGTCGACATAGCCCACGTCGGAGATCTCCACCTTCATCAGGGGGATGCCCTCGTTGCCGACGAGCGAGTCGAACAGGTCGTTCCGGTTCGGCGCCTTGAAACCCGTGAAGAAGCCGACTGCCTCGGCCCACTTGTCGTTGGTACCGCCGCCGAGGTCTTCGACGACCTTGCTGGAATCGAGCGCCATGCCGGAATGCCTTTTCGTCGGAAGGAGACAGAGGGGACGGGAGGGCGGGGGTACGGTCCGCCGGACCGCGGGCGTGCGGAGGAGCACCGGCCGGGGCTACCGGCCGACCGCGACGAAGGTCAGTCGTCCTCGTCGCCGTCCGAGCCGCCGCCGGCGGATTCGGAGAGCACCTCGTCCACGCCCTCGAAGAAATCGATCATGTCCTTGCCGTCGATTTTCTCCAGGTTGCCGTCCTGGGTCTTGAAGAGCTCCTCGATGGTGTCCTCCAGGTCCTCCTCGATCTGCTCGAAGAGTTCGACCTGGAGCTTGAGGATGTCGTCGAGCTGATCGACCAGCCCGTTCAGGCACTTGACCAGGTAGCCGCCGTTGGTACGGCCGTTCTCGTCGGCCGCCATCGTCCCGATGGCGAGCGGCTTCTTCTGGCCGTCGTAGAAGCCCGCCGCCGTCGCGGACCCGTCCTCGCCGCCCTGCAGCGAGGGAATTCCGGGCACGGTCGTCCCGTTGGACGTGGTGCCGTCATCCCGCATCTTCTTGATCTCCGCGAGGAACGGGACGAGGTCGTTGTCGAGGAAGCTCTGCAGCCACGCCTTGTTGAGATTGAGTGCGGGTGCTTCCGCCATGTCGCACTTCTCCAGTCTTCCGGGATGTCCAGGGACTCACAGGGCCCGCACCCGTCCGCCGGCCGCTCACGGAGGCCTCGGCGGACGGCGCACCGCCCCGACTGCACCGGGCGGCCGCGCGCGAAGGAGCCACGCGAACGGCCGCCCGGGAAGGACCCAAGGGCGTGCCGCCCCGGGTCAGCTGCCGATGCGCACGCTCTCCCAGAGCGACTTCAGGGAGTTCTCGCTGTACTTGTAGCTGCCCGAGACGTCGGTCAGCAGCGCCGAGTGCTCGGCGAGGATGCGCTTCATCTCCTCGACCGCGTTGTTCCAGGAGGCCTGCTTCTCGGCGTACACCGCCTTGTCCTCACCCTCCCAGCTGCGCTGGAGCTCCTGGAGTTCGGCTTCCAGGTTGGTGAGGATGCTGTCGATCGCCTTGGTCTGCTGGACCATGTCGTCGGCGGCGTTCTCCATGTGGCCGTAGTCGACGTAGATCTGGCCGTCGGTGAAGTCAAGCGGGGGGGTCATGGTCTTCCTCGTCTCACGGCAGGTGCGTCAGGGTCTGTGGTGTGCGGAGCCCGGTCGCCCGTCAGGGCTCCCGGATACCGGAGGAGTGGTCAGCGGCCCGCGGTGGAGCCGGCGAGCGCGTTGAAGATCTCCTCGGAGCGGTTGAACGCCTGCTGGATCGAGTCGTTCGAGTTGTTCTGCTGGATGCCCTGCGCGCGCATGGTCTCCTCCAGCGTCGTGATCATGTCGCGGAGGTTGCTGGAGATGATCTCCGCCTGCTGGTCCCACCGGTCGAGCAGCTTCTGGAACGCGCCACCGTCGCTGCCTGCGTAGCCGGAGGCGAGGTTGTGCTTCATGTTCTCGACGTCCTGGCGGCTGCTCTGAACGCCGGTGAAAGCCATCTCCAGTGCGGTGACACCGTTCTGGGTGGATGACGCCAGTGACTGCTGTGCGCCCGTACCTGCCATGTTGCTGCGCCTCCTGATGTGTCGCGCCGCCGGATTCCGGTTCCCGCGCGGCGCGGTGCCTGGCCGGACGCCGCCGGAAGACCGGCGTCCGAATGGTCTGGACGAACGGAGCCTAAAGAAGGGCGCGTTGAGGATTCAATGGCTTGCGTCATCTTCTCGGCCCCGACCCAGCTTTTGGGGTGATTCGCGAAGGAGATTTGATGGGGATCTGAGGTTCACCCCTTGCGGAATCACCTTCCGAATGGATCTGTTTCCCCGCACCCGAACGGGCAATGCCCGCTGTCGGAAACGGTATTGGCGGACCCCGTCGGGGAGGAGGACGGTGGATCACCTCCTCCGGTTGTCAGGACACGCGCATTTATCAGCCGCGCCACAAGAAATTCACCTCCTTCGGTACAACCGTCCGCCGGGCCCTCAAGGCCGGTTGCAGCGTGGGGTCGTGTTCGTGTTACGGCCCAGGGCGGCAGCCTCCTTGGTGAGGTCCGGCCCTGTCGGCAGCATGGCCAGCAGCGGTGCCGGGAGCCCTCGCGCCTGGCCCTCGCTGTAGCCGAGGGCGGCGAGGCCGTCGGCGGTGCCGACCCGGTACTTCATCCCGGTGTCGGTCACCAGGTAGACGGTGGTGCCGACCGGGCTCCCGCTCGCCCCGAGCGCCCGCACCAGGGATCCGCCGCCCGGCCGCACGCTGATCGAGCCGACCGGCATGCAGGCCGGGGTCAGGCCCTCGGGCGGCGCCTGGGCGGCGGGACCCAGGGTGCCCGTCCCGGTCAGCGCCACGCTGATGCGCGGTCCGCGCTCACTCGGCTGGACCCGGATGCATACAGTGCGGTCCTCGCCGAGGGCCACCGCCTCCGGCGGCTCCGGGGGCAGGTTCGCCTCCTCCGCGCCGGTCCCCGCACCGGGGGCCAGCCGGCCGCTCAACGCGTCCGCGCCCAGCGTCACGACCTTCGCCGCGCCTCCCCCGTACACCTTCTCGCGGGTCTCCGGGTCGCCGAGCACCAGCGCGGCCCCGGTCGCGGTGAGCGGGGTCAGGCCCTCCTGGCGCAGCAGGTAGTAGCGGTCGGCGGAGCCCGGGACGGTGACCCGGAAGACCTGGCCGACCCTGGACTCCCCGCCGCCGAGCGCGGGGCCCTTCTTTCCCTTGCCCGGTACGTTCGGCGGGCGCAGGTCGGGTCCCGAGGGCAGGGCGTTCAGGAAGGCGGCGGAGACGGGCAGCCGGGAGGTGGAGGCGTAGCCGAGGGCCTCGCGGGCGCGGGTGTCCTCGTCGATCAGCAGCTTGCTGCCGCGCCAGACCAGGTAGTCGGCCTTGTCCGGCCCCGTGACGAGCATGGCCTGGTCGGTGGGCAGCCCGGCGGCGTCAGCCGGCAGGCCCACCGCGACGGTGGTGCCGGTCCTTCCGGCTCCGCTGCCCGAACAGACCTGCCAGGGACCCGTGTCCAGGTCCGCGCTCCCGGGCAGGGCGTCCGGGGCGCCGCTGATACCGATGGGCGCCCCGTGCGGCGTACCGCTCAGGGACTTCGAGCCGACCGCGACCGCCTTCATGTCGGCGCCCGCGAGCAGCCGCGCCGACGCGTAGTTGCGCACCGGGCGCAGCCGCCCGTCCAGGTAGAGGTAGCGGGACCCGGTGTCCTTGTTGACGACGAGGGTTCCGGCGGCCCGCCAGGAGTCCTTGGTACCGGGCTTGAGGAGGCCGAGGACGAAGGAGCCGGCCGACAGCAGGACGGCGATCACGATGCCGATCACCACGCCCCGGTTGGTGCGCCCCTGCGGGCTCTCCGGGGCGTCGGGGTCGGCGCGGAGCATGCCGGAGGTCAGCCGGCCCATGACGAACATGTGGGCCTGGACCTGGTCGCGTTTCGACTGCACGGCAGCGGTTCTCCCTTCAGGTCAGGCGTTGATGGCCCGCAGGGCGCCGTAGACGCCGAGCACCCACAGGGCGAGGGGGAGCACGGCGATCGCGAGGGCCGAGTGGAGCAGTTCGCCCGCGCGGCCCCAGTACGGGACGAGCCGGCGGCCGGGCACGGTCCAGGCGGCGATGGCGACCGCGGCGGCGGCCGCGAGCAGCCCCGCGGCCGTGACCAGACGGTTGCCCGGGGACGCGGCGGGGGCGGCGACCAGCACCAGCAGGAGCAGCCCGAAGATCCCCGGGGCCACCAGGGACATGCGCTGCCAGATGTTGCCGAGGCCTCGGGCGTGCAGGACGAGCAGCAGGCACAGCGCCACCGTCATGATGATCTCGGCCAGCTCACGCTCCCGGGCCAGGATGGCCACGCACGCGGCGCCGACCAGGCCCACCGCTCCGTAGAGCGACGTCATCCAGCCGTCGGCGAGGATGGCGCGGGCCGAGACCGCGGAGGCGGCGTGCGGCTCGATGCCCTCCTGCAACTGCTGGGCGTTGGTCGGCAGCGGAGGCATCCGCATCCCGGACATCCGGAAGGCGAGCGAGGGGACGAACGCCCCCAGGACCACCGCGAGGACGGCGAGGATCCCGGCGGCGTGCACCGGCGCCAGGTCCGTGGTGAGGAGCAGGACGGCGGCGACGGCGGCGAACAGCGAGACGACGGCGACGCTCAGGAAGAGGGCGGCGAACGCGGCCACGACGGCGAGCGCGAGGACCGCCCCGCCGGCCATCGCCGCACTGGCCGCGAGCAGCCGGGCCCCCAGGGTCTCGTAGGCGTGCGGCCCGGCGAGTTCCCCGCCGGGCAGCAGCCAGCCGGCCAGCGCCAGGTAGGGCCCGACCATGAAGCCGAGCGCGGCTCCGGCGCCCGCGTCCCCGACCGCCCTGCTCGCCGCGCCCGCACCCGCAAGCAGGAGGAGGCCGGCCGCGGTGGCGAAGACGGACCGGGACAGCGAGGAGCCGCCGGGCCAGGCAATCACCAGAACGCCGCCGGCGAGGACCGCGACAACGATGCCGAGGAGCACCCAGCGGCTCACCTTGGGGGTCCAGCCGAAGGGGTGGTCGCGCATCGTGGTGGCGATGCCGTCGACCAGGTCGTCGAGGTGCACCTCGGGCAGAGCCTCGGCGCGCGGCCGGAGGTAGAGGGTGTCACCGTCCCGCAGCCCGTAGGAGTCGAGGGTGAGTTCCTCGTCCAGGGGCTCGCCGCCGAGCCGCTGGAGGACCCAGCCGCCGTGGTCGATACCGGCTTCTTCGAGGTTGTCGCCCGCGTAGCCGAGCACGGCGGGCAGCAGGTCCGCGACGGGGACGTCGGCGGGCACGGCGAGATCGATGCTCTTGGCTGGAGCTCGTACCGTCAGACGGCACAGCTCGGCCACCTGAGTGTCAGTCATCGGGATGGCTCACGCTTCTCCGGTTACGGCTGAGAACGGGCGGGGGAACAGGGGCCGGCGGACCGGTGAACACCCTGCTTCGGTGGGCGGTTCCAAACCGTGTGACGGCGACGGTTGTTGACGACCGATACGGCGATCGTAATATCAGCGGCCTACTCTGGGCCACGTGGCCCGCGCCACGGAATACGAAACGGCCGTCCGCGTCCGGCGAATTGCGGCACGTTCGGCCGTACGGGCACGAAGGGCGGTTCGGCGTGCGCGGTTTCGGCCGGGAAATAGCTCCGCGTGTGCCCGTCCGGCCGGAAAAGCCGTTCCGCGTATGCCCGTCCGGGCAGGGGAAAGGCTCCGCAGGCGCCCGTTCGTCCGGGGAGCGCTTCCGTTTGCGCTCTTCCGGCGGGGCGAACGGCCGCGCGGATCCTGCCCCGAAGCCGTGATGCAGCAGAACTGTGACACGACGGTCCGACCACCTCCCGCCCACTACGGGAGCCCCCGGGCGGGCTTTCGGCTCGGGACGGGGCGCGGCGTAGGGTGCGTGCACGGCGAAGGCCTGTCCGCGTCCCGGCCCCCGGTCGACGGCGGGCGGCGTGCCCTGCGACGCCGTTCCGCCCGCTCTCCCCCCATGTCCCTGAAGGAGACGGTTCCTTGAGTGTGATCCTGTTCCGCCGCCCGGCCCGACGCCGGGGCCCGGAGATGCCCGACGGGGAGCTGAGTCTCCAGGAACCGCCGATCCTCCCCGAGACGGTGCCCGACACCTCCGCCGTGTGGACGTACCTGCCCATGGCACTGATGTCGGTCTCGATGATGTTCATGTTCATGCGCCCCGGTATGACGCGGGGTTCCGGAGGGTTCATCTACATCGCCCTGGGCCTGATGGTCCTCGGCGCCGCCGCGATGTTCATCGGCCAGTTCATGCGCCGGGCGGCGGAGCGCAAGCAGAAGCTCAAGGGCGAGCGCCGGGACTACCTGCGCTACCTCACCCAGATCCGGCGCAAGGTGCGCGGCGCGGTCGTGGACCAGCAGCTGGCGCTGGCGTGGCGGCACCCCGAGCCCGCCGCCCTGTGGTCGATGACCGGCACCACCCGGCTGTGGGAGCGGCGCCCCCGGGACGAGGACTTCGGCGAGATCCGGATGGCCGTCGGCGAGCAGAAGCTGGGCCTGAAGCTGACGTCGAGCTCGACCAACCCCGTGGAGGACCTGGAGCCGCTCAGCGCCCACGCGTTGCGCAGCTTCATCCGCGCCTACTCGACGGTGCCGGAACAGCCCATCGCGATCTACCTGCGCGCCTGGGCCCGCGTGCTGTTCCAGGGCGACGAGGAGCGGATACGTTCCCTGGCGCGGGCGCTGCTCGCCCAGTTGGCCACCTTCCACTCGCCGGACGACGTGTGGATCGCCTTCTGCGTCTCCGACGAGCGGCGCGCGCACTGGGAGTGGACGAAGTGGCTCCCGCACAGCCTCCACCCGCACGACACCGACGGCGCGGGCCCGACCCGGATGACGGTCTCCGCCTGGGGCGAGCTGGAGAACCTCCTCGGCGCCGAGTTCATGGAGCGGCCGCAGTTCGACCCGGACGCGGTGCCCGGACGCGAGGAGCCGTTCACCGTGATCGTCGTGGACGGCGGGGTCGTCCCGGCGGGCCACCGGCTCGACGGTCCCGGCTTCCGCAACACGGTCGTCCTGGACCTCAGCGGTGCGCTCTCCTGGCGCCCCGGCCGCATCACTCTGCGCTTCACGGTCGACGAGGACGAACTCGGCCTGGTGCGCACCGACCGCGAGCGCAAGGAGCAGATCACCCGGCTCGGCCGGCCCGACACCTTCGGGCTCACGGGCGCGGTGTCGCTCGCGCGGCGGCTCGCCCCGTACCGCATGGGCCTGGGCTCGGCGTCGGACTCCTCCGAACCGCTCTCCGCCAACGTGGAACTGACCACGCTGCTGAGCATTCCCGACCTGCACCGCCATGACCCGAACACGCTGTGGCAGCAGCACACCGGCCCCAACCGGCTCAAGGTGCCGATCGCGGTCGGCGCGGACGGCGAGCCGGTCGAGCTGGACATCAAGGAGTCCGCCCAGGGCGGCACCGGGCCGCACGGGATGCTGATCGGCGCCACCGGTTCCGGCAAGAGCGAGCTCCTGCGGACCCTGGTCCTCTCGCTCGCCCTGACGAACTCCTCGGAGACGCTCAACTTCGTCCTGGTCGACTTCAAGGGCGGCGCCACCTTCCTGGGGCTCGAGGACCTCCCGCACACCTCCGCCGTCATCACCAACCTGGCGGGCGAGGCGGCGCTGGTCGGCCGCATGCAGGACGCCCTGCACGGCGAGCTGATGCGGCGGCAGGAGCTGCTGCGCTCGGCGGGCAACTACACCTCCGCGCTGGACTACGAGAAGGCTCGCGCATCGGGCGTCCCGCTGGAGCCGATGCCCAGCCTGTTCGTCGTCGTCGACGAGTTCAGCGAGCTGCTGGCGGCGCACCGCGAGTTCATGGAGCTGTTCGTGATGATCGGCCGCCTCGGCCGGTCCCTCGGCGTGCACCTGCTGCTCGCCTCGCAGCGCCTGGACGAGGGCCGCATGCACCAGCTGGAGAGCCACCTCTCCTACCGGATCGGTCTGCGGACGTTCTCCGCGATGGAGAGCCGCGGCGTACTCGGCGTCCCCGATGCCTACCAGTTGCCGTCGGCGCCCGGCAGCGGCTTCCTCAAGTCGGGTGTGGAGGCGCTGACCCGGTTCCGCGCCGCCTACGTCTCCGGCCCCTACCAGCAGCGCCGCGGCAGCGCCAACCAGGCGCGGGTGGCGAGCCAGACCGTGCCGTGGACCAGCAGTTACGTCGTACCGCGCCAGCTCCCCAACACACCGGAGCCCGAACCCGAGCAGCAGGAGGAGACCGGCGAGACCCTGCTCTCCGTCGCCGTGGACCGACTGCTGACCGCGGGGCCGCCGGCCCACCAGGTGTGGCTGCCGCCGCTGGACCTCCCCGCCACGCTCGACCAGGTGCTGCCGCCGCTCACCCCGCACCCCGAGTACGGGCTGACGACCGACGCGTCGCACCGCGGGCGGCTCACCATCCCGCTCGGCATCATCGACCGCCCCTTCGACCAGCTGCGCGACCTGCTGACCGTCGACCTCTCGGGCGGGGGCGGACACATCGCGATCGCGGGCGGCCCGCAGAGCGGCAAGAGCACGATGGTCCGGACGATCATCACCGCGCTGGCGCTCACCCACACCCCGCGCGAGGTCCAGTTCTACTGCCTCGACTTCGGCGGCGGCGCGCTCGCCGGGCTGGCCGGGCTCCCGCACGTCAGCGGGGTCGCCGCACGGCTGGACGCCGAGCGGGTGGGCCGTACGATCTCCGAGGTCACGACCCTGCTGGCGGAACGCGAGCGGTTCTTCCTGGACAACGGCATCGACTCGATGGCGACCTTCCGACGTCGGCTGGCCGCCGGGGAGTTCCCGGAGCACCACCACGGCGACGTGTTCCTGGTGATCGACGGCTGGTCGACGGTGCGCCAGGACTTCGACCGGTACATCCAGACGTTCGGCGCGATCGCCGCGCGCGGTCTGAACTACGGCATCCACCTGATCGTCACCACCGCCCGCTGGGTGGAGGTGACCTCCGCGATCCGGGACCAGGCCGCGACCCACCTGGAGCTGCGGATGGGTGACCCGATGGACTCCGAGATCGACAACCGGCGCGCCGCGACCGTGCCCCGGCTGCCGGGGCGCGGCCTGACCCGGGACGCCAAGCTGCACTACCTCACGGCGCTGCCGCGCATCGACGGCGTCGAGTCCGTCGACGACCTCTCCGACGGGGTGGCCGGTCTGGTGGCGGCGGTCCGCGAGAGCTGGCAGGGCCCGCCCGCGCCGCAGGTGCGGATGCTGCCGACCCGGCTCAAGCTGTCGGAGCTCCCGGCTCCCAAGGGCGATTTCAAGATGCCCATCGGCCTGGAGGAGGAGCGCCTGTCGACCGTGTGGCACGACTTCTCCGAGACTCCCCACATGATCGTGGTCGGGGACACGGAGAGCGGCAAGACCAACATGCTGCGGATGACGGCCAAGGCCATCATGGACCGGTACACCCCGGCCGAGGCGCGGATCATGGTCGTGGACTACCGCCGCGCCCTGGTGGAGGCCATCCCCGACGAGTACCGGCTCGGCCACGCCGTGGCGATGGACGCCCTCAAGGAGCTGATCGGCGGGGCGGCACGGGCGGTCGCGGCGCGCGCACCGGGTCCGGAGATCACCCCGGCCCGGATGCGCACCTGCGACTGGTGGGACGGGCCGCGGCTGTTCATCCTCGTGGACGACTACGACATGCTCGGCACCAGTGCGATGAACGCGCCGTTCGACCCGCTGCTGAACCACCTCGCGCTCGGCTACGAGGTCGGTCTGCACCTGGTCGTCGCCCGCTCCGCCGCCGGTGCCGGCCGCGGCCTGGGCGAGCCCATGCTGCGGCGCATGCAGGAGGTCAACACCCCGACGCTGCTGCTGTCGTGCCCGCCCTCGGAGGGCTTCATCCTGGGCAGCGTCAAGGGCCGCAACCTGCCACCGGGCCGGGGTACGCGGGTGACGCGCCGCAAGCAGATCCAGGTGCAGACGGCCGTGCTGGAGGACGAGGAGTCCTGAGCGGCGGGCCCGGTCCCCCGCCCGTGAGCGCTACGGGGGGACCGGGCCCGCCCATCGGGCCTGGACGCGCGGGTGAGCCCGGCGCGGGGACACCCGGGGCCGTACCGGGCGGCCGGGGCCCCGGCCTCACCCGGCCCTCAGCAGCGTCTCCGGGGGTGCCGGAACCGCTCCGCCCACGCTCCACGGTCACAAGCCCCCCCCGAGCGCCCTCAGCTCCCCGCAGGACGCCAGTTGCGGGCCCGCCCGCGCGGGATCACCACCGCGCCCGCCGCGACCAGCAGCACCACGCCGCCGCCCACGCCCGCCGCGATCAGCGCGCGGGTACGGGGCTCCGCCGCGGGCGGCGGCGGGACCTCGGCCCGCTCGGTCCGGGGCACCGCCCCCTTCTCGTCCGTCAGGACGGCCGTCAGGGCCGCGTACGGGTCCAGGCGCGGCGGGCTCGCCGGGTAGGCCGCCTCGGTCAGGCGGCGCGCCGTCCCGGCCGCCGACAACTTCGGGTGGCGCGCCCGCACCTGCGCCGCCGCCCCCGCGACGTGCGCGGCGGCGAACGAGGCCCCGTAGCCGATGAAGTGGCCCGAGCCCTCGGGGCCGATGCTCACCACCGCGTCACCGGGCGCGGCCAGGTCCGCCCCGCCCACCACGGGCGCGTTGGTGGGGCGCTGCCCGTCCGGGCCGTAGTCCGTCACACCGATCGCCCCCGGGGCGGCGGCGGGCCAGTACCAGGCGGCGGGCTTCGCGTCCCTCGGCAGCGCGTCCGGGGCGAGGGGCGCCACGACCAGCGCGTCCTTGTCGCTCGCGTAGGCGACGGCCTTCGTCAGCTCGGCCTTGCCGTCGGCCAGGGCGGCGGCGACGTAGATGACGGAGGCGCCCCCGTCGGCCGCCTCGCGGATGCCGGCGGCGACCTGGCCCACCGTGGACCCGCCGCGCTCGTCCGCGCCCCGTACGGCCAGGATGCGGGCCTCGGGGGCCAGTCCGGCCGGCCCCGCGGCGGCGCCCGGGGCCGCCGCGATCAGGCCGGCCGCGAACGTGCCGTGCCCGACGCAGTCCTTGCCCGCGTCCCCGATCGTGGTCACCCGGCCGGAGAGCGCCGGGGCCGACTCCCCGACCCCCGTGTCCACGACCGCGACCGTCTGCCCGGCTCCCTGGGAGAGCGGCCGTGCGCGGGCCGCCCCGAGCGCGCCCATGGTCCAGGGCTCGGACCGGGCCTTCACCTTCGAGGCCTCGACGCAGGTGTCGTCCTCCGCCAGTACGGAACGTACGACGGGGAGTCCCACGGAATCGGCCGCCGCGGGCACGGCGTCCGCCGCGACCAGCGCGGCCGGGATCACGGTGAGCGACAGGGCGGCGGCGACGGCCGTGGCCCGCGGGCGGCGGGAGCGAACTCGGGCAGGGGGCATGGCGCGCATGATAGGCCGACCGGATGACGGCGTGTCGGGCGGGATCCGGCACCCGCTCACCGGATCCGGCCCGAACTGCCCTGTCCCACCTGGAACATCGCGGTACCGGTCCCGTAGCCTTCGTCGCGTGCGCACAGCTGCACGTTCCCGACGCGACCCGGATTCCTTCCGGCCCCCGGCGGGAGAGCAGGCAGCGGCACCACAAGGAGGAGGAACGGGCGTGTCACGGCAATTGCTCAGGGTCGGGTCGGACCAACCGGACAGCTTCCGGACGATCAGCGAAGCCCTGGACAAGGCACGCACGGGTGCGGTGATCCGGGTGCACCCCGGCCGCTACCCGGAGAACCTCACGGTCCGGACGCGGGTCACCATCGTCGCCGACGGGGAGCCGGGCAGCGTCGAGATCTGCCCGCGCCGGGGCACCGCCGTCATCCTGGTGGCCGACGCCGTCATGCTCACCGACCTCACCCTGCGCGGCGGGAGCGAGGACCTGCCGGTGGTCGACGCCCCGCGCGGCCAGGTCGCCATGGACGGCTGTACGGTCGTCGGCTCCGGCTGGACGGCCGTGCTGGCCCGGGAGTCGGGCTCGGTCGCCATGCGCGACTGCCAGGTCAGCAACCCCAAGGGCGCCGGGGTCGTGGACTCCGCCCCCACGGGCAGCGTCATAGCGGGCTGCCGCATATCGAACCTCGGCACCTCCGGCGTCGTCATCGGCGCGGAGGCCCGGACGACGGTGCGGGACTGCCGCATCCTCGACGCGCGCGCCAACGGCGTACTGACCTCGGACGAGGCACAGGGCCTGGTGGAGGACTGCGACATCTCCGGGACGGACAAACCGTCCATCGCGCTGGAGGGCCGCAGCGGTACCCGGGTCCTGCGCACCAGGGTCCACGACACCTCCGTCGGCGTCTACATCACCAGCTCCGCCCGCCCCTCCCTGGAGAACGTCTCCGTCAGCGACACCTCGGGCCCCGGCATCATGCTGGCCGTGAACGCCGACCCCGAGTTCCTCGACTGCCGGACCTCCCGCACCAAGGGCAGCGGCCTGGTGGTCAGCGAACGCTCCCGGGGCACCTTCCAGCACTGCGAGTTCGACACAGCGGCCGCCCCGGCGATACGGGTGATCGACTCCAGCTCACCCACGCTGATCGGCTGCGCGGTCCGCGACTGCGCGGAGGCGAACGGCGCCGTCCTGCTGGAGGAGGACTCGACCGCCGAGTTCGACGAACTGCTCGTCAGCGACGCGGCCGGGGTCGCCGTCCGTATCCGCACCGGGGCCGACCCGCTGCTGCGCCGCGTTCGGATCACCTCGCCGGGTGGCAACGGTGTCGAGGTGGCCGAGGACGGGCGCGGCCGGCTGGAACACTGCGAGATCGACCGCGCGGGCGGTTCGGCGGTACGGATCGCCTCGGGCGGCAACCCCGACATCCGCGACACGGTCATGAGAGCGGCCGAGGACACCACCATCTCCGTCGGCACGGAGGGGCGGGGCACCGTCCGGGACTGCGCGGTCGAGTTCGCCGCGGCGGGCGGCATCACGGTGGACAACGGCGGTGAACTCTCCGTCCTGCGCGTCCACATCACCGACTCCGGCGCCCACGGCGTCCTGCTCGCCAACGGCTCCCGCGCCACCCTCACGTCCTCGCAGGTCATCGGCAGCGTCGGCGACGGCATCCGGATCGACAGCGCCGAGCTCGTCACCGTCGCCGACTGCACCGTCCGCGACAACCGCGGTGCGGGCCTGCGGCAGACCCGGGTCAACGAACGCCTCACTATCGAGGGCCTCAACAGCGCCGGGAACGCTGTCCCGGACGCCTGGGGCGACACGCTGCCGCCGGACGTCGCGGGTGGCGGCCCCGACGCCGCGAAGAAGGAGCCCGAGGGGCCGCTGGAGGAGCTGGAATCCCTCGTCGGCCTCGCCGAGGTCAAGAGCCAGGTGCGCAATCTGGTCAACCTGAACCAGCTGAACCAGCGCCGTGCCCAGCTGGGCATGCCCGTCGCCCAGGTCAGCCGCCACCTCGTCTTCTCCGGACCGCCCGGCACCGGCAAGACCACCGTGGCCCGGCTGTACGGCGGCATCCTGGCCGACCTCGGCGTTCTCAGGTCGGGGCACCTCGTGGAGGTCTCCCGCGCCGACCTGGTCGCGCAGGTGATCGGCGGTACGGCCATCAAGACCACCGAGGCGTTCAACGAGGCGCTGGGCGGGGTGCTGTTCATCGACGAGGCGTACACCCTGCTGTCCGACAGCAAGGGCTCCGGCGCCGACTTCGGCCGGGAAGCGGTCGACACGCTGTTGAAGCTGATGGAGGACCACCGCGACGACGTCGCCGTGATCGCCGCCGGGTACACCGGCGAGATGGCGAGCTTCCTCTCCTCCAACCCGGGCCTGTCCTCCCGGTTCACCCGGACCATCGACTTCGCCAACTACTCGGTGGACGAGCTGGTGACCATCACCGAGAACATGTGCCTGGGCCACCGCTACGAGCTCGCCCCCCAGACCCGCGATGCGCTCGCCGGGCACTACGAGCGCATGCCGCGCGACGCCACGTTCGGCAACGGCCGTGCGGCCCGCCGGGTGTTCGAGGAGATGGTGGACCGTCAGGCGTCCCGGTTCGCCTCCATGAAGAATCCCGCCGAGAGCGACCTGGCCCTCCTGCTCCCCGAGGACGTGGCGCCCGACGCGGGCACGCCGGCGGACGACGGCCCCGGCTCCGAGGAACTCCTCGCCCAGCTGCACTCCATGATCGGTCTCACAGCGGTCAAGAACGAGGTGACCGCGCTGGTCAACCTCCTCACCGCGACGAAGCAGCGCAAGGCCGCCGGGCTGCCCACCCCGAAGATCAGCAACCACCTCATCTTCTCCGGGCCTCCCGGTACGGGTAAGACCACCATCGCGCGGCTGTACGCGGACCTGCTGCGCTCCCTCGGGGTGCTGCCCAAGGGCCAGTTGGTCGAGGTGGCACGGGCCGATCTGGTCGGCCGGTACGTGGGCCACACGGCGCAGTTGACCAAGGACGCCTTCGAACGCGCCATAGGCGGTGTGCTGTTCGTCGACGAGGCGTACACGCTCACGCCGGAGGGCGCGAGCTCCGACTTCGGCCGGGAGGCGGTCGACACGCTGCTGAAGCTGATGGAGGACCACCGTGACGAGGTCGTGGTCATCGCCGCCGGCTACACCCGCGAGATGCGCCGCTTCCTCGACTCCAACCCGGGCCTGGCCTCGCGGTTCTCGCGCACCGTGGAGTTCGAGAGCTACTCCACGGACGACCTGTTGCAGATCCTCTCCCAGCAGGCCACCGGCTACGGGTACGACTGCTCCCCGGAGACGGTCGCCGCGCTGTACGCCTACGTGGACTCCCTGCCGCGCGACCACGCCTTCGGCAACGCACGGGCGGCCCGCCAGATCCTGGAGGCGATGATGACACGCCAGGCGGGCCGCCTCGGCGCGATGTCCGCCCCGAGCCTGGACGATCTGCGCCTGCTGCTCCCGGACGACCTGCCACCGGAGGTGGCGGCGGTGCGGCACTGACCGCTACGGCCACCGGAGCCCGAACGACCGGGGCCCCGGTTTCGAGATCCGCGACGCCAAGTCCCCGCACTGGCCGGGGAACTCGTCCTCCCCGGCATGCTTCGGACACGTCGGCCGGTCGGGCACGTTCCTGTGGATCGACCCGGTGGCGGGCGCGGCCTGCGTCGCGCTGACCGACCGCGCCTTCGGCCCGTGGGCGGCACAGGCGTGGACGCCGTTCACGGACGCGGTTCCGGCCGAGCTGTCCTGAACCGGCTGCCGCCCCTCTCCGGCGGCGTCAGACACTCGAACCAGACGGTCTTCCCGCTGCCGTCCCACCGCTTGACGATGCCCCATTCGTCGGTGACGGCGTCGACCAGGACCAGCCCCCTGCCTCCCTCGTCCAGCGGGTCACCCGTGATGGCGAGGGGCACGACGGGGCTGCTGTCCGCCACTTCGACGCGTACGCCCTCGCCGCGCGGCAGCCGGAAGATGAAGGTCCGGCCGCGCCGGTCGGGCACGTGCCGCACGACGTTGGCGATCAGCTCGGTGAGCGCCAGCTCCGCGGCGTCGGCGAGGAAAGGCAGCTCCCATGCCGTGAGGTAGAGCCGCAGGACGCGGCGCAGATGCCGGGCGGAGTGCTCGCCGAGGGCGAAGTCGGCGCGGTAGACGGGCTCCCCTGGATTCCTCCGGGGGACAAGTACGTGGTTCATGCCACCAGGCTGCGACGGGATGGCTACGTTCGGCTACGTACCGAAACGAACGCCGCGAGGCGTTGCGCCCCGGAGGTCCGTACCGCGGAGTGGGGTGGGGTGGGTG
>NZ_JAAXYC010000135.1 GCF_018619185.1 Streptomyces sp. McG3 | reverse complement strand
GGTTGGGAGGGGGCGGAAAATGGTCCGTCCGTGCCATGCGCGGTGCCTATCGCGCTCCCTAGGCTGGGAAGCCGGTGTGCCAGGGGCCGGTGACGGCCGGGAGACGGCAGAGAGAGGTGACGCAGGTGGTGACGCTCAGCGCTCCGAACGCTCAGGACTGTGTGGCCCTCGCCGAGATCGAGCTGTGCGGCGAGCTGATGATCGCCGCGTCGGCGGCGGGTGAGGAACGCCTCAGTCCCGATCGGATCGACGAAGTGCTCGACGTGCGCGGCGCGGAGTCCTGGGCGACGGTCCCCCGGCAGGCCGCTCGCCGGGGGTGACGCCCTTTCCCTCCGCACCGCCATCGCTCACGGGGTCGCGCATCAGGTGCGGAGCAGGCGGGCGATGGCCTTCGTGGCCTCCTCGACCTTCGCGTCGACCTCCTCGCCGCCCTTGACGGCCGCGTCGGCGACACAGTGGCGCAGGTGCTCCTCCAGCAGCTGGAGGGCGAAGGACTGGAGCGCCTTGGTGGACGCCGACACCTGGGTGAGTATGTCGATGCAGTAGACGTCCTCGTCGACCATGCGCTGGAGGCCGCGGATCTGGCCCTCGATGCGGCGGAGCCGTTTGAGGTGCTCGTCCTTCTGGTGGTGGTAGCCGTGAATGCCGCGGTCGTGGTCGGTGACGATGTCCGCAGGGGCGGCCGCCCCCGCGTCCGGGGCGCCCACGCCCGTTGATTCCGTCCCTGTGGTCCCGGTCGTGGTCATCTGCGTCCTCCCGTTGCTGTCCTCTGAGTGTCCCTGCCGGTAAGTGTCCCTGCCGGAACGCGGAAATGCGGAACCCCGGGCCCGCTGTTGTGCCGTGGGGGCCGTGCCGGACGGTTCCGCCGCCCTGCCCCGTACCCCTCGCACCGTGCCGTATGGATACCCCTGCCGGGTATATGGTAACGAATCCCGCCGAACCGTGACCGGGGGTCCGTGCTGATCGGCCTGTTCGATGGGCGACACTGAAGAACGCCGGTTAGCCGTGGCCGGATGATGCGCCTAGCATCAGCCTGACCGAATCCAAAGCATCCCGAGGACCCCACGTGCGCTTTCGTCTGACCCCCAGGGAGACGAGCTTCTACGACATGTTCTCCGCGTCCGCGGACAACATTGTCACGGGCTCGAAACTCCTGATGGAACTGCTCGGGGCGGATTCTGCCTCCCGAGTCGAGATCGCGGAGCGTATGCGGGCAGCGGAGCACGCGGGGGACGATGCCACCCACGCGATCTTCCACCAGCTGAACTCCTCCTTCATCACGCCGTTCGACCGCGAGGACATCTACAAGCTGGCGTCCTCGCTCGACGACATCATGGACTTCATGGAGGAGGCCGTCGACCTGGTCGTCCTCTACCAGGTCCAGGAGCTCCCCAAGGGCGTCGAGCAGCAGATCGAGGTGCTGGCCCGGGCGGCGGAACTGACCGCCGAGGCCATGCCGGGGCTGCGGACCATGGACAACCTCACCGAGTACTGGATCGAGGTCAACCGTCTGGAGAACCAGGCCGACCAGATCCACCGCAAGCTGCTGGCCCAGCTCTTCAACGGCAAGTACGACGCCATGGAGGTGCTGAAGCTCAAGCAGATCGTGGATGTGCTGGAAGAGGCGGCTGACGCGTTCGAGCACGTCGCGAACACCGTGGAGACCATCGCGGTCAAGGAGTCCTGAACCTCGTGGACACCTTTGCGCTGATCGTGACCATCGGTGTCGCGCTCGGCTTCACGTATACGAACGGCTTCCACGACTCGGCGAACGCCATCGCCACCTCGGTCTCCACCCGGGCGCTGACCCCGCGTGCGGCTCTGGCGATGGCGGCGGTGATGAACCTCGCCGGCGCCTTCCTGGGCCAGGGGGTCGCCAAGACCGTCAGCGAGGGCCTGATCGCGACGCCCGTGGGGCAGAAGGGGATGGGGATCCTGTTCGCGGCGCTGGTCGGCGCGATCATCTGGAACCTCATCACCTGGTACTACGGCCTCCCCTCCTCGTCCTCGCACGCCCTGTTTGGCGGCATGGTCGGGGCGGCGCTGGCCGGCGGCACGGACGTCATCTGGTCCGGGGTGCTGGAGAAGGTCGTCATCCCGATGTTCATCTCCCCGTTCGTCGGCCTGATCGCCGGCTATCTGGTGATGGTCGGCATCATGTGGATATTCCGGAAGTCCAACCCGCACAAGGCCAAGCGCGGCTTCCGGATCGCGCAGACGGTCTCGGCGGCGGGCATGGCGCTCGGCCACGGCCTCCAGGACGCGCAGAAGACCATGGGCATCGTCGTGATGGCCCTGGTCATCGCGGACATCGAGGGCCCCAACGACGAGATCCCGGTCTGGGTCAAGATCGCCTGTGCGCTGATGCTCTCGCTGGGTACGTACGCGGGCGGCTGGCGCATCATGCGGACCCTCGGCCGCAAGATCATCGAGCTGGACCCGCCGCAGGGCTTCGCGGCGGAGACGACCGGCGCCTCGATCATGTTCGGTTCGGCGTTCCTGTTCCACGCGCCGATCTCGACGACGCACGTCATCACCTCCGCGATCATGGGCGTCGGGGCCACCAAGCGGGTGAACGCGGTGCGCTGGGGCGTCGCGAAGAACATCATCCTGGGCTGGTTCATCACCATGCCGGCCGCGGCGCTGGTCGCCGCGCTCAGCTACGGAGCGGTTCTCCTGCTCTTCGGCTGAGCAGGGTGGAAGCCCGGTTACACGTGTGGGTCCGCCCCCGTTCTCGTAACGGAACGGGGGCGGACCCTTTCGCCTTGTGGTGGCACCGCCATGCAGCACCGCGGGAGGCTGGGGGAGTCCGGCTCAGCCGAAGCGGCCGGAGATGTAGTCCTCCGTGGCCTGGACCGACGGGTTGGAGAAGATCCGCTCCGTCTCGTCTATCTCGATGAGCCGGCCGGGCTTGCCGACCGCGGAGAGGTTGAAGAACGCGGTGCGGTCCGAGACACGGGCCGCCTGCTGCATGTTGTGCGTCACGATGACGATCGTGAAGCGCTCCTTCAGCTCGCCGATCAGGTCCTCGATGGCGAGCGTCGAGATCGGGTCCAGCGCCGAGCACGGCTCGTCCATCAGCAGGACCTGCGGCTCGACCGCGATGGCGCGGGCGATGCACAGGCGCTGCTGCTGGCCGCCGGAGAGTCCGGAGCCGGGCTTGTTGAGGCGGTCCTTGACCTCGTTCCAGAGGTTCGCGCCGCGCAGGGACCTCTCCACGACGTCGTTGAGCTCGCTCTTGCGGTAGCTGCCGTTCAACCGCAGCCCCGCCGCCACGTTGTCGAAGATCGACATGGTGGGGAAGGGGTTCGGGCGCTGGAAGACCATGCCGACCGTGCGGCGCACGGTGACCGGGTCGACGTTGGAGTCGTAGAGGTTCTCGTCGTCCAGCAGCACCTTGCCCTCGACGCGGCCGCCGGGGGTCACCTCGTGCATCCGGTTCAGGGTGCGCAGGAAGGTGGACTTGCCGCAGCCGGAGGGGCCGATGAAGGCGGTCACGGAGCGGGGCTCCACGGTCATCGAGATGTCCTCGATGGCCTTGTGGCTGCCGTAGAAGGCGTTGAGGCCGCTGATGTCGATGCGCTTGGCCATGGAAATCACTGCTTCTTTCGGGGGGTCGCTGTGGCCGCGTCAGCGACCGGTCTTCGGGGCCTTCCAGCGGGCTATGCCGCGGGCCACCAGATTCAGGATCATGACGAAGGCGATCAGCACCAGGGCGGCGGCCCAGGCGCGGTCGTAGGACGCGGCCTCGCCGATCTTGTACTGCTCGTAGATGTAGAAGGGCAGCGAGGACTGGGCGCCTTCGAAGGGGTTCGAGTTGATCAGCTGGCTGCCGAAGACCAGCAGGATGATCGGCGCGGTCTCACCGGCGATACGGGCGATGGCGAGCATGACGCCCGTGGTGATGCCGCCGATCGCGGTGGGCAGGACCACCTTCAGGATGGTGCGCCACTTCGGGATGCCGAGGGCGAGGGAGGCCTCGCGCAGCTCGTTGGGGACGAGCTTGAGCATCTCCTCGGTGGAGCGGACCACGACGGGGATCATCAGGATCGTCAGCGCCAGCGCGCCCATCAGGCCGGAGGGCTCCAGGTTGGCGATCAGCATGATCGACAGGATGAAGAGACCGGCCACGATGGACGGGATGCCCGTCATCACGTCGACGAAGAACGTGACGGCCTTGGCCAGCGAGCCCTTGCCGTACTCGACGAGGTACACGGCGGTCAGCAGGCCGAGCGGGGCGGAGATCACCGTGGCGATGCCGACCTGCTCCAGGGTGCCGATCAGCGCGTGGTAGACGCCGCCGCTGGCCTCGGAACCGAGCACACCGGCCATCGAGTGGGTGAGGAAGTAGCCGTCCAGGCGCTCCGAGCCGCGGACGATCGTCGTCCACAGGAGCGAGGCCAGCGGGACGACGGCGATCAGGAAGCAGACCCACATCACACTGGTGGCGAGGCGGTCCTTGGCCTGGCGCTGGTTCTCGACGACCGTCGTGGCGACGTACGAGATGGCCAGGAAGAGCAGGGCCGAGATCATGCCCCACTGGATGCGGCTCTCCCAGCCGGCGGCCAGCGAGACGCCGACGCCGAGCGCGACCGAGACGACGGCGAAGCCGAGCGGGGCGAGACGGGGCAGGGAGCGGCTGCCGAGGCTGCTCTGGGGACCGGGTGATGCGGGCGTCGGGCGCTCGATGACGCCGGTGGGTGCGTGGCTCATGCGTTGGCCCCCGAGTACTCCTTGCGGCGGGCGATGATGAGCCGGGCCGCGCCGTTGACCAGCAGGGTGAGGACGAAGAGGACGAGGCCGGAGGCGATCAGGGCGTCCCGCCCGAACGCGTCGGCCTCGCCGAACTTGGCCGCGATGTTCTGGGCGAACGTCCCGCCGCCCGGGTTGAGCACGTGCAGCGAGATGAGGAAGCTCGGGGAGAGGACCGTGGCGACGGCCATCGTCTCGCCGAGCGCGCGGCCGAGGCCGAGCATCGAGGCGGAGATGACGCCGGAGCGGCCGAAGGGCAGCACCGAGAGGCGGATGACCTCCCAGCGGGTGGCGCCGAGCGCGATCGCGGCTTCCTCGTTCATCTTCGGGACCTGGAGGAAGACCTCGCGGCTGACGCTGGTCACGATCGGCAGGATCATGATCGCGAGCAGGATGCCGACGGTGAAGAGCGAGCGGGCGACGCCGACCTCGGTCTTCTCGAAGATGTACGTCCAGCCGAAGAACTGGTCGAGCCAGAGGTTCAGGCCCTCCAGGTACGGCACCAGGACGAGCGCGCCCCAGATGCCGTAGACGATGCTCGGCACGGCGGCCAGCAGGTCCACCACGTACGCGACGGGGGCGGCCAGCTTGCGCGGCGCGTAGTGCGAGATGAACAGGGCGATGCCGACAGCGATCGGAACCGCGATGACCATCGCGATGATCGAGCTGACGACGGTGCCGAAGAGCAGGACCGCGATGCCGAAGACCGGCGGGTCGCCGGCCGGGTTCCAGTCGAAGGTGGTGAGGAAGTTGCCCTCGTCCTTCGAGATGGCGAGCACCGAGCGGTAGGTGAGGAACACGGCGATCGACGCCATGATCACGAGCAGCAGGATGCCCGAGCCGCGGGAGAGGCCCAGGAAGATCTTGTCGCCCATGCGCCCGGTGGACCGGGGGCTGGGCCGCGGGACCGGCGGCGCCGGTGGCGTGTCTATCGGTGTGGTGGAAGCCATGGTCTTTCCGGTCTGTGTGGGGGAGCGGTGTGCTCCCCTGGCGGCGGTGCACCGGATGGAGAGTGGGCGGGAGGCGGGCCGGTCCGGAGGGGTGCGCCGGGCCGGCCTGCCGGTGACGTGTCGCGTCGGTGGCGCGGGGCGCCGGTGACGGTTACGCCGGTGGGCGGCCGGGCCGGGTGGGCCCGGCCGCCCCGGGTGTTACGAGAGGGAGCCGATGGTCTCGCGGACCTTGGCGTTGATCTCGGCCGGGATCGGGGCGTAGCCGGCGTCGGTCAGGATCTTCTGGCCGTCGTCGGAGGCGGCGTAGGAGAGGAAGGACTTGACGGTGTCGAGCGTCTCGGGCTTGTTGCCGCTGTCGCAGACGACCTCGTACGTCACCAGGACCAGCGGGTAGGCGCCCTCGGCCTTGGTGGTGTAGTCGAGGTCGAGCGCCAGGTCCTTGCCGGTGCCCTTGATCTTGGCGGCGGCGATGGCCTTGGAGGCGTTCTCCGACGTGGCCTTCACCGGGGTGGCGCCGCCGGTGTTGATGTCGACGGTGGGGATGTCCTGGGACTTGGCGTAGGAGAGCTCGAAGTAGCCGATCGAGCCGTCGACCTGCTTGACCTGGGCGGCGACGCCGGAGGAGCCGGACGCGGCCTGGCCACCGGGGGCCGGCCACTTCTTCTCGGCCTCGTACTTCCAGTCGCTCGGGGCCGCGGCGCCGAGGTACTTGCCGAGGTTCTGCGTGGTGCCGGAGTCCTCGGAGCGGTGGAAGGCCTGGATCGCCTTGTCGGGCAGCTCGACGCCCTCGTTCAGCTTGGCGATCGCCGGGTCGTTCCACTTCTTGATCTTCGTGTCGAAGATCTTGGCGAGGGTCGGGGCGTCCAGCGTGAGGCTGTCGACGCCCTCCAGCTTGAAGCCGATCGCGACCGGGCCGCCGACCATCGGCAGGTTGATGCCCTGGCCGGTCTTGCACATCTTCTTGGAGTCGGCGACCTCCTCGGGCTTCAGCGCCGAGTCGGAGCCGGCGAAGCCGACGGTGCCCTGGTTGAAGGCGACGATGCCCTCGCCGGAGGAGGAGGAGTTGTAGTTGATCTCCACGCCGGAACAGGCGGCCATGTAGTTCTTGACCCAGAGGTCCATGGCGTTCTTCTGGGCGCTGGAGCCGGAGGCGCGCAGCTGGCCCTCGGCCTTGCCGCAGTCGACGTTCGACGCGGCGGTCGTCTTCTCGCCCGTCCCGGCCGTACCGCCACCGGTGTTGTCGTCCGAACCGCACGCCGTGAGGACCAGGGCGCCGGAGACGGCGAGGGCACCGAGCGCGGTGGCACGAAGCCGGTTCTTGCGCTGAAGCTTCACTTTCGGGTGTTCCTTCCAGGAGCCGCCGTGGTCAGTTCGTTCTACGACGGCGTGCGATGAGGAGCGGTGCTGTGGCTTGCCGCCGCGCACCGTGTACGTCCGAAATTAGGCAGAACAGGTGAAGCCGCCGACGGGGGAGAGTGAACGGCAGGTGAACCGTGTCGGGCAGGCGGGTGCGGGCCGGCCCGGGGCGGCGGCCGGCGTACCGATCGGGGCAGTGGCCGGGCACGGATCGGCGCGGTGGCCGGGGCACGGATCAGGATGGCGGCCGGGGTGCGGTTCGGAACGCGGATCAGGGCGCGGCGAGGGTGTCCAGCAGCGCGGTCAGCTGTCGGACGTCGCGGGGCTGGGTGAGCCGGACGCGGGCGGCGTCGGGGGCCAGCCACAGGATGCGGTCCACCTCGTCGTTGGCGGTGAAGGAGCCGCCGGTCGCCTCGGCCGCCCAGTAGGCGACCTCCTTGGGCCGGCCGTCCACCGGGTAGCGGGAGGTCGGCAGCCGGTCCCCCGGGGCGCAGTGGTGACCGGTCTCCTCCAGCACTTCCCGTACGGCGGCGGCCAGCGGGTCCTCGCCGCGTTTCAGCTTGCCCTTGGGAAAGGACCAGTCGTCGTAGCGGGGCCGGTGGACCAGGCAGACCTCCACCCCGTCCCCGTCCCCGTCCGGGGCGCGGCGCCACAGCACGCAGCCCGCGGCCAGGACGGTGCCGGTGCGGTTCTTCGTGGGCCCGGTGGCCCCCGGGTCCCCGCTCATGGGGTGCTCAGGGCCGCGGCGTACGGCCAGGTCTCCCGGAACACGGCCCGTGCCGCCTCCACCTCGTGGCGCTGGTCCGCGTGGAGCACGCCCAGCGCGTACGCCGTGGCCGGGGCGATCCGGGGGGTGCGGGCCGCCGCTGCCGCCGCCCCGGCCGCCTCCACGGCGTCCCGGTGCAGGTCGAGGGCGTGGCCCGCGCCGGTCAGGGCCGGGTCGGTGGCGCCGAGGACGACCTCGTGGGCGTACCGGTGCAGCCGCAGCAGCAGGCGGGTCTGGTGCCACGCCGCGTCCTGCGCCTCGTTGTACGGCTCCGTGTCGCCGGGCGGCAGGGCGGCCACGGCGGTGAGGAGGCGTTGCTCGGCGCGTTCGGCGGGCTCCAGGAGGGCCTCGGCGGTCCGGCCCGCGGGGCCGGGGGCCAGGGGGACGTCGGAGGCCAGGAGCGCCACGGCGTCGGCGACCGCGTGGAAGCGGGAGGAGCCGAGCGCCTGGAGGGCCGCGGAGTGGGACCGGGTCCGGGCGAGGGTGAGGCGGCGTTCCAGCAGCGCCCCCGCCCGTGCGGCGCCGACCCCGAGGGCGGCGCGGCCCTGGGCGTCGGAGGTGGCGCTCTCCCCGGCGGCCCGGACGCCCCGGGCGGCGGGGAGAGCCGGGCCGGAGAGCTGGTGCAGGGCCTCGACGAGCCGGGTGAGGCGGCCGGCGTAGGCGTGTTCACGGGCGAGGATGCCGGAGAGCCAGGCCAGTTCGGCGCGGAGCTGATCGGCCCAGAGCGGGTCGAGCGCGGCCCGGAAGGTGTGCAGAGCGCCGCTGATCCGGCGGGCCGAGCGGCGCAGTGCGCGGGTGGCGGCCGCGGCGTCGTGGCCGCCGGAGTCCGCGGGGGCGCTGTGCTCGTGGTGCAGGCGCAGGCTCCGCAGGAAGTCCGCGGCCTGCCCCCGGAGGTAGGGCGCGAGGACCGCCTCCGTGGTCAGGTCCCCGGCGAAGCGGGAGCCGCTGGGGCGGGAGCCGGCGGGGCGGGAGCCGCTGGGGTCCGGGGGACGAGCCGCACCGGTGGTGCCGGCGAGCTGCCGTGCCTCCGGTCCCGTGGTGCCGGCGAGCTGCCGTGCCCTCGGTCCCGTGGGGTCGGCGAGGCGCTGTTCCTCCGGTCCCGTGGTGCCGGCGAGCTGCCGTGCCCTCGGTCCCGTGGCGTCGGTGGGCGGCGCGTCCGGTGGGGTGCCGGGGGCCGCGTCCGGCGTCGGCCGGGTCGTCGTCTGCTGGTCAGGGCGTCGCACGCCTGCGCCTCCGGGCGTCGATGAGCATTTCCTGGACGTGCCGCAGCGGCTGGCCGTCCGCGTCCGTGGCGTGCCGGGTCCAGTTCCCGTCGGGGCCCAGGTGCCAGGAGGCGGTGGTGTCGGCCATACCGGTCTCCAGGAGTCGGCTGAGTGCGGCGCGGTGGGCGGGGTCGGTGACCCGGACCAGGGCTTCGATCCGGCGGTCGAGGTTGCGGTGCATCATGTCGGCGCTGCCGAACCACACCTCGGGCTCGCCGCCGTTGCCGAAGGAGAAGACCCGGGAGTGTTCGAGGAAGCGGCCGAGTATGGAGCGGACCCGGATGTTCTCGGAGAGCCCGGCGACGCCGGGGCGGATCGCGCAGATCCCGCGCACCCAGATGTCGACGGGAACGCCCGCCTGCGCGGCCCGGTAGCAGGCGTCGATGATCGCTTCGTCGACCATCGAGTTGACCTTGATCCGGACGTAGGCGGGGCGGCCCGCGCGGTGGTGGGCGATCTCCTTGTTGATCCGGGCGATCAGCCCGTCGCGCAGGGACTTCGGGGCGACCAGGAGGCGGCGGTAGGTCTCGCGTCGGGAGTAGCCGGAGAGCCGGTTGAACAGGTCGGAGAGGTCCGCCCCGACCTGCGGGTCCGCCGTGAGCAGTCCGAGGTCCTCGTACAGCCGGGCCGTCTTGGGGTGGTAGTTGCCGGTGCCGACGTGGGAGTAGCGGCGCAGCGTGTCGCCCTCCTGGCGGACGACCAGGGAGAGCTTGCAGTGGGTCTTCAGCCCGACGAGTCCGTACACGACGTGGCAGCCGGACTCCTCCAGCTTGCGGGCCCACTTGATGTTGGCCTGCTCGTCGAAGCGGGCCTTGATCTCGACGAGGACGAGGACCTGCTTGCCGGACTCGGCGGCGTCGATGAGGGCGTCCACTATCGGGGAGTCGCCGGAGGTGCGGTACAGGGTCTGCTTGATGGCCAGCACGTCCGGGTCGCCCGCCGCCTGCTCCAGGAACGCCTGGACGGAGGTGGAGAACGAGTCGTACGGGTGGTGGAGCAGGACGTCCCGCTCGCGCAGGGCGGCGAAGATGTCGGGTGCGGAGGCGGACTCCACCTCGGCCAGGTCCCGGTGGGTGCCGGCGATGAACTTGGGGAACTTCAGCTCCGGCCGGTCCAGCGAGGCGATGGCGAACAGACCGGTCAGGTCGAGCGGTCCGGGCAGCGGGTAGACCTCCGCGTCGGACACCTTCAGCTCGCGGACCAGCAGGTCCAGGACGTACGGGTCGATGGACTCCTCGACCTCCAGGCGGACCGGCGGGCCGAACCGGCGGCGCATGAGCTCCTTCTCCAGGGCCTGGAGGAGGTTCTCCGCGTCGTCCTCCTCGACCTCCAGGTCCTCGTTCCTGGTGACCCGGAACATGTGGTGCGCCAGCACCTCCATGCCCGGGAACAGCTCCTCCAGGTGCGCCGCGATGACGTCCTCGATGGGGACGTACCGCTGGGGCGAGGCCTCCAGGAAGCGGGTCAGCAGCGGCGGGACCTTGACCCGGGCGAAGTGCCGGTGGCCGCTGACCGGGTTGCGGACGACGACGGCGAGGTTGAGGGAGAGCCCGGAGATGTACGGGAAGGGGTGCGCGGGGTCGACGGCCAGCGGGGTCAGGACCGGGAAGACGCGCTGCCGGAAGAAGGTGAACAGGCGGGCCTGCTCCTTCTCGGTCAGGTCCGGCCAGCGGATCAGCTGGATGCCCTCGTCGGACAGGTCCGGGGCGATGTCCTGCTGGTAGCAGGCGGCGTGCCGGGCCATGAGCTCGCGCGAGCGGGTCCAGATGAGGTCCAGGACCTCGCGGGGCTGGAGGCCGGAGGCGGAGCGGGTGGCGACGCCGGTGGCGATGCGGCGCTTGAGGCCGGCCACCCGGACCATGAAGAACTCGTCCAGGTTCGACGCGAAGATGGCGAGGAAGTTGGCCCGCTCCAGGATGGGCGTGGCCGGGTCCTCGGCGAGTTCCAGGACCCGTTCGTTGAACGCGAGCCAGCTGCGTTCGCGGTCCAGGAAGCGGCCCTGGGGCAGCTCGTCGCCGTCCCGGTCGGGCTCGTAGGCGTCCGCGTCGGCGTCCAGATCGGGATCGAGATCGGCGGCGGTGGAGAAGCCGACCCCGTTGGGCGCGGGGGTGGCGTGCGGCCGGTGCGCGGCGAGTGAGCCGACGGACGGCTGGGCGGCGGGCTGGACCGGGACCTCGGAGCTGGGCTGCTGGCTCATGGACCTATTGTTCCGCGCTGAGCGCTCCTCAGGCGCGTCGGAGCCCGGAAAGATCGCGGAAGGCCCGGGAAACCCCGGGTCACGGCCGGGGGAGCCCTGAGCGGCGTTTCCCCGGGCTCTCCCGTTGCGGCGGGGGGCGGGCACAGCTGGCTGCATCCCGTGAGGGTCGCAAGGGCGTCTGAATGGCCGGTAACGGCGACATGACGTACAGGAAGCGGTGTGCCTGCGGGTGGGTCTCGCCGTCACTGTACGTGTTCGGTGCTCCGGTGCTGCTCCCGGGGCGGGCGTACGTGTTCGGCGCGCCGGGCCGCCATCGGGGGCGGGCCTACGTGCTCGCCGCCCGGGCCCACCCCTCGTGGGGCCCGGACGGCGGTCTTCTGGCGGGCGGGTCCGCTCAGCCGTGCAGGCGGCGCAGGACCCGGAAGGCGGCGAACACGGCGAGGGCGGCGAGGGCGAGGAGGATGCCGGTCTCGACGAGCTGGAGGGGCCAGTAGTGGGAGGCGGGGTGGTAGTCGGCGAAGTAGCCGATGCCGCCCCGGTCGCGCATGCAGGCCTCGGCGCTCTGCGTCATGTTGGCCTCGAAGCAGTCCTGCCAGTCCAGCCTCTCGCCCGAGGCGGTGAGCATCCCGGAGTCGATCGGCCAGTCGCCGGCCTCGTAATCCAGGACCCCGTCGCTCTTCCGAAAGGCGGAGGGCCACAGTTTGTAGCGCCACGTGCCCAGGCAGACGGCCACCGCCCCGAGCACGAGAGCGGTTACGGAGACGGACAGCAGGGTGCGCCGGACGAGTACCGCGCACAGCGCGCCTACCGCCACGGCCAGCAGCGCGTAGCCGAGGATCGCGGGCCCGGTGCCGGGGAACACGCCCTCGGCGTGCCATCTGAGCCCCGGGCTGTTCGGGCCCGCCCGGAGCGCCCGGAGCCCCCAGCGGTAGACGATGACCAGGACCATCAGGCCGGTGACCGTGAGTGCGGCGGGTACGGCCAGCCGGGCGGCGAGCCAGCGGGCGGGGGAGACGGCCTGTGCCCAGGCCAACCGGAACGTGCCGCTCTCCAGCTCGCGGGCGATCAGCGGGCCCGCGACGAAGACGCCGATGAGCCCGGCCAGCAGGAGCAGCACCCCACCACCGTCGGCCAGGAAGGTCTCGGTGGACGTGTGGGCGTAGCTGGAGACGAAGATGTCGTCGCCGCACCGGGTGGTGTCGCCGTTGGCGCACCGCACCGGGGAGGATGCCATCCAGACGCTGAGCGCGACGACGATGCCGATGCCGATGACCAGCAGGGCGGCGCCCGCCCACAGGGCCTTGCGGTGCAGGCGCAGCAGCACCCGGACGGGCCCGCGCAGGGTGGTGGAGGCCGTGGTGACGGTGTCGGTCTTCGGGCGGGTGAGCGTGCTCACGCGGACGTCACCTCCGCACGCGCCCCGGCCGAAGCGCTCGGCGTCAGCAGCGGCGGGGCGTCCGGGGAGCGGAGGTGGGCGAGGAGCAGCTCCTCCAGGGACGGTTCCGTGACGGCCCAGGCGGTGGTGTCCACGGGGCCCTCCTTCCTGACGAGCGCGGTGAGCTGACGGCCCGTCGTGCGGGATTCGACGACGGTGTGCGGGGAAAGGTCGCGGGCCCGGCCGGTGAGGAGGGCGTGGGCGGAGACGATGTCCTCGGCCTCGCCGGCGAGCCGGACGCGCCCCCCGTCGACGAACAGCAGGTAGTCGCAGGCGCCCTCCAGTTCGGTGAGGATGTGCGAGGACATCACGATGCCGGTGCCGTGCTCGGCGGTCTCCGCCATCAGGACGCCCATCAGCTCGTGCCGGGCGAGCGGGTCCAGGTCGGCCATCGGCTCGTCCAGCAGCATCAGTTCGGGCCGCTTGCCGAGTGCGAGGGCCAGCGCGAGCCGGGTCCGCTGCCCGCCGGAGAGGGTGCGGACGCGGGCCTTTCGCGGCAGCGGTCCGGCGATCCGGTCGGCGGTGGCACGGTCCCAGCGCCCCGGGTTCAGTTCGGCCCCGGCCCACAGCGTGTCGGCGACGGTGAGCTGCGGGTACAGGGGCTTGTCCTGGGAGACGAAGGCGATGCGGTCGCGTACGTCGCCGGGGGTGGTGGAGCCGAGGACGGTGAGGGACCCGGCGCTGGGGCGGTCCAGCCCTGCCGCCAGGTTCAACAGGGTCGACTTGCCCGCGCCGTTGGGCCCGACGAGGGCGCAGACGCGGCCGGCGGGCAGCCGGAACGAGCAGTCGTGCAGGGCGCGGTGGCCGCCGCCTCCGCGCCCATAGGTCCTTCCGAGGCCGTGTGCCTCGATCGCGACGCCGGTCATCGTTCCTCGTCCCCCTTGTACGTGCTGTCCAGTACGGCGGTGAAGAGCGCGCCGACGTCGTCCTTCTCCAGGCCGGCCGCCCGGGCCCGGCGGGCCCAGTCGGCGAGTTCGGTGCGCAGCGGTGCGTCGGCGGCGGTCGCGTCGGCCGCGCCGCCCAGCGTGCCCAGCGTCCTGCGGACGAAGGTGCCGAGCCCGCGGCGGGCCTCGACGAGGCCTTCGCGTTCCAGCTCGCGGTAGGCCTTGAGGACCGTGTTCGGGTTGATCGCGGTGGCTTCCACGACCTCGCGGGCGGTCGGCAGCCGGTCGCCCGGTTCGAGCACGCCCAGGCGCAGGGCCTGCTTCGTCTGCTGGACGATCTGGAGGTAGGTGGCGACGCCGCTGCGCCGGTCGATGCGGAACTCGACCGCTGCGGACTCGCTCATGGACACCACCCTTTCACTAATTGAGTAGTGAAAGTGTGGTGCAAAGAAGGGGACGGCGTCAAGTGACGCCGCCCCCGGCCCGTCCGGCGGGCTGTCAGTACGTGGGCGTCAGTAGTGCGTGTCGGTACGTGCGTGTCAGGACTCCGTGCGGTACATCAGGTCCACCTCGTGCGTGGTGAAGCCGATGCGCTCGTACACCGTCACGGCCGCCGTGTTGTCCGCGTCCACGTAGAGCATCGCGGTGGGCAGCGCCTCGGCTGCCAGGTGGTGCAGCCCGATCGAGGTCAGCGCCTTGCCGAGGCCACCGCCCTGGGCCTCGGGCAGCACGCCGACCACGTACACCTCGCCGAGCTGCTCCGCCGCGTGCACCTTCGTCCAGTGGAAGCCGACGATCTCCCCGTCCCGCTCGGCCAGGAAGAAGCCCTTCGGGTCGAACCAGGGCTCGGCCTTGCGGTCGTCCAGGTCCTGCTGCGTCAGGGACCCCTGCTCGGGGTGGTGGGCGAACGCGGCTCGGTTCACGGCGAGCCAGGCGGCGTCGTCACGGCCCGGCTCGAAGGTCCGTACGGTGACGCCCTCCGGGAGCACCGGCTCCGCGAGGTCGAGCGGGACCAGGCTGCGCCGGAGCTGGCGCAGCTCGCGGAAGAGGGAGAGGCCGAGGACCTGGGCCAGGTGGCGGGCGGCGGAGCTGCCACCGTGCGCCCAGACCCGCAGCCGCTTGCCGGTCGCCGCGAGGAGGGCCGCGCCGAGCGCCCGGCCGTGTCCGTGGCCGCGCCGGTCGGGGTGGACGACCAGCTCGGCGGCCGGGGCCTCGACCGGGTCGGTGTCCTCCAGCTGGGCGTAGCCGACGAGCGCCCCGTCGACGGTGAGCAGGAAGTGCCGGACGCCGTCGCGGTGTCCGCCCCGGATGCGGAGCCTGCCCTGCTCGGAGACGGCCTGCCGGCCGTCGGACCGGGCGGCCTCGGCGAGCAGGGCGAGGACGGTGTCGGCCTGCGCGGAGTCGAGTGCGTCGAGGGTCTGGACCTCGCGTCCGGGGGCGGGGAGGGGTGCGTCAGTCGTCATGCCTCCGAGCGTACGGCGAGCGGTGCGCCCGGCGGCGGCGCGGCGGGGTGGCGGTGCTGCGGGCTGTGGGGAGTTCCGGGACCTCCGTCCGTAGGTCATGGCGCCCGGGCTTTCGGTGGTGATGCGTGCCGTGACGTTTCTGCCCGGATATATGAGTCATACGGGTGATACAGGCGGGTGCGGGAACGTTCCTGACGAGCCATTTGGCCGGATGGCAACCAGTCCGTAACCCCGAACACCTGTTGCGCTACGCGCGTTGACCCTAGGCTGCGGCACGCAGGATCCCAGACGTGACACCAGCGACACGACTGACACCACCGACGCCACCGACAGCACTGACACACAAGGGGACCGATGTCAGCGACTCCGCAGAAGAACCGTGCGACACGGCGGGTGATCGCCGCCGCGGCCGGTCTGGCCACCGTGGGCGCCCTCGTCGCCGCGATGCCGGCCGGCGCCCATGACCGGGGCAACGGTCACGGGCACGGCCACAAGCCCCGTACCGTCGACGTGCAGTTGCTGTCGTTCAACGACCTGCACGGCAACCTGGAGCCGCCGGCCGGCTCGGCGGGCAACGTCTCCGAGACGCAGCCCGACGGCACGGTGAAGGCGATCCCGGCCGGAGGCGTCGAGTACCTGGCGACCTCGCTGCGCACCGCGCGCAAGGGCAACCCGTACTCCGTCACGGCGGCCGGCGGCGACATGGTCGGCGCGAGCCCGCTGCTGTCGGGCCTCTTCCACGACGAGCCGACGATCGAGGCGCTGAACGGCCTCGACCTGGACGTCTCGGCGGTCGGCAACCACGAGTTCGACGAGGGCGCGGCCGAGCTGGCCCGCCTCCAGAACGGCGGCTGCCACCCGGTCGAGGGCTGCTACGAGAAGGGCAAGAAGTTCCAGGGAGCGGACTTCCCCTACCTCGCGGCCAACGTGACCAAGGAGAAGACCGGCAAGCCGCTGCTGAAGCCGTACACCGTCTGGAAGAAGAACGGCGTCAAGATCGGCTTCATCGGTGTGACGCTGGAGGGCACCCCGGACATCGTCACCGCGAACGGCGTCAAGGGCCTCAAGTTCCACGACGAGGTCGAGACGATCAACAAGTACGCCCGCGAGCTGGACCGCAAGGGCGTCAAGTCCATCGTCGCGCTGATCCACGAGGGCGGCGCCCCGGCCTCCACCTCGTACAACTACGACTGCGACAGCCCCGGCGCGGGCGACGGCATCTCCGGCCCGATCGTCGACATCGCGAAGGGCATCACGCCGAAGGTGGACGCCCTCGTCACGGGCCACACCCACCAGGCGTACGTGTGCACCGTCCCGGACCCGTCGGGCAAGCCGCGCATGGTCACCTCGGCCTCGTCGTTCGGCAAGCTGTACACGGACACCACGCTCACCTACGACCGCCGCACCAAGGACATCGTCCGTACGTCGGTGAAGTCCGCGAACCACGTCGTGACCCGGGACCAGGCCAAGGCCAGCGACATGACGCGCCTGATCGACCGCTGGAACAAGCTCGCCGCCCCGATCGCGAGCAAGCCGCAGGGCTGGATCAGCGCCGACATCAACGGCCGCGGCTCCACGGCCCCCGAGAAGCCGCTCGGCAACGTCATCGCCGACGCTCAGCTCGAAGGCCTCGCCCCCGCCGACAAGGGCGGCGCGGAAGTCGCGTTCATGAACCCGGGCGGTATCCGCGCGGACCTGGTGCACAAGGCGTCCGGCAGTGAGGGCGACGGGGTCGTCACGTACGGCGAGGCGTTCACCGTGCAGCCGTTCACCAACATGATGAACGTCGTCGACCTGACCGGCGCCCAGCTGGTCACCGCGCTCCAGCAGCAGGTCAGCGGATCCAACGAGGCCAGCCCGAAGATCCTCCAGGTCTCCGAGGGGCTCACCTACACCCTCGACCTGACGAAGAGCGGCGCGGACCGCGTGGTCGCCGGCACCATCAGGCTGAACGGTGCGGCGATCGACCCGGCCAAGACCTACCGCGTCGCGATGAACGAGTTCCTCGCGGGCGGCGGCGACGGCTTCGCGGCCCTCGGCGCGGGCACGAACAAGCTGGTCGGCGCCTCCGACCTGGACCTGTTCAACGCCTACCTGGCGGCCCACTCCACGGCCGCCGCCCCGCTGGCCCCGCCGGCGACGGACCGGATCACGGTCATTCAGTAACCCCCGGTGAACAAAGGGGCGGTGGGTCTTCGGGCCTGCCGCCCCTTTTCGCGTCTCATCGTCTGGTCCTCGACGCGGTCACACCGCACGGATCACTCGGCGACGAACGCGTGCGCAGGACGCTGCGGGCCCATCTGCGCTCGGTGCTGGTGACCGGACGTGACGGACGGCCGGTGATCCGACGTCACGCGAGGGACGCGGCTGTCGACGGGGCGTGACCGTGCCGAGGCACCACGGCGGTGCCACCCCCTGACGCGGGAGCAGCGGGACCGCGTCCGGCCGGCCGGGTTCACGTCGCCGTACCGGCCCAGGTGACGGCGAAGTAGGTGACGCGCTCGTCCTCCCCGACCGGACGCATTCCCGCCGCCGTCATCACGCGCTGGGACGCGATGTTGTCGTGGTCGGCGTCGCCCTTCACCGAGACGACGCCGGCGGCCCGGGCGAACGACAGGAGGGCGCGGAGGGCTTCGGAGGCGTACCCCTGCCCCCGGGCCGATGGGACGACGCCGTAGCCGATCGTGACGTGGCCGTGTTCGTCCGGGGGGCTGTGGAAGTCCACACCGCCGATCACCCGGTGGTCCGAGCGGCGGCGGATCGCGTACGGGCCGAACGGCCGGGGATCGCCCGTGGCCGAGCAGCGTTCCAGGAAGCGCCCGGCCACGGACACGTCGTCCTCGGCCGGGAATCCGGGCTCCCAGGCCGTGTCGGCGTCCGGCTCGCCCGCCACCATCTGTTCGGCCTCGGCCACGGATATCGGGTGCAGGACGAGCCGCTCGGTCACCAGGTCGGTCATGGCAGGGAGGTGTATCACGCGGTACGCAGGGGGCGCGCGTGGATTTTCCGGCCCGCAGCCCACCCCCTCCCGGCCTGGTCCGGACGAGAGCCCTATGCCCTATGCCAGGGACTTCTGCGTCGGGACGACCACCCCGTACAGGTCGCCGATGGTGGCCAGCGCGGCGTCGTGCACCTGGCGGGCGTCGAGGTCGGTCCCGGCGACCGGCAGCGACCGGGTCGCGCAGGCGTCGGCGACGACCGTGGGGCGGTTGCCGCGCAGGAACGCGCCCTGGGCCGTGAACGCCACGCACATATGGGTCATCCAGCCCGCGATGATCACGTCCCCGCCCGCCGGGACGTGCTCGCCCAGGTCGGTGCCGTGGAACGAGTCCGGAGCCTTCTTGACGACGACGGTCTCGCCGTCGGCCGGGGCGACGGCCGGGTGGATCCGTCCGATCTCGGCCCGGATGTCGTACGGGGTCCCCTCGCCGCCGTCGTTGATGACGTGGACGACCCGGGTCCCCGCCCCGCGGGCCCGGGCCAGCAGGTGTGCGGCGGCGTCCAGCGAGTCCTGCCAGCCGTCGAGTTCCATCACGCCGCGGGTGTAGGTGTTCTGGTAGTCGACCAGGACCAGCGTGGAGCCGGCGAGCGTGGCCGGGGTCGCGTCGAAGCCGTTGAGTTCGCGCAGGGTGGTTCGGGACATGGGTGTACCGCCTCGGGGTCGTACGTCGGGAAGGGATGCGCTCGGGTCGCTCGGCCGGCGAGCTGCTCCCGACGCTAGGGCCCGGGCCGGGATGTCCGCAATGACGTCTAACATGCAGATACCGACATGCGTCTTTGGCGGCGGCCGCCACCGGACGTACGGCTGATCACGGAGGTCGGGCATGGGAACCGTCGGACGACGCGTCGTCATCGTCCTCTTCGAGGGCGTCGACCTGCTCGACGTCACCGGTCCGCCGGAGGTGTTCTCGCTCGCCCGGCGCGAAGCCGAGGACGCGGACGGCTACGAGGTCGTCCTGGCCGCCGATTCGCTGGACCCCGTCACCACCGGCGCCGGGGTCCGCGTCCTCCCCGACCTCACCTTCGACGAGGCCGCCCGGCGGAGCATCGACACCCTCATCGTGCCCGGCTCGGTGGAGGTCGACAGCGAACGGCGGGTGCACGCCCTCGTCGACCCCGCGCTGGTGGAGCGGGTGAAGGAACTCGCCGGGCGGAGCCGGCGGGTGGCCTCCGTCTGCGTCGGGGCGCATCTGCTGGCCGCCGCCGGGCTGCTCGACGGCAGGCGCGCCACCACCCACTGGTCGACCGCACCGCAACTCGCCGCCGCACACCCGGAGATCGAGGTCGACGCCGACCCGATCTTCATCCGCGAGGGCGACGTCTGGACCGGGGCCGGGATCAGTGCCTGCCTCGACCTGTCCCTCGCCCTCGTCGCCGACGATCTCGGCGAGGCCGTCGCCCTGCGGGTCGCCCGTCAGCTCGTGATGTATCTGAAGCGGCCGAGCGGCCAGAGCCAGTTCAGCGTTCCGCTGGAGCAGATCTCGGCGACGCGGCGCATCGAGGACCTCCGCCACCACATCCTGCGCAACATCGGCCACCGGCTCACCGTCGTGGACCTCGCGGCCCACGCGCACGTCAGCGACCGCCACCTCACCCGGATCTTCCGGACCGAGCTGAACACGACCCCGCACGCGTACATCGAGTCCGTCCGGGTCGAGAAGGCGCGCAATGAACTGGAGTCCTCCGACGCCACCCTCGAACGCATCGCGTCGGTCTGTGGGTTCGGCACGGTGGACACCCTGGTACGCGCCTTCCGGCGGCGGCTGAACGCGACGCCCACGGAGTACCGCCGCAGGTTCCGGTCCTCGCCCGCGGTCTGAGCACGTCGGGCCCGGTGGGCCACGGCCGGATCACCGGATCAGTCGTCCGCCGGGAGATCCACCCGTACGGTCAACCCTCCGTCGGGGTTGGCGATGGCGGTGATCGTGCCGTGGTGGGCGCGTACCACCGCGTGGGCGATGGCCAGGCCGAGGCCGTGCCCCGTGCGGTCGCTGCGCACCCGGGGGGCGGCCCGGTGGAACGGTTCGAAGAGGCGGTCGGTGCGCTCGGGATCCAGCGGGGGGCCGGAGTTGGCGACCTCCAGGGACACCGGCCCGTCGCCGAAGACGGCCACGTGCACCCAGCCGCCCGCATGCCCTTCCGGGACGTTGTGCGTGAGCGCGTTGTCGACAAGGTTGTGCACCAGACGGCGCAGCAGCGCGGTGTTGCCCGCGAACAGGCGCCCCGTCTCCAGATCCGTCTCCAGGGTGATCCCGGCGGACCGCGCCCGCCCGGCCAGCTCCCGACAGGTCTCCGCGGCGATCTCGGCGAGGTCGGCCGGCTCGGTGTCCGGGCGGGCGTGCTCGGCCCCGGCGAGCTGGAGCAGTCCGTGCACGATCTCGATGCTGCGTTCGTTGACGGCGGCCAGGCGCGGGGCGAGCCGCAGCAGTTCCCGGCCCGAACCGTCGGCCGCCGCCAGTTGCAGTGCGGTACGGGTGGTGGCCAGGGGGGTGAGCAGTTCGTGGGAGGCGTTGGCGGCGAAGCGCTGATGGGCGGCGAAGGAGCGTTCCAGCCGGTCCAGGGTGTCGTCGAAGGTGTCGGCGAGCGAGCGGAGTTCGTCGTTCGGGCCGGTGGCGTGGATGCGGTACGAGAGGTCCCCCTCGCCCGCACGGGCGGCGGCCCGGCCGATGGTGTGCAGCGGGGCCAGCAGGCGGCGGGAGAGCAGCCACCCGGCGGCCAGGCCGACCCCGGCCACCAGCGACGCGCCCGCCACGGACACGGTCAGCACGGTGGACCACACGTCCTCCTTGGAGCGGACCACCTGGGTGTCGGCGTACGGTCCGGGGTCGACGAACGGACCGGGGTCGACGAACGGCCCGGGGCCGGTGGGCCGACCGGGGGCGGTGGTCCCCCCG
>NZ_JAAXYC010000134.1 GCF_018619185.1 Streptomyces sp. McG3 | reverse complement strand
GTGGTGAACCAGGAGTCGGGCACGGCCACCGCGACCGCGTCGCTGGTGCGGGAGGCGCTGCCGGCGGCGGAGGTGGTGGAGGTGCCTCCGGGGGAGCTGTCGGCCGCGCTGGAGAAGGCGGCGGGCCGGGGCCGGGCGCTGGGTGTCTGCGGGGGTGACGGCACGGTGAACCTGGCGGCCTCCGTGGCGGCGACGCACGGGATGCCGCTGGCGGTCTTCCCCGGCGGCACGCTGAACCACTTCGCCTACGACCTGGGCATCGAGACCGTCCACGACACCGCCGCCGCCCTCACCGCGGGCGATGCCATCCGGGTGGACCTCGGCCGCTTCCGGCCGGGGCCCAAGGGTGTGGACGGGGCGGACGGGTACTTCCTCAACGCCTTCTCGCTGGGCGTCTATCCGGACCTGGTGCGGACCCGGGAACACTGGTCGCCGCGGATCGGCGGCTGGCCGGCCGGCGTCCTCGCGGCCTTTCACGTGCTGCGCGGCCGGGAACCGCTGGAGGCCGAACTCCAAGGACGCAGGCGGCCGTTGTGGCTGCTGTTCGTCGGCAACGGACTCTTCCAGCGGGTGGGCCCCGCCCCGGGGCGCCGCCACAACCTGGCGGACGGACTGCTGGACGTCCGGGTGGTGCACGGCGGCCGGACTCCGGCGTTGCGTCTGCTGGCGGCGGCGGTGGCGGGACCGCTGACCCGCTCCCCCGCCCATGCCGCCGTACGGCGGCGCCGGGTGCGGATCGGCGGCCTCGCGCCGGGGACTCCGTACGCGTACGACGGTGAAGTCGCCCACTCCGGAGCGGAACTGACGATCGACAAGCTGCCGGAGGCGCTGACCGTCTACTGCCCGATGCCGATCTGACCACCCGGCCCCGACCTCGCGTGCGCACCTCACTCGTCCGCATATCAAGACGCCTATCTCATCATTCGACATGGCGGCGTACGGTGGTTCCTGTCGCCGCGCCCGTCGGCGCGAGGTTTTCGGGAGAGGACGCAACGCCATGCCGAAGGAGACCGCCGTGTACACGCACGGCCACCACGAGTCGGTCCTGCGCTCGCACCGCTGGCGGACCGCCGCCAACTCGGCGGCGTACCTCCTCGGCGAACTCCGCCCCGGCCTGGCCGTGCTGGACGTCGGCTGCGGCCCCGGGACCATCACCGCCGATCTGGCCGCACTGGTCGCCCCGGGCCGGGTCACCGCGGTGGACACCACCGAGGACATCCTCGGCCAGGCCGCCGCGGTGGCAGCCGAACGGGGCCTGGAAAACGTCGTGTTCGCGGTGGCCGACGTCCACGCCCTGGACTACCCCGACGACTCGTTCGACGTGGTCCACGCCCATCAGGTGCTCCAGCACGTGGGCGACCCCGTCCAGGCGCTGCGTGAGATGCGGCGCGTCTGCCGCCCCGGCGGGGTGGTCGCGGCACGGGACAGCGACTACGCGGCGATGACCTGGTATCCGGAGGCCCCCGGTCTCGGCGAGTGGCTGGAGGTGTACGGCCGGGTGGCCCGCGGCAACGGCGGCGAGCCCGACGCCGGCCGCAGGCTCCTCTCCTGGGCCCGGCGGGCCGGGTTCACCGACATCACCCCCACCGCGGCCGCCTGGTGCTTCGCCACCCCGGAGAGCCGCGCCTGGTGGAGCGGCCTGTGGGCGGACCGTACGACGGACTCGGTCTACGCCGAGCTGGCGGTACGGGGCGGGCACGCGAGCGCCGAGCAGCTCACGGCCATCGCCGGGGCGTGGCGCTCCTGGGGCGAGGAGGGGGACGGCTGGTTCATGGTCCCGCACGGCGAGGTGCTCTGCCGGGCGTGAGGAGAGGCCGGCGGGGGGTGAGGCGGTACGAGGTGAAGAGAGGATCCGGCCCGCCCGGAATCGATCACGCCGGTGGCGGCCGCCAACTACCCTCGTAGGCATGGAGATCCTCGGAACCACGCTGCGTATCTGCGTCGACGACCTGGAGGCCTCGGTGGCCTTCTACGAGGGGCTGACGGGCACGTCGGCCCAGCGCTTCGAGCGCGGTGGGGTGTCGGTGGCCGCGATCGGCTGCTTCCTGTTGATGAGCGGGCCCGAGTCGGAGCTGGAGGTGCTGCGCAAGGTGGGTGCGACCATCGCCGTCAAGGACGTCGACGAGGCGAACGCGGCGCTGACCCGGGCGGGCGCACGGGTCATCGCGGGGCCGGTGCCGACCCCGGCGGGCCGCAACCTCATCGCGCTGCACCCGGACGGCTCGGTCTTCGAGTACGTGGACCGCAACGTCACCGTCTGACCGGCCGCCCGGGGCGCGCTGATCATTCCTGGGGCGGGCTCATGCCGAAGTCGTAGGCGTCGGGCAGCGGCTCGTCGCTGAGGGACGCCCACAGCTCGCCGAGGATTCCGGCCCCCTCGCGCAGGTCGGCGACCTCGAATCCGGCGTCGAAGATCTCCCGGGCCGCCCCGGTGTCGCCCTCGGCGACCAGGATCCGGGCGAGGAGCAGCCGGAAGCGTCCGCGCTCCCGGATCGTCCCCGGCAGCCCGGCCAACACGGCCCGGGCCGGCCCGGGCCGGTCGGCCGACAGGTGTGCCTCGACGGTCTCGCGGGCCAGAGCGACGAGGAGGGCCGTGCCCTCCGCCGACGCCGTGAGGTCCTCCGCTCCGGGGGCCCCGAGGTCCGCGAAGGCCTCGGCGTACAGCTCGGCGGCGTGGTCGGGCCTGCCGCTCTCCTCGGCGGCGACGGCGAGGCAGCGCAGCAGGGGCCAGCGCGGCGCGGGGCCGCACTCCAGGCCGCGTTCCCAGCTGCGGACGGCCTGGGCCCGGTCGTCGGCGTGCCACTGCGCGATGCCGAGGTGGTATTCGGTGTGCGGGTCGGCGTCGGCGGTCTCCAGCATGTCCCGCCAGGGCCGCGAGACCGGTGTCGGGCCGGGTATGCCGTCCGGCTTCGGCAGGGTGCCGTGCTCCAGCAACTCCCGCCAGGGGGCCTGCTGGCCGCCGATGGCGGCGGTGGGGAACGGGGTGCCGGGCAGCCGGTGGCCGCCCCGCAGGACCTCCAGCGCGCCCCAGCCGGAACCGGTGGCGAGCACCTCGCCGGGTTCGGCGTCGGCGTGCGGCAGCCAGGCCGCGTACGCCTCGTCCACCGCGCTGCGCGGGAGGGCCTCTTCCAGCCGTGCGGCGGCCTCCTCGGTGGCCGCGGCCCAGTCCCGGCCGTGCACGGCGGCCGGGTCGGCGGAGAGCGGGCCGTAGGACTCCAGCCAGCTGAACGCGGCGCCCGCCTCCAGCGGGACGTGCTCCAGCTGGGTGCGGGACAGCCCGGCCTGGATCTCCGCGTAGCCGCCGCCCCCGGGGCCGTTCAGCCACTCCTGCCAGCGGCGGCCGCCCCTCCCGTGCCCCCAGCGGAACAGTTTGCGGCCGCGCAGCAGGTCGGTGGAGGTCTGGGCGAGCCCGTGGCCGTCCTCGTCGAGCGCGGCGATCCAGCGCCGGGCGCCGTCGGGCAGCTCGTAGAAGTGGTCGGCGGGGTACTCCGAGCGCAGCGGATAGGTGTGGTCGAGGCCGCCCGACTCCGGGACGCCGACCCGGGTGAGGGCGTGGTCGTAGCCGAAGTGCCAGGCCTCGTCGGCCGGGGCCAGTACGCGGGTGCCCGAGGTCTCCGGGACGGCGATGTTGGACCACCAGTAGACCGGCGCGGGCTGTTCGTGCGGGTTGCGTATCCGCACGCCGACGTGGAGGAAGTCGGATTCGTCGGGGAGCCAGAGGTCCACCTGGAAGGGCAGGTCGCGCAGTCGCTCCCATTCCCAGAGCCGGACCATCGTGGAGCCGTCCGGGGCGGGCACCAGCGCGGCGTGGAGCGGTGCGCAGGACAGCGTGGTGTGGCCGGTGGCGCCGATGTTCCACTCGATCCCGCCGGAGAACCAGGCCCCGTTGAGCGCGAAGGCGGCGGGCTGGAGGACCGGGTTGCGGTGGAGCAGTTCGCGACCGGTGGGTTTGTGGTGCAGGGAGTGGATCCGGCCGCCGAGTCCGGGCAGCACGGTGACGCGCAGCCGGGCGTTCTCGATGACGACGGCGTCGATGCCGGTGGGGGTGCGCTCACGCCCGTAGCCGTCGAGCAGCCGGGTGGGCAGTACGGTGCGCAACGGCCGGTGGCCCAGTTGCCGGGCCATGTCGCGGGGCAGGCCCGCCCGTTCCCGGGGGTCGAGCACGGGCGGTGGGGTGGGCGTCCGCAGCGGCGGGAGCGGGTTCTCCGGCCCGAGCGGCGCTGCGGGCAGGTTCAGTACGGCACGTCGTACGGTCGTGGCCAAGGCACCCTCGTTCCCTCGCGGCGGGCCGCCGCAGGTCCGGGCGCCCCCGGTGACCATGGAACACGCAGGTGGCCGCGTGGGCCAGAGGCCCGTCGGCCGGATTTTCGCGGGCTCGGGTCCGCCCCCGGGCCGTTCACGGCCGGAGGCGGCTCGTCAGGCGTCCTGGGCGGTGTCCGTGAACGCGTCGACGACGAGGTCGGCGAGCAGCGCGCCCGCCGTGCCGTCGGGGTCGAGATCGGGGTCGTAGATGGTGACGTTCAGCCCGACGCAGCGCGGGGAGGAGACGAGTGTGCGCAGCAGCGGGGCGAGTTCGTGCGGGAGGAGGCCGCCGTCGTCGGGGCTGTCGACGGCGGGCATGACGGCCGGGTCGAGGACGTCGGCGTCCAGGTGGACCCAGTAGCCGTCGAGTGCGGGGGTCTCCAGGCTCTCCACGGTGGTCCGCGCGAGGACGTCCGCGCCCCATTCGCGGATCTGCCCGACGGTCGCGTGGGGGATCTTCAGCGCGGCCAGCTCGGCCTGGTCCTCGTCCTCGTCCCGCATGCCGAAGAGGCGCACGTCCTCGTCCCTGAGGTAGGGGCCGAGCCCTTCGATGTCGCTGAGGTCCGCCTGGCCCCGGCCGGTGGCGATGGCCAGTTCCTCGCCGCCGGCCGCGCCGATCCGGTCGCTGTTGCCGGAGTGCCGGAAGTCGGCGGATCCGTCGACGGCGGCGAGTCCGTAGCGGCCGAGGCGGCGCAGGGCGAGGGCGGCGCCGAGCTGGATGGAGCAGTCCCCGCCGAGGACCAGGGCGAACTCTCCGGCCCGTACGTGGCCTTCGATGCGGTCGGCGAGGGTGCGGGTGTACCGGGCGATGGCGGCGGCGTTGAACACCCCGTCGCCCTCCTGCCAGTCGCCCAGGTCGTAGCGCGGCGGGACCACGACACCGCCCTCCAGCGCTCCGAGGCGGCGCACGATGCGTTGTTCGCGCAGGGCGCCGGCCAGTTTGTAGCAGCCCGGGACGGTGCCGGGGGCCGGTGGGCGCAGCCCGAGGTTGGAAGGGGCGTCGAGGACCACGATCGTGCGCATACGGCCCATCCTCGCCCCGGTGGCCCGGGTCCCTCAAGCGGTTTCGGCGTGCGGGAGGAGACCGGTGCGGGTCCGCTGTCACTTGCCCTTCCGGCGGAAGAGGTAGCCGCCGCAGCCGAGGCCGATCAGGAACATGGCCAGCAGCGCGAACCAGAGGGGCATCGTCACCTCGGGGATCAGCACCCGGATGGTGACCTCGTTCGTGTTCACGCAGATGAACACGATGACGAGCACGACCACCACGGCGACCACGATACGCCCCGGGGTGAGCCACCCCGTGCCGCGCCCACTGCTGCTCGATACGTCCTTGGGGCTCATGGTCCGGCCCTTCCGCTCGCTTCTCGCCGTCCGGCCCGCCCGTCGTGCACGCGACCGCCCCCCGGGTTCCCAGCATGTCCGGCTGCCGGGCTCGGGGAGCGGTGGTGTACGGCCGTTCGGGTGAACGGGGTGGCGTGCGTCAGCCGGCCGGGACCACCGGGAGTTCCAGTACGCCGGTGTCCTCGGGGGCGTGGACGACGGTGACGGGCTTGACGCCCCGGTTGCCGAAGTAGGCGGTGTCGCTGGCGGCGATCACGAACTCCAGGCGGTGCCCCTTGTCGTACCGGTGGACGATGGCGGGCAGCTCCACCGTGAAGGGCCGGGTGACGTCGGGGACCCGGACCGGGGAGACGAGCCGGTTCACCAGCGTACGGCTGCCGTCGGGCGCGACGTCGTAGACCTTGGCGAACAGGACGAGTTTGTCGGAGGCGTCGCCGCTGTTCTGGACCCGCTCCGCCTTGGGCGAGACGACCTTCAGGGTGGCCTTCGGCGCGCCGACGACGTCGAGGGGCTCGGTGAGGGGTTCGCTGCGCCAGCCGAGGTAGGTGCCCCTGGTGTCGTACGGCTTGGGGTCGGGCAGTCCGATCAGCGGGGCGATGGAGCTCTCGGAGTGGCTGGTGGGCACGAGCCAGTTGGTGTACTGACGGCTGCCGCGCGCCACCTTGGAGCGGTTGTCGACGAGTTTGCCGTCGCCGGAGAGGTACAGGGACCGGGAGAGGGCGGGGACGCCGTCGGCGGAGCCGTAGCCGCTCTGCCAGTCGCGGTAGTAGGAGAAGGCGGGTCCGGTGTCGGTGTCCGTCTTCCGGTGGAGGTAGCGGTCGAACCAGGCCAGGACGCGCTGTCCGACGTGGCTGGTCTCCAGGTTGCCCTGGCTCAGGTCGAGTTCGCCGGGAACCTGGCCGCCGCTGTGTCCCCAGGACTGCCAGATCATCTTCGTCTCGGTGCCCTGCGCCTTGAGCGTCCGGTAGGTGGCGGTGGCCTCGTTGAGATTGAAGAGGCTGTCGGCCTGGCCCTGGACGATGAGCGTGGGGGCCTTGACCCGGTCGAGGTAGGAGACGGGCGAGACGCTGCGCGCGTAGGCGAGCATCTCCTCGGTGCGGTCGGCGGGGTAGCGGCCGGAGTTGAGCAGCCGGATGGTCTCGCAGGCGCGGGTGGCGAAGTGCAGGCAGTCCAGCCGGTTGATGCGGGAGGGGTCCAGGCTCGGGTTGAGGAGCGGCTGGCCCTCGCCGATCAGGTAGAAGCCGTTGGTCCACTGCCACTTGAAGACGCCGGGGGTGTCGGAGGTGACGCCGGCGCGCGCCCCGGTGTTGTTGGGGGCCAGCGCGTAGCCGAGGTCGTTCCAGGTGATCAGCGGGACGAGGGCGTCGACCCGGGGGTCGACGGCGGCGGTCGCCAGCTGGATCGCGCCGCCGTAGGAGCCGCCGATCATGCCGACCCGCGGGTCGCCGTCGGAGTCCTGGGTGACGAAGTCGGCCTCGGTACCGTCGTCGGCCGCGCGAACTCCCGCGAGGAAGTCCAGGAGTTCGCCGGCTGCTTTGCCGTCGATGGCGGGGTCGTCGAGGGTGATCAGGCAGCCGGACGCGCCGAAGCCGAGGCCGGAGTAGACGAGCCCGACGTAGCCGCGCTCGGCGAAGGCCTTGCCGATGGTGTCGGTGGAGCCGTCGGACTTGCTGCCGCCGAAGCCGTTGGTGGCGAGGACCGCGGGGGCGGGACTGTCCGCGTCGGCTCCGGCGGGCCGGTAGAGGTCGGCGTCCACCGTGCAGGTGCGGTCGCCCGCCTCGACGGTGAACTCCAGCGGGGTCACGGTGTACGGCAGGGCCTCGGCACGGGCCGGGCCGGCGAGGACGAGGGGGGCGACGAGGGCCGCCCCGGCGACCGCCACGAGCGGGCCGCGCACTCTGGAAACAGCACCTGACACGAAGACCTCCACACCGAGGACACCTTACCGACCGGTAAGTATTGGGCCGCGCTCATGCTGTGACACAGCTCATGGCCGTGTCAACGTATCGGTCAGCGGTTCTTGACGGATGTTCACGTTCCACGGGAGAACGCACACATCCTCGCGCCCGCGCGGACAGCGGCGCGGGCGCGGACAGGACCGGAAGGGCCGAGGAGGTTCAGCGCAGGGCGGGGGTCCCGACGGTCAGCGTGCAACGCCCGCCGTCCGCCGGCGCGTCGAGCACCGCGGGCACGCCCAGGGGGATCGTCAGCGCGGTCGGACCATGGCCAAAGCCCAGCTCCTCGACCACGGGTATGCCCAGCGGACCGAGCCGGTCGGCGAGCACGGCGCGGATCTTCTCGTACGGGCCGCACTCCTGCCAGGAGCCGCAGGCCACCCCGGCGACTCCGTCCAGGGCTCCGGTCCGCAGGAGCCGGGTGAGGATGCCGTCCAGCCGGTAGGGCTCCTCCCCGGTGTCCTCGATCACCAGCAGACCGCCCCGGGCGTGGGTCCGGCCGCCCGGAGCACCGGTTCCGGCGGCGAGCAGGCTGACGCAGCCGCCGTATAGGACGCCCCGTGCCCGGCCGGGGACCAGGGCCCCGGCCGACTCCAGGCCGAGGGTGGTGACGGTCTCCGGGGCGAAGAGCGTGGCGCGCAGGTGCTCGCGGGTCGCCGCGTCCTTGAGGAACGTCTCGGTGGCGATCATCGGCCCGTGCAGGGTCGCGAACCCGGCGCGCAGGGCGAACGCCTCGTGCAGCACCGTGATGTCGCTGTAGCCGACGAACACCTTGGGTCCGGCGGCCCGGACCGCCGCCCAGTCGACCAGGTCGACCATCCGGTGGGCGCCGTATCCTCCCCGGGCGCAGAGCACGGCCTCCACGGTGGGGTCGCACCACGCCTGCTCAAGGTCCTCCGCGCGGCCCGCGTCCGACCCGGCGAGGTAATCCAACTCCGGGTGCGTGGTGCGGACATGGGCGCCGACGACGGGGTCGAGTCCCCAGTCGCGCAGGACGGCGAGGCCCTCCTCCAGCCGGTCGGCGGGGACGGGGCCGCTGGGTGCGACGACGGCGACCCGGGAGCCGGGGCGCAGCCGGGGCGGCCGGGCGAGGGGCATCGCCCGGCCGTGGTACGCACGGGTCACGTGGTCAGCTCCAGGGGCGGCACGTCGGGGCGGTCGATACCGAACGTCTGCGCGTAGAGGGAGAGTTCGGCCTCCAGTGCGCGGACCAGGGTCTCCACGCGCCGGAAGCCGTGCCCCTCCCCCTCGAAGGCGATGTAGGCGTGGGCGACGCCCCGGCCGGCGAGGGCCGCGAGGAACCGCTCGCACTGGGCGGGCGGGCAGATCACGTCGTCCAGGCCCTGGAGCAGCAGGAAGGGGGTGTTCAGCCGGTCGGCGCGGTGGAGCGGTGAGCGTTCCCGGTAGCGCTCGGGCACCTCGGCGAACGGGCCGACGAGGGACTCCAGGTACCGCGACTCGAAGTCGTGGGTCTCGTCCGTGGCCCACCCCTCGAGATCCAGGATCGGGTAGAGGATCGTCCCGCAGGCGTAGATGTCGGTGCTGGTCAGCGATGCGGCGGTGGTCCAGCCGCCCGCGCTGCCGCCCCGGACGGCGAGCTTGTCCGGGTCGGCGGCACCCTCCTCGACGAGGGCCGAGGCGACGGCCGCGCAGTCGGCCACGTCGACCACGCCCCACTGGCCGCGCAGGAGTTCGCGGTAGCCGCGGCCGTAGCCGGTGGAGCCGCCGTAGTTGACCTGGGCCACCCCGATGCCGCGCGAGGTGAAGTAGGCGATCTCCAGGTCGAGGACGAGCGGTGCGTGGCCGGTGGGCCCGCCGTGCGCCCAGACGACGTACGGGGGCTTCTCGCCCTCGGGTCCGGTGCGGTCGGGGCTGTGCGGCGGGTAGATGTGGGCGTGGATCTCACGGCCGTCGGGGCCGGTGAAGGTGCGGTCCTCGGGCACCGGGTAGTACGCGGGGTCGACCGCTCCGTGGTGGGGTGCGCCGATGACGCGGGTGTGCCCGGTCGCGGTGTCCAGCTCGACGACCTCGGGGCTGCTGCGGGGGCTCGCCGCGACGCCGACGACCCGGCTGCCGTGGACGGCGAGCGTGTCGGCCCAGGCGGACCAGGGGCCCGGCACGTCGGCGAGTTCGCCGGTCTCCGGGTCGAGGATGCCGAGCCGCATGCCGCCCCTGCCGTGCAGGACGGCGATCAGTCCGTTGTCCAGTGGATGGAACCAGCGCAGCCCGATCCTCCAGAGGGGCCCGCCGAACTCCTCACCCCGGGGCGGCAGGAGGCGGCTGCTGGGGACCGCGCCGCCGGGAAGCGCGTCGGGGCGGATGCGCTGGAGCTCCCACCAGTCGGCGAGGTCGGAGACGAACAGGAGGCTGCCGTCGCGGTCCCACTCCACCTGGCAGACCGATTCGTCGAGGTCGCCGACGAGAGGCCGTACGCCGGTGAACCCGCCCGTTCCGTCGATGTCCGCCAGCATGACCACCGTGCCGTCCCACGGCATCCTGGGGTGGTCCCAGGCGATCCAGGCCGCCCGCCGCCCGTCGTGGGAGACCTTGGGGCCGGTGACGAACCGGTGCCGGTCGTCGGAGAGTTCACGGACCGCCGCCCGGTCGCCCGCCGCCGAGCCGTCGAGCGGCACGGCGGCGACGACGCGCCGTACGTCGGTGGGAGCGGGGCCGGTGAACTCCTCCAGCACGCACCAGACCTCGCCCGCCGCCCCGTGCTCCGGGCGCACCTGCGGGTCCACCCAGCGCAGCCCGCCGCCGACGTCCGAGACGGGGGTGAGCGGCCACGGCCCGTCGGGCCCGTCGGGGGCGTAGGCGTACAGCCGCTGGTCGGTGAAGTGGACGAACACCACGAGGAGTTCGCCGTTGTCGCGCACGGTGCCCGCCCAGGGCCGGCCGCCGTACTCGATCACCCGGCTGCGGGTGTTCCAGGGGGCGGGCAGCACGGGGGCGGTGGTGCCGTCGGCGCGACGGCGCATCAGGGCGCGCCGGCCGTCCTCGGCGGGGCGCGGCTCGGTCCACCACACCTCGTCCCCGATGGTGCCGAGGTGGTCGGGGCGGCCGTCGTGCGAGGCGGCGAGTGCCGCGTCGACCGGCGACGGCCAGGTTCCGTACGGGGCTGCTGGCACGGTGTTCACGTAGGTCGGTCCCCCCGGGGCGCGGTTCGGGTCGGCAGGCGGTCAGGCGGTGCGCAGGTAGTGGTCGAGGACACGGACGCCGAAGTGGAGGGCGTCGACGGGGACGCGCTCGTCGACGCCGTGGAAGAGCCGCTGGTAGTCGAAGCCGACGGGCAGCTTCAGCGGGGTGAAGCCGTAGCCGGTGATGCCGAGGCGGGAGAACTGCTTGGCGTCGGTGCCGCCCGACATGCAGTACGGGACGGTGTGCGCGTCCGGGTCGAACCGCTCGACGGCGGCGCGCAGCTTGGCGTACGTCGGGGAGTCCACGGGGGCCTGAAGGGCCGTCTCGCGGTGGTAGAACTCCCAGGAGACCGACGGGCCGGTGAGCCGGTCCAGGGTCGCGTGGAACTCGTCGTCGCCGCCGGGGACCATGCGCCCGTCGATGAAGGCGGCGGCGTGGCCGGGGATGACGTTGACCTTGTAACCGGCGTCCAGCATCGTCGGGTTGCTGCTGTTGCGGACGGTGTTCTCGACCAGGGACGCGGCCGGGCCGAGCTTGCCGAGGAGCTGGGCGACGTCGAAGCCGGGGTCGTCCAGATCGGCGGTGATGCCGTGCAGGGCGGCGATCTCGGTGATCGCGGCGCGGACGGTCGGGGTGAGGCGGATGGGCCACTCGTGCTCGCCGATCCGGGCGACGGCGGCGGCCAGGGTGCTCACCGCGTTCTCCCGGTTGACCTTGGAGCCGTGCCCGGCCCGCCCCTCGGCGGTCAGCTTCAGCCAGCCGGTGCCGCGCTCGCCCGCCGCGATCGGGTACAGCGAGAGACCGTCGCCCGCGTGGAAGGTGAAGGCCCCCGACTCGCTGATGCCCTCGGTGCAGCCCTCGAACAGCTCCGGGTGCTGATCGGCGAGGAATCCGGAGCCGTCGGCGGCGCTGTCCTCCTCGTCGGCGGTGTACGCGATGACGATGTCGCGCCGGGGGCGGAAGCCCTCGCGGGCCCAGCCCCGTACGACGGAGAGGACCATCGCGTCCATGTTCTTCATGTCGACGGCGCCCCTCCCCCACACGACCCCGTCGCTCACCTCGCCGGAGAAGGGGTGCACGCTCCAGTCGGCGGGCTCGGCGGGCACCACGTCGAGGTGACCGTGGACGAGCAGCGCGTCGGCCGACGGGTCGGTGCCGGGAATCCGGGCGACCACGTTGGTCCGGCCGGGGGTCCGCTCCAGCAGCGTCGGCTCGATTCCGGCGTCGGAGAGCCGCTGGGCGACGTACTCGGCGGCCGGCCGCTCCCGGCAGTCGCCGCCGCCCCGGTTGGTCGTGTCGATGCGGATGAGTTCGGAGGTGAACGTCACCACCTCGTCTAGTGCCTGCCGGTCGACGGGTCCGAGCAGGTCGGGGGCCTCAGCCATACTGTTCCTCCACAGCGGCCGACACGATCGTCGTCACCGCCTTGAACGTGCGAATTCCTTCGTACATCGTCGCGCTGGCGTACGCGACGCGCCTCTCCCCGCTCGGCGCCACGCCGGGTACCACGGTCGCGGCCGCCGCCAGATGTTCCGCGTCGAACTCCAGCTCGATGGTGAACGTCTTCCCGGTGACGGGGTCCCGACGCCCCGCGAGCGCGGTGGCCGTCCTCGCCGCCGCCCTGATGTCGGCGGCGGTACGGGCGGGGGTGCGGCACACCGCGGCGTAACGGGAGACGTGGTCCTTGACGGCGACCTTCCGCGCGTCGGGGGCGTATCCCTCGGCGTCCACGCAGGTCAGGTCGTCGCCGGTGACGAGGACGACGGGCACGCCGTACTCGGCGGCGACGTGCGCGTTGAGCAGCCCCTCGCTCGCGCGGACGTCGTTGATCCAGACGCCGGTGATGGAGTTGGCGAGATAGGTGTGGGCGAGGACGCCCTCCGTGCCGGCTCCGGTGTGGTAGCCGACGAAGGCCACCGCGTCCACGTCGCCGTGCTGGATGCCCTCGACCATGGACAGCGACTTGTGCTTGCCGGTGAGCATCTGGACGCGTTCGTCCATGTGCTCCAGCAGCAGGTTGCGCATCGACCAGTGGGCCTCGTTGACCAGGACCTCGTCGGCGCCGCCGTCGTAGAAGCCGAGCGCCGCCGCGTTCACGTCGGAGGTGAACATCGACCGGCAGCGCTCCCACTGCGGCGTCCCCGGCAGCACGTCGGCCGGCCAGGTCACTCCGGTGGCGCCTTCCATGTCCGCGCTGATGAGGATCTTCATGCCGCCACACCGTACGCGCCGGGAGCGGCGCGGGCCAGGGAGGGGCGGCCCGTCAGAGGTCCAGTCCGCCGAAGGTCCCTCCAGTGGTCCCGTCGGCCCTCCCGCTCCTGCTCCCGCCGACCCTCCCTCCGCCGCTCCGCAGGTGGCCCTCGTCGGGCGCCCGGGGCGAACACTATGAACGCAACGCGCGCGGGGCTTCTCCCCCGGGGGCGGCGCTTCCTAGCATCCCGGCATCCCGGCGCACACCCGCGCCGGGCAGACAGCCAGGAGCCGCCCCGTGAACTCCCCCCACGTGCCCGCCCCCGTACGCCCGCTGTACCGCCGGCACCGGTTCCGCTCCGCCGCGCTGGCCGCCACGGTCGCGGCCCTGCTCCTCGGCGCGGCGGGCAAGGCTCCGGCGACCCCCGCGGCGCCCGACCAGGCCGGGCCCCCCGTCGTCGCCGACTGCCCGGCGGCGCTGGCCGGAAAGGCGCGGTGCTACACGGGACAGGACGGGAACGGGGCGCACTACGCGCTCGCCGTCCCCACCCGCTGGAACGGCTCGCTGGTGGTGCACGCGCACGGCGGGCCGGACCTGGGCGACGCCTCGGACCCGGCCCGCTCCACCGAGGACCTGGAGCGCTGGGCCGTCATGGTCGAGGAGGGGTACGCCTGGGCCGGCTCCTCCTACCGCCGCGGCGGCTACGGGACCCGGATGGCGGCGGCCGACACCGAGAGCGTCCGCCGGGTGTTCCTCGACCGGTTCGGGAAGCCGGAGCGGACCTATGTGCACGGCCAGTCCTGGGGCGGCAACGTGGCCGCCAAGGTCGCGGAGACGTACGGCACGAAACCGGGGGCGTACGACGGGGTGCTGCTGACCAACGGCGTCCTGGGCGGTGGTTCGCGCGGCTACGACTACCGGGTGGACCTGCGCGTGGTCTACCAGTACTACTGCGGCAACCACCCGCGCCCCACCGAGCCCCGGTACCCCCTGTGGCAGGGGCTGCGACCGGACTCCACGATGACGTCCGCCGGGCTGAGCGCCCGGCTGCGGGAGTGCACGGGGTTCGACGCCGGCCCGGCGGAGCGGACCGCGCTCCAGCAGCGCAACCTCGACGACATCCTGGCCGTCACCGGGATTCCGGAGCGTTCCCTGGAGTCGCATCTGCGGTTCGCGACGTTCACCTTCCGCGACATCGTCTCGACCCGGCTGGGCGGCCGTAACCCCTTCTCCAACCGGGGGGTCCGGTACGCCGGTTCGCACGACGACCGGGCGCTGAACGCGGGCGTGGAACGGTTCTCGGCGGACCCCGCCGCGCGCCGGGACCTCTCCTGGGACAGCGACCTCACCGGGCGGGTGGCCCTGCCCGTCCTCACGCTGCACGCGATCGACGACCCCACGGCGTTCGTCGAGCACGAGTCCGCCTACCGGGCCACGCTGCGGGGCGCGGGCCGGGAGCACCGGCTCGTGCAGACCTTCACCCGGGAGAGCGAGCACAGCGGGCTGAGCAGTGCAGAGTACGCCAACTCCATCGCCGCGCTGGACCGTTGGGCCCGCACCGGCCACCAGCCCACCCCGCGCTCGCTGGCCGCGTCGTGCGCCGTCTTCGACCGGAGCCGCGGCACGGGCTGCTTCTACGATCCGGAGTTCCGGCCGTCCCCCTACGCCTCCCGGGTGCTGCCCCGGCCCGGCGGGCTCGCCTGGCCCGCCATGACCGCGGCGCGGGAGCGGGCCTGGGGCCGGATCGACGGGGTGGGCATCGCCCCCTGACGCCATACCCCGACGACCTGCCCTGATGCCTCGTCAGCGGCCTGTGAGCGTGCCGAAACTCCCCCGTCACACCGGCCGTACGCGAGGGTAACGGCGGCTGCCTACCGTCGCCCGCCATGGACACCCGCACACAGCTCGCCGAACCGGCCCCACCGGACCCCGCACCGCCCGCCGCACCGGACACCGGTCAGGCGGTGCGGGAGACGCTGGAGGACTACACCCTCCGCTTCGCGCCGCGCAGTTACCGCCGCTGGACCCCGATGGTCGTGGCGACCACCGCGCTGGGCGGTATCGCGTACATGGCCGACTTCTCCATCGGCGCCGGGATCGCCATGGCCCACGGCACCGGCAACGCCCTGGTCGCGATCACCGTCGCGGCGGCGCTCATCTTCATCACCGGCTTCCCGCTCGCCTACTACGCCGCCCGCTACAACATCGACCTGGACCTGATCACCCGGGGCTCCGGCTTCGGCTACTACGGCTCGGTCCTCACCGGCGTCATCTTCGCCAGCTTCACCGTCATCTTCTTCGCCCTCGAAGGCGCGATCATGGCCCAGGGCCTCAAGCTCGGGTTCGGGCTGCCGCTGTGGCTGGGCTACGCCGTCTCCACGCTCATGGTCATCCCGCTCGTCGTCTACGGCATGAAGGCGCTCAGCAAGCTCCAGGTGTGGACCACACCGATCTGGCTGCTGCTGATGGTCGGCCCGCTGGTCTACCTGGTCGCCACCGAACCGGGCACCGTCGACAGTTTCCTCGCCTATGCGGGCACCGACGGCGAGGGCGGGGTCAACACCGCGTCCGTGCTCCTCGGCGCGGGCGTCTGCCTCTCCCTCATCGCGCAGATCGGTGAACAGATCGACTACCTGCGCTTCATGCCGCCGAAGACCGGTGCGAACAGGCGTAGCTGGTGGACGGCGGTGGTCATGGCCGGTCCCGGCTGGGTGGTGCTCGGCGCGCTCAAGCAGGCCATCGGGGTCTTCCTGGCCGTCTACATCCTCTCCGAGGTGGGACCGGCCGCGGCGACCGAGCCGATCCAGCAGTTCCGCGGGGCGTTCGACGCGATGATGCCGTCCTGGCTGGTGGTCCCGCTGGCCGTGGTGCTGGTGGTGATCAGCCAGATCAAGATCAACGTGACGAACGCGTACTCCGGCTCGCTGGCGTGGACCAACTCCTTCACCCGCGTCACCAAGCACTACCCGGGCCGCATGGTCTTCGTCCTGGTCAACCTGGCGTTCGCGCTGATCCTGATGGAGGCCGACATGTTCAGCTTCCTCAACAGCATCCTGGGCTTCTACTCGAACTGCGCCATCGCCTGGGTGGTCACCGTCGCCACCGACATCGGGGTCAACAAGTACCTGCTGAAGCTGTCCCCGCACGCGCCGGAGTTCCGCCGGGGCATGCTCTACGCGGTCAACCCGGTCGGCGTGACCGCGTTCACCGTCGCCTCCGGGCTGTCCATCGCGATGTACTTCCACGCCTTCGGGGACACGCTCCAGCCGTACTCCCCCGTCGCGGCCGTCGTGATCGCCTTCGTCCTCACCCCGGTCATGGCGGTCGTCACCCGGGGCAGGTACTACCTGCGCCGGAGCGACGACGGCATCCCGGAGCCGCTGCTGGACGCCGAGGGCAACCCGAGCGCGGTCACCTACGACTGCCACGTCTGCCGGCAGTCGTACGAACGCCCCGACCTGGCGGCCTGCCCGGCGCACGAGGCCATGGTCTGCTCGCTGTGCCTGAGCACGGACAAGGCCGGCGAGCACGTCCTGCCGGCCTCGCCGGCGCTACCGCCCTCTCCGGCCGTACCGCCCTCGCGCGCCTGAGCGCCGTCAGCCCGTCCTGTCCCGCAGCAGCTCCTCGATCCGGGACAGCTCGTCCTCGGTGAAGTCCAGGTTCCGGGCGGCCTCGACGCTGTTCTCCAGCTGGGCAACGCTGCTCGCGCCGACGACGGCGGAAGTGAGCCGGCCGCCGCGCAGCACCCACGCCAGGGCCAGCTGCGCGAGCGACTGGCCGCGCTCTTTCGCCAGGGCGTCCAGCGCGCGCAGCCGCTCCACCAGCCGCGGGGTGACGGCGTCGGCGTTCAGGAAGGGGCTGGCACCCGCTGCCCGGGACCCGGCCGGAATGCCGTTCAGATAGCGGTCGGTCAGAATCCCCTGCTCCAGCGGCGAGTACGCGATGGACCCGGCGCCCAGCTCGTCCAGGACGTCCGGCAGCCCGTCGTCCTCGATGCGGCGGTCGAGCATCGAGTAGCGGGGCTGGTGGATGAGCAGCGGGGTGCCGAGGTCCTTGAGGATCGCGGCGGCCTCGCGGGTCTGCGCGGCGGAGTAGTTGGACAGACCGACGTACAGCGCCTTGCCCTGCCGTACGGCGGAGTCGAGGGCGCCCATGGTCTCTTCGAGCGGGGTCTCGGGGTCGGGCCGGTGGGAGTAGAAGATGTCGACGTACTCCACGCCCAGACGCTTCAGGCTCCGGTCGAGCGAGGAGCGCAGGTACTTCCGCGAGCCCCACTCCCCGTACGGCCCCTCCCACATGTGGTAGCCGGCCTTGGTGGAGATGACGATCTCGTCGCGCAGCTGGGCGAAGTCCGTCGCCAGGGCCCGGCCCAGGGTGAGTTCGGCGGAGCCGGGCGGCGGCCCGTAGTTGTTCGCCAGGTCGAAGTGGGTGATGCCGAGGTCGAAGGCGCGGCGCAGGATGGCGCCCTGCGTCTCGGGCGTCCTGTCGCCTCCGAAGTTGTGCCAGAGGCCGAGGGAGAGCGCGGGCAGCTTCAGACCGCTGCGTCCGGTGCGCCGGTAGGGCATGGCGGAGTAGCGGTCGGCGGACGGGAGGTACATACGGGCTCCGCGGGAGGGGTACGGGGGTGGCTCGCCGGGACCGGCGAGCACCCGGCCCAGGCTTCCGCAGATGGATCCAGCAGTCCAACAGGAGATTCCGCTCGGATTCATCGCCTAGATTGCTCAATCATGGAATTGCGTCAGCTGGAGCACTTCGTCGCCGTCGCCGAGGAGCAGCACTTCACCCGCGCCGCCGAGCGCCTCGCCGTGTCGCAGTCCGGGCTCTCCGCCTCCGTACGGGCGCTGGAGCAGGAGCTGCGGACCCCGTTGTTCAGCCGCACCACGCGCACGGTCCGGCTCACCGAGGCCGGGCGGGCGCTGCTGGTGGAGGCGGAGCGCACACTGGCGGGCGCGCGGGCGGCGCGGGACGCGGTCGACGCCGTACGGGGGCTGCTGCGCGGGACGCTGACGGTCGGGGTCGAGCAGTGCGTGGCGGGGGTGAGCCCGGCGCGGCTGCTGGCGGCGTTCCACCGGGAACATCCGCACATGGAGCTGAGGCTGCGGCAGGAGGGCACCAGCAGCCTGCTGGACGGCGTGGCGGGCGGGCGCCTCGACCTGGCGTTCGCCGCGACGGTCAGCCCGGCGGAGTGGCGCGGGGAGCTGGTGCCGCTGGCCCGGGAGCCGATGGTGCTGCTGTGCGCGGCGGGGCACGCGTTCGCCGGGCGGCCGGAGGTGGGGTGGGAGGAGCTGCCGGGGGCGTCGTTCATCGACTTCCATCCGGACTGGGGTCCCCGGCGGGCCGCCGACGAGGCGTTCGCGGCGGCGGGGGTGCGCCGGACGGTGGGTCTGGAGGTCAACGATGTGCACAGCCTGCTGGAGCTGGTGCAGGAGGGGCTGGGGATCGCGGTGGTGCCGCACCACTTCTCCCGCAAGCCGGAGGCGGCCCGGCTGGTCGCCGTGGAGCTGACGGGCGCCCGCCGGCCGGTGTACGAGAGCGTGGTGGTGCTTCCGGCGGCGCGGAGCCTGAGCCCGGGGGCGCGGGCGCTGATGCGGCTGGTGCGGGAGGACCCGCTGCGGGAGCCGGCCGGGGAGCCGCCCGTACGGGAGCCGGGGCCGGCTCCCGCCGGACCGGCGGTGAGCTGAGCCCCGGAGCCACACCGGACCGGCTCCGGGGTTCCGGCCCGCTCCCGTACGCCTCGTTCCGGTACGCCTCGTTCCCGTACGTCGTCTCGGTCCCGTACGTCTCGGTCCCGTACGTCTCAGTCCTCGTGGCCGAGCTGGAGATCGCGTTCGGTGCGGCCGCCGCCCGCGACCTGGAGGACGGTGGCAACCGGCGGGTATCCGGCGGCAATCACGGTGTACTCGCCGGACGACAGGTCGACGAACCGGAACGATCCGTCGGGCCCGGTGGTGAGGGTGTCCACCACGTTGCCCGCCGCGTCGAGCAGGGTGACCCGGGCGTCCTCGACGGGGCGTCCGCCGGTGGCCCGGACGACGCCGCGCAGGACGGCCCCGCCCGCCAGCTCGATGTCCTGCCGGGTCTCCCGGGCGGCCTGGACGCTGACCGGGAGGGCGGCGGGGCGGAAGGCGGGGGCGCTGGCGGCGAGCGTGTACTCGCCGGCGACCAGTTCGCCGATGACATAGCCGCCCTCGTGACCGGTGCGGGTGGAGGCGACGACCTCCCCGCGTACGTCGGTGAGGGTGACGGCCGCGTCGCGTACCGGGGCCCCGTCGGGGGTGAGGACGGATCCGGCGAGGCGTCCGGCGCCGCCGAGCACCACGTCCAGCTCGACGGGGCGCTCGCCCACGGTGACGCTGACGGCCTGCGGCTGGTGTCCGCCCGCGGCGGCGATCAGGACGTAGGAACCCGCGCCGGGGACGCTCAGCGCGTACCGCCCGTCCTCGCCGCTGGCCCCGCGCCCGATCTGCCGCCCCTGGACGTCGATGAGGGTGAGGGCGGCGCGGGGGACGGTGGTGCCGTCGGGGTGCTGGACGCTCCCGTGGACCGGGACGCCGGAGAGGTAGCCGGAGGCGGGCCGGCCCAAGTCGGCGCGGGCGGCGGGGATCGGAGAGGTCATGGCCTCGGCGGCGGCTTCGGGGCTGTGGTGGGACACCAGCGGTTTCTCCTTGAGGAAGAAGGCGAGGATCAGGCCGAGCACGAGCACCGGCACGAGGTACAGGAAGATGCGCGGCATCGCGTCGACGTACGCCTGGATGTAGGCGTCGCGCAGCGCGGGCTCCATCGCGTGGACGATCTGCGGGGTGATCGACTCGGGATCGGGCAGCTCCGCACCGGCGGGCAGGCGCACCCCGAGCGCGTCGGAGAGCCGCCCGGCGAACAGCGTGCCGAAGATCGCCGCGCCGACGCTGCCGCCGATCTGCCGGAAGTAGTTGTTGGCGCTGGTCGCGGTGCCGAGGTCCGAGGGGCGTACGGAGTTCTGCACAGCGAGCACGAGGACGGACATGACCAGTCCGATGCCGGTGCCGAGGACGGCCTGGTAGAAGCTGTACGCCAGGGGGGAGGTGTCCGCCTCCAGCAGGGACAGCAGCCACATGCCGACCACCGAGACGGCACTGCCGACGATCGGGTAGATCCGGTAGCGGCCGGTGCGGGTGATGAGCTGGCCGGAGACGATGGAACCGCCGACGATGCCCATCATCATCGGGAGCATCAGCAGCCCGGATTCGGTGGCGCTGGCACCGTCGACCATCTGGAGGTAGGTCGGCAGGTAGCTGGCCGCCCCGAAGAGCGCGATGCCGACGACCGCGCCGACCAGACCGGTGACGTTGAAGACGGAGTCGCGGAACAGCCGCAGCGGAATGATCGGTTCTGCGGCCCGGTGTTCGGCGGCGACGAAGAGCACCGCCGTGACGACCGCGCCGGCCGCGAGCCCCAGGATGGTGCGCGATCCCCAGGCGTACTCGGTGCCGCCCCAGCTGGTGACCAGCACCAGACAGGTGGAGGCGACGGCCAGGAGGACCGCGCCCAGGACGTCGAGCCGGGGCCGGACCGCGGGTTTGGGCAGTTTGAGGACGACGGCGATGACGGCCAGGGTGACCAGGCCGAAGGGGACGTTGATGTAGAAGCACCAGCGCCAGGAGACGTGGTCGGTGAAGAACCCGCCCAGCAGCGGGCCGGCGACCGAGGCGAGGCCGAAGACCGCGCCGATGAGGCCCATGTAGCGGCCGCGCTCCCGGGGCGGGACGATGTCCGCGATGATCGCCTGGACGCCGATCATGAGGCCGCCTCCGCCGATGCCCTGGAGGGCGCGGAAGGCGATCAACTCGTCCATGGTGCGCGACCAGCCCGCGAGGGCGGAGCCGATGATGAAGACCACGATGGCGAACTGGAAGACGCTCTTGCGGCCGAAGAGGTCGCCGAGCTTGCCGTAGAGCGGCAGGACGATGGTGGAGGCGAGGAGGTAGGCGGTGACCGCCCAGGACATCTTCTCCAGGCCGTGCAGCTCACCGACGATCTTCGGCAGGGCGGTGGCGACGATCATCTGGTCGAGCGCCGCGAGCAGCAGGGTGAGCATCAGCCCGAGGAAGACCATGCGGACCTTGCGAGGGCTGATCTCCGCCGCGTCCGGGCCGGGTCCGGGTACCGCCGGAGGGGGTGGCGG
>NZ_JAAXYC010000133.1 GCF_018619185.1 Streptomyces sp. McG3 | reverse complement strand
CCGTAGGTGGGGGCGGAAGGGGGGTGGGCGTCGAAGAGCCGCGGGAACTCCGGGCGCTGCCAGAGTTTGCGCAGGAGGGCCCTCGCCCCGTCCAGCCGCTCGTCGTGGGATCCGCCGGGCCGGGGCGAGCAGTGGCACAGCAGCGCCAGTTCCAGTACGGCCTTCGCCTGCCGGTGCGTCGCCGTCCCCGCGTCGGCCGCGTACGGGTCGAAGTGGTCCAGGTTCGCTCCCAACCAGTCGAGCGTGCCGGCGGAGAGCTGGTCGAGAGATGACGTCATGGCTACAGGCGCTCCGTCTCGTCCAGGTAGTCGAGCAGGGTGGCGTCCACGTCGTCGCGGAACCGCATGAGGTTGCGGGTGTCCTCGTCGTAGCGGTAGAGGTCCTCGCAGGAGATCCAGCGGTCGCGGGTCGCCTCGGCGGGCCGGTACCCATCGGCCACCGTGCCGACCTCCCAGTCGGGTTTGCCCGCGGTCTCCCAGCAGCTGGCCAGGGTCCCGTCCGCGCTGATCACCGCGCCGTAGCGGCCTTCGGTGTGGCCGCAGGTGAGGCAGGGCCGGCGGGCGCCCGGACGGCTCACCCTGAAGCCGAGTTCGAGCGCCCGGCGCTGCCACCGGGTGAAGTGGGCCGAGAGCTCGCCCGTGTGCAGAAGGTCGTTGGCGTATCCGATGCCCACGTCACCGACCCGCGCGAAGTACAGCGCGCACCGGGAGGGGTCCAGCTGCGCCGCGAGCCGGTCGATGAGCGCGTCGACCCCGCCGAAGGTCTCCTGGGAGACGTTGACCCGCAGGGTCCACCGGATCGGCGTGACCTCGCTCGCCGCGACGATGTTGCGGACGATCCTGTCGTAAGTGCCGCCGTTGTCGGCCCTGTTGACCCGGATGCGGTCATGGTCGGCGCGGTCGCCGTCGAAGGTGACCTGTACGGAGTCGAGCCCGAGGCCGGAGAGCTGCCGCGCGAGCCGTGGGGTGAGCAGGGTGGTGTTGGAGATCATCCAGGCCGACGTCATCCCGATGCCCGAGGCCCGCTCCAGCAGTTCCAGGCAGCCGCGCGGGTTGAGCAGGGGCTCCCCGCCGAACAGGAGGATCCGCAGCCTGTCCAGTTCGGCCGCGGCCATCTGCCGCTCGGTGAACCCGAGGATCGAAGTGATGGTCTCCGAGGTGAGACGGGTCCGGGCGATCCTGGGCGGACGGCTGCCGTCCGTGGTGTCCTGGGCGGTGTTCTGGAAGCAGTATCCGCAGCCCAGGTTGCAGTTGGTGCTGGTGAGGACGGTCAGCGCGTACGAGCGGACCGGCGGGGCGGCGAACATGCCGCGCTCGCGCAGCCGGCGCTCCGCGTCGGGCCGCAGGTCACCCTCGGGGGTGACGTGCCGGCCGCCGAGGCGGACGACCCCGCCCCGGCCGAGGAACCACCAGTTGCGTCTGCCTTCGAGGAGGCGTGCGCCGTCCGGGAGTTGGACCTGTTGCAGGCTCATCGCGTCCTCCGAGCTGTGGATGGTGCCGTGGTCGGAACGGGGTGGGGGCGGCGGCCGTAGGCGAGCAGCAGCGTCGTCAGCGCGGTGACGAGCGTCGGCTGATAGGCCCACCGGAAGTACTGCTGGGGAGGGGCGGACGCCGGGGCCCGTCCCCGGGCGGTCTTGCCGGGTATCGACCCGTCCGGCGACCGGGCCCCGGCGAGCATTCCGAGGGCCGCCGTCCCGGAAGGCGTTCGCAGCGGGTCAGAGCCCAGGCAGTGCTGGGCGAGCAGCAGCTTGGCCGCGTACTCCCACGCGTCCTCGCGTACGCAGTGGTCGGTGAGCCGCTCCACCACGCGCAGCGCCCGCTCCCGGTCCTCCGCGTCCAGGCCGGTGTCGCGGAAGCCGTAGTCGGATAGGTAGAACACGGTGTCCGTCACCTGGCAGACGTCCAGTTCGGCCACCGGCACACCTTCGGCGCGCGCCAGCATGCTGCACGCGTACAGCTCCTCGTACGAAGCCAGTTGGTGCCCGAGGCCCGCGAGTTCGGCGTAGAACCTGGTGCCCAGGTGGAGGTAGGACGACTTGCGGCGCGGCGTCAGATAGCCGTCGGCGGACAACCGGTCGAGCACGCCGCGTCGGGCGTCGGTGACGGACCCGGCCGGTGCCAGGGCGGCCCAGATCAGACCGAACGGCCGAGCGCTGTCGGGGGAATGGGCGAGGAGATGCGGGAAGTCCGGTTGTCGCCAGGCATGTTCCACGACCGCGAGCACGGTCGCCAGGGCGATGTCGTCCGGCGCGGCCCTCTGCCAGCAGCGGCAGAGCAGCGCGAGTTGCAGGAGGGCCTTCACCCGTGGGGTCACGGGCAGTTCGGCGCGGCCGGCCGGGGAGTCGAGACGGCCGGCATGGAGCCCCAGCCACCGCCCCGTACCCGCGGCCAGGATCGCGACGGTCTCCTCGGCGGCGGCTGTCCCGCCGTCCGTGTCAGGGGCTGACGTTCGCGTAGTCATGGTCCTCCTTCGGGATCACGGAGTGCTGGGCCAGCCGCTCGACGACGTCGGCCGCACGGGCGGCGCCGTCCACCGCTGCCAGCCTCCGGCCGAGGGTCCGGGCGCGGTCCCGCAGGGCGTCGTCCCGCCACGCGGAGTCCAGCAGCGCCGGCCAGTCCGACAGCGCGGATTTCGGCAGGTGCACGCCCACGCCGGCCCGCATACAGGCGCCGGTGAGCAGCGGCTGCTCGGATCCGTTGGGCGAGGCCGCGAGGGGGCGGCCGCGCAGCAGGGCGGCCAGTACGGGGGCGGATGTGCCGCTGGTCACCACCAGGTCGGCCAGGTCGATCAGCGGGCCCATCCACGGCTTGCGCACCGTCAGGATGTCGGCGCCCGGGGCGGGTTCGGGGCTCGGGGAGCGGCCCTGCTCCACCACGGCCTGGAACCGGCCGCCGGTGAAGGTCTCGTTGAGGTGGGGCCACCGGCTGCCGCCCTCGAACACGCGCCCGAGGTGGACGTACACCACAGGCTTCCCGGACCGCGCCACCCGTTCCCTGACCGCGTCGACCTCGCCCGGTCCGGGCGTCGGCTCCCAGCGCAGCGGCCCCACGTGCACGACCCGGTCGGGCAGTTCGGTGCCCGGGTACTCCAGCTCCGGGTCGCCGCGCAGCAGCAGGGCGTCGCCCGGCAGCGGGTCGTCCCCCCACCGGGAGCCGCGCGCCGGAAGCCCCGCCTGTTCCCGCACCTCGGCGTACTGCTGACGCATCTCACGGGTCCGGTTCCGCCGGGGCCTGCCCAGCGGCGGCTCGTCGTCCCCGCCCGTCCGGTAGTCCCAGAGGTGGACCGAGAGCCCGACGACCGCCACGGGAAGGCCGAGCACCTCGGCGGCGAGCAGGGTGCCGTGGCACAGCACGGAGGTGATGAGCAGGTCGGCCCGGTCCGCGCGGGCGGCGCGCACGGTCGCCCGGTACTGCGCCATGGCGGAGGTGCCCCACCACGCGACGGAGAACGCGCGCCGTTCGCCGAAGTCCTCCGTCGCCGCGAACGGCAGTCCGGCGTCGGCGGCGACCGAGGCGGCGCCGGACCTGCCCAGCACGCTGACGTGATGGCCGCGCCGCCGGAGCTCACGGCCGGCCGCGATCGTCGGGTAGAGGTAGCCGCCGTCGCTGAGCGGACACAGCAGGATCCTCACGATGACCCCCGGCGGGGACGGGCCGGCCGGATGCCGGACAAGGCGTGCCGGAGCGGAGCGGCCGGTGCCGGGAGCTCCCGCACCCCGTGCTGCGGGGCCCGGTGCGGGCGCCGGCGCTGGGCCGGCAGGGCGGCGGGGGTCACTCGGTGCTCCCTCGTGGCGTGGCGGGCGGTGGCGGCCCGAAACGGGCGGGAGGGCCGACAGGGCGAGGGCCGCACGGCGGCCGGGCGCGTGACGCGGCCGGGCCTGACGGCGGCCGGGCCTCCGTCGCTCGGAACGATCTCTCCGAGCTCCGGAGGCCCGTGCGGTGCACAGGACTCGACGGGGCGAGTTACTGCAGCATGTCGCTGTTGTTGGTGAGGCAGTTGCCCGCCTCGTCCTCGCCGTCCTCGCTGTGCGCGACGACCTCGAAGTCCTCGGACTCGGTCGGCTCCTGGCTCTGGTTCTCAGGCATGTTCTTCTCCTCTGTCGACGGTGTCGGTTGCACCGGCTGAGAAGGAACGTACGGACGCGCGGTATGGGAACGCCTGATCGTCGGCCCGACGCCGGTATACGGCCCATGACACGGGCACGTCGCAGCACGGGAATCCGGTGCGGGGGCTCGGTACCGGACCGTGGACACGTGTCGGCCCACCGCACGTCGGCGCACGGCCGGGAGGCCGGGAAGGGCGGCCGGGCGCGGTGGGCGGGCGCGGCCGCGCGCGACGAGGGCCGGCGCGCCCCGGCCCGGAGGCAGAGCCTCGGAACGTACGGGCCCGAGAAGCGGCATCAGGAGCTGTGGACCGCAGGCACTGTGCATCAGGAGCTACGGACCAGAAAGCCGAGCATCAGGGGGTACGGGCCGGGGAGCCGGACTCAGAGGTACGGGCCGGGGAGGCCGGCCTCGGATGGTTCGGGCCGGAGAAGCATGCCTCGGAAGGTACGGGCCGGGGAGCCGGACTCAGAGGTACGGGCCGGGGAGGTATGCCTTTGAACGTACGGGCCGGAGAACCCGGACTCAGAAGGTACGGGCCGGGGAGCGCTACGCGTCCGGCGACGGCCGTACCGTACGGGGTCCCACACAGCGGGCCCCGTACGTCTCGACCCGCTGCCGCAGTCCCCGGTCGGCGGTGACGACGACGCAGTCCCGGTCCGGGGCGGCCCCGGCCGCCAGCTCCGCGATCAGATCGTCGCCGCTGCCGGGGGCCGAGTCGACCCGCACCCCGGCCACGGAGGCGACGCCCCGGGCGGCCCCTTCCACGACGAGCACCAGCTCGACAGGGCCGGGCAGCCCCGGCAGCCCGGCCGACGCGTACGGGACCAGCGAGTCACGCAACCGCGCCGCCGCCCCGCGCCGGTCCCGCCACCATCCGTCGGGCACGGAACCGACCACGTTGGCGGCGTCCACGATCACCAGCACCGCATCGTCCTTGCTCATCCCGGCAGGGTGTCACGGGCGGCGCGGTACGACGGGGCCTCAGCCCCCGGTGGCGGGGGACTTCTTCGCGTCCTCGGGGATCGCGGTGTCCTCGCGGATCGCCTTCCACAGCCGGCCCGCCTGCGGCTCGGCCGCGATCACCCGGGCCTTGTCGATCTTGTCGTACGCCACCGGCAGCATGATCGTCTCCATCGAGGCCGGGTCGACGCCGTTCATCGAGCGGGCGAACTCCGCCAGCGAGGTGAGCGACGCGAGCCCCGAGTCGGTCGTGAGCGACTTGGTGGCCGACTTGGCGATCTTGTACGAGTTCGCCGGACTGCCCAGCAGATTCTGCGACTTGACCTCGCTCAGCAGGGCCATCAGGAACTGCTGCTGGAGCCCGATGCGGCCCAGGTCGCTGCCGTCGCCGATGCCGTGCCGGGTCCGGACGTACGCCAGGGACTCGGTGCCGTTCAGCTTCTGCGGCCCCGCGGTGAGGCTCAGCCCGGAGGCCTTGTCGTCGATGTCCTGCGGTACGTCGACGGTGACCCCGCCGATGGCGTCGACCAGGTCCTTGAACCCGGCGAAGTTGATCTCCAGGTAGTGGTCGATGCGGACGCCGGACATCTTCTCCACCGTCTTCACCACACAGGCCGGGCCGACCTGCGCGTAGACGGAGTTGAACATGACGCGTTCCTTGGCGGACACCGTGGACCCGTTGTCCCCGACGCACTCGGGCCGGGTCACCAGGGTGTCGCGCGGTATGGAGACGGCGACGGCCTTCGACCGGCCCTCGGGTATGTGCACCACCATCGCGGTGTCGGAGCGCGCACCGCTGACACCCCCGCCGCCGCCCAGCTCCTTGTTCTCCGCCCCGGCACGCGAGTCCGAGCCCAGGACCAGCAGATTCTGCCCGCTGGTGGGCAGCTTCTCCGGACGGTCCTCACCGAGCGCCTTGTTGATGTCGACGCCCTTGATGTTCCCGTCGAGCTGGCTGTAGAGCCAGTACACGGTTCCGCCGGCGGCGAGCAGCAGGACGAGCAGGACACCGAGCGTGATCTTGAGTCCGCGGCGGCGCTTGCGCGGCTTGGCCGCGCGTCGGGAGGCACGCGGGCCCGGAGGCATGACGTCGTTGCTCATCCTGTTTCGAGTCCCTAGGTCTCGCGGCCCCGTGGGGCTGTGGCGGGTGGACTCGGGTGGGGGGAGGGGCCGGTCCGACATGCGTGGTGCGGAGAACTATAGACAACTGGTCGAGCGCTCGTGCGAGTCCCGTGGTGCGCCGGACGGTCGCGCGGTCGTCATGGCGGCGTTCGATCGCCAGGGATCTTCATCTCCTGAGCACCATCTGTTCGCTCGCTGTGAGGGTCTAGGATGAGTTCGATTCGAAATCACGTGCCATGGGTCGAACGTCTGGAAGGTGACTCGGAACGATGCTCGGACGGACTGTCCGCCCGGCTGCCACGGTCGCTCCCGGCGTCGGCACACTGCGGGGAATCTGGCTCGCCAAGGGCAGGGACGGGAGCCTCACCGTCTACGCTCCGGCGGAGGGCGGACTCCGGCGCTGGACCGAGACGCGGCCGGGGGCGAAGGACTGGGGGCAGCCCGTCCTGGTCCCGATCGCCGGCCTCACCCACCTCTCGGTGACGCAGGACGTCAACGCGTACGTGCACTTCGTCGGCCGCCGTGAGCGGCGGAAGGCCGACGGGCGGACCGTCGTCGACGTCGTGTACGCCATCCAGTATCAGACGGGCCGCCCGGTCTCCGAGTGGCGTTCCCTCGGGAATCCGCACAAGGACGCGGAGCCGGCCGGCCGGCTCGGGGAGCCCGCGGTCGTGGTGACGCCCTCGGGCATGGTCCACATCTTCGTCCGTAACGCGGATGGCGGGCTGGCCCTGCGCCGCGAGCAGAGCGACGGCAAGTGGCGGCCCTGGAACGACCGTCGGGGCAGCGGCATCGCATCGACCCTCGCGGCGATCGCCCTCGCGTCCGGCCGTATCGAACTGTTCGCCACCACGGCGGACGGCATCCTGCACTGGTCCCAGCAGGCCCCGGGCGGGGCGCTCGGCGAGGGGCGGCCGGCGCGCCTCGCGGCGGCACCGGGTTCGGTGGCGGTCCTGGAAACGGGGCCGGACCGGCCCACCTACTACTGGACCGATCCCGCGGGCCACGGAGTGGTGGCCTACCGGGAGGGGGCCTGGCCGACGGCCTTGGGAGGGGTGCCGGGCGACGGCCCGCACACCGCGCTCCGCGCGCTCCTGGACGGATACGACTGCACGGTGCTGGCCCATCGCGGCATCGACGGAAGCGCCGTGGTCGGGGTGGGCGTCACCGAGGACGAGGGGAACGGTGTCTGGTGGTCCGACACGGGCGTGCGGTGTCTCGTGCCGCCGGCTCTGGCCCTGGACGTCTACGGCCGGGTCGTGATGGTGGTCGTCGACGATGACGGCATCCCGAGGGTGGCCCGGCAGACGGACGACCCGGGCCTGACGCTCTCCGAGTGGCGAAGACTCTGATTCCGGCACCCCCGCACGCGGTCCGCCGACCCCCATGGCGCTTTCCCCTGCGTGGATGCCGGTAAGAGGAGATCGCCGAGCGCCCTGGAAGGTTGTGCGCGGCGGAGTATGGCGCATGTCACGTGGAAGTGTCGAGCTCATTGTCGAGCTGTGCGCAGGATCTGCACATTGACATCTTTTAACGTTCACTTAAGATTTGCGTCTGACGCAACAGTTCGAGAGCTGATCCGCAGGCGATCGACGGGGGTGTGCCCGATCTTCGAGTCGACGGGGATTCGTCGGGGGCGGTGTGCGGTGGTTGGGAAGTTGTTGTCGCGCAGGTGGTTACTCCTGCCTCGAACCGGAGTGTGAAGTATGGCCGCTGGGCCCCGTTTGAGTGTCATCGTTCCGTTTCAGGACGTTGAGACCTACCTCACGGAGTGCCTGGAGTCCATCGCGCGACAGACCTTCCGCGACTTCGAAGTGATCATGGTGGATGACGGTTCCACGGACACCTCCACGGCGATCGCCCAGAGCTTCTGCACGGCCGACCCGCGCTTCCGGCTGATCCGCCAGGAGTCGCACGGCCCCGGGCACGCGCGCAACACCGGGCTCCGAGCCATGCATCCCGACGGTGAGTTCCTGGTGTTCGCGGACGGCGACGACGTCATCCCCGAATACGCCTACGAGTTGCTCGTCCGCACGCTGACCGAATCGGAATCGGATTTCGTCTCCGGCAATGTCCAGATGATGAACTCCACCAAGAAGTGGCAGTCACCGCTCCACAAGGGCCCCATGCAGCGGGACCGCAAAGGCACGCACATAACGCGCTTCGAGGCCCTGATCTACGACCGCACGGTGTGGAACAAGGTGTTCCGCCGGTCGTTCTGGGACCACCACTTCATCGAGTTCCCCGAAGGCGTCCTCTACGAGGACTCGTGGGTGAACATGTTCGCGCACTTCCGGGCGAGCAAGGTCGACGTCATCACGGACATCGTCTACTTCTGGCGCCGCCGCGACGGTGGCGCGGCCCCGTCCATCACCCAGCGCCACACCGAGGTGTCCAACCTGCGTGACCGTGTCGCCGCCGTGCAGTCGGTGAGCCGGTTCCTCGGGCAGCACCGCTCGCGCCAGTTCCGTGAGCACAAGCGCAAGTACGATCTCGCCTGCCTCAAGTCCGACCTCATGCTGCACCTCAAGGTTCTCCCGGACGCGGACGACGACTATCGCGACGCGTTCATGCACTGGTCCCAGGAGTTCCTCGCCGAGGCCGACTACGACATCATCGAGGAGCTCCCCGCCGACGCCCGGGTCAAGTGGCTCCTCGTCCACCAGGGCCGGCTCGGCGAGCTCCTCGACGTCCTGGAGTTCGAGCGCAAGGGCGGGCCGCTGCCGGTCCGTCGACGGTTGCGCCGCTACCTCAACTATCCGCACCTGGAGAACCGGAAGACGGGTCTCTACAAGAGCGACTACCGGCTCGACAAGGAGCTCTCCCCCTTCAGTTCCCTCTCCGGGGCGGAATGGGACGGCGACTCCCTGGTCCTCAAGGGCTCCGCCTACATCCGGTTCATCAATGTGCACAAGCGGCACATGTCCACCAAGATGCTGGCGCTCCGCAACAAGAAGACCGGCAGCAAGCTCGTCAACCTGGCCAGGACGACCTACTTCCCGCAGGCGACCGAGTACTCCAACCAGAGCCGCTACTGCTACGACTGGGCCGGCTTCGAGAGCCGCTTCGACGTCACCCGGCTCCAGCGGAAGGGCCAGTGGGTCGAGGGCACCTGGGACGTCGCCGCAGGTGTGTTCAGCCGGGGCCTGTTCCGGTACAAGGGCATCGGCCGGGGCAGCGCCGGAACCGCCGCCAACCCGGCGTACCGCTATGTCGACAAGAACACCCGCATCCTGCCGCTCTTCGTGCAGGGCAGCCTGAAGCTCCGCGTGGAGATCGTCCGCAGCCGTATCACGCGTCACCGGGTGGTCGGAAACCACCTGGAGGTGGGCGGCGTCCTGCTCGCCCCCGCCGTCCCCGAATGGGGCAAGTTCCGCGTCACCAGCATGAACGGCGCCGGCCGGCACGACTCCTGGATGACGTTCCAGCCCGGCGGCGAGGGCTGGTGCACCTTCGCCACCCGGATCCCGCTCGACAGCCTTGTCCCCGGTTCCCGGGCGACCGGTGACACCGTCCCGCAGGCGTGGACGATGGGCAGCAACGGCTGGAAGGTCACCCTCCACGTGGAGGGGCGCAAGACACCGCTCTACCCCGTGCTGGCCCAGGACGTCGAGGACGGCCACTACCGCATGCCCGCGACGCTCCAGACCGAGGAGCGTGACCGTGAGGTGGTCGTCCACGGCAACGGCTCCGGCTACATGGTGCTCTTCGAGCGCGCCGCCCTGCCCCTGCTCAGTGACGGCGAATGGCTCGCGGACGGCTCGCTGGAGCTCGTCTGCGACTACGCCGGAGCGGACCTGCTCCCGCCCGCGGAGCGGATCAGCGCCCACCTCGTCGTGCGGTCGCGCGCCCACGGCGCCGAGCGGGCGGTGCCGATCCAGTGGGACGGGCGGCGGTTCCGCGCGGTGCTGACCCCCGCCGCCATGCGAACCCTCGCCGGAGGCATTCCGCTCGCCGCCGGCCGCTGGGACTTCTTCCTGCGCCGTCAGGACCCGTCGGCGGTGGCGCCCGAGGACCGCTCCCCGGACCTCATGATCAAGATCGATCAGGGGATCATCCCGTCGATGCCCCAGAACCTGGAGGTGGGGGAGCGGCGCTACGAACTCCAGGCCGAGGCGTACGACAGGCTGTCGATACTGGTGCACTCCGCCATGCCCGAGGAGGCGCGGGGCCCGTACCGGCAGAAGCTGCTGCGGACCAAGGCCTACCCGCAGGCCCGCCGCGAGCCGATCCGCCCCGCCGTGCTGTTCGACGCCTTCAAGGGCACGCAGTACTCCGACAGCCCCCGTGCGGTCCACGAGGAGATGATCCGGCGTGGCGTGGAGCTCGAACATCTCTGGGTCGTACGGGACGACCAGGTCGACGTACCGCCGACGGCGCGGCCCGTGCGCATGTGGTCGCCCGACTGGTACGAGGCCCTGGCGACCTCTCGGTACGTGGTCGCCAACAACCACCTCCCCGACTGGTTCGCCAAGCGCTCCGGCCAGATCGTCGTCCAGACCTGGCACGGCACCCCGCTCAAGAAGATCGGCCACGACATCGAGTCGGTGCACTTCGCCGACCAGCGGTATCTGGAGCGGGTGGAGAAGGAGGTGCAGAACTGGGACATGCTCGTGTCGCCCAACAGCTTCTCCACCCCGATCCTCCAGCGGGCCTTCAAGTTCCCCGGCGAGATGGTCGAGTGCGGCTACCCGCGCAACGACATCCTGCGGCGCCCCGGGACGGAGCGCCGTGCCGAGGAGATCCGGCAGCGGATCGGCCTGCCCCGTGGCAAGCGCATCATCATGTACGCGCCCACCTGGCGCGACGACCAGTTCTACGCGCCGGGGAAGTACAAGTTCGACTTCCGGATCGACCTCGACGACGCCCGGGCCAGGCTGGGGGACGACCACGTCCTCATGGTGCGCCGCCACCCCAACGTGGTGGACCCCGTTCCCGGCGCGGGCGACGGCTTCGTCTTCGACGTGTCCGACTACCCGGACATGGCGGACCTGTCGCTGATCAGCGATGTGATGATCACGGACTACTCGTCCCTGATGTTCGACTTCGTGAACACCGGGCGTCCGATCCTGTTCTTCACCTACGACCTCGACCACTACCGGGACACCCTGCGCGGTTTCTACTTCGACTTCGAGCAGAGCGCCCCGGGCCCGCTGCTCTACGCGTCGACCGAACTGATCTCCGCCATCCGGAACATCGACCGGATCGAAATGGAGTACACCGAGCGGTACCGCTGGTTCCAGCGGGAGTTCTGCGACCTTGACGACGGATACGCCTCCGCCCGGCTGACGGACCGCATCCTGGTGGCCGGAGGGGACCTGGAGCCGGACCGTGCCCGCGGGGGAGAGCCGCGCGTCACCGTGCACCAGCCGCGTGGACAACTCGCCCAGGCCGTCCGCGGAGACCACGAGCAGCGACCCGCACCGTCGTCCGTCTCCCAGCCGACCACCTACACCGTGACCGCAGCGCAGTACTCCGCGAGGACGGATTCCCTTCATGTCTAAAGCAGTGTCGAGCCGTACCACCATCACCGGGATCGAAGCGTCCGGCGCCTATCCGGTCCACTACCGGTTCTCCCATGCCAAGAGCGGCAACCGGCATCTGGTGGTCGTCTTCGCCAACTTCTCGGCACCGGACGACTACGGCTGGTCGAACGGCGTATTCGACAACGTCCGCGCCAACATCCTCTGGGTGCGCGACATGTTCGACGGCAAGAACAGTTACTACCTCTGCAAGGACATGGACTTCGAGCTCGAGCGGTCCGTCATCACGCTGATCTCGAATGTGATGAACTCCCTCGGCCTCACCCCGGACCAGTGCACGCTGTGGGGCGGGTCGAAGGGCGGCAGCGCGGCGCTGCACTTCGGCCTGAAGTACGGATTCCGGAACATCGTCTCGATCGTGCCGATGTTCCGGATCGGCACGTCGGTGCAGAAGCGTCCGGCCATCGCCGACTTCATGATGGGCGGGCACGTCACCGAGGAGAAGATCCGCGTCCTCGACAGCGTTCTTCCCGACCTCGTGCGCTCGCAAGCGAACCGCTCGGCCAACCTCTACCTGCTGTCCTCTCCGCAGGACGAGAACTATCCGGTACAGGTGGAACCCTTCCTGAACCTCTTCCAGAACTACGAGAACTTCAACTTCATCTACAGCGACTCCCCCTTCATCACCGACCACACGACGGTGACCCGCCGCAATGTCCCGGCCCTGATGGGGCTGCTCAACCTCCTGGTCGACGGCATCGCCCCCCGGATCGGGGTCGTCACCAACGGCCATGAGCAGCCCGACGCCGACACGTCCGGCATCAACGGATACCTGAAGGCGACGTCGCAGGTGCGGGCCTCCTTCGCCGCCCCCGTGGTCGACACGCCCGCTGCCGGCGAGCGCGTGCACACCGGGGTCGTGGAGTTCACCGGGACGGCGCCGGGAGCGGTGCGGCTGAGCTTCTGGGAGAAGGGGAAGTACATCGGGTCACCGCAGGTCGGGCCGGACGGCTGGTGGAGCTGGAGCCGGGAACAGGGCTGGGCCGCGGGTGAGCACGTCATCCGCATGTTCGCGGTGGACGCGGCCGGATTCCATTCGCCGCGCACGGAGGTCCGGTTCACCGTCCCTCCGGGCGGAACGGCGGCACCGGTCCGCCCGGCGGCCGCCGGGGCTCCCGCGGCACCCGTGGTGACGGTGCCCGCTCCGGACCAGCACCTCGCGGGACCGGGAGTCGTCATCGCCGGGCACGCCCCGGGCGCGCTCCAGGTGGCGTTCGTCGAAGGGGGCGTGTCGCTGGGCGCGACGGTGGTGGCCGCCGACGGCACCTGGACCTGGGATGCACGCTGGGCATGGCCCGAAGGGCCCCACCGGGTCGAGTGCTACGCGATCGACGCCCAGGGCGGGGAGTCCCGCCGAAGCCAGGTCGGCTTCCATGTGGCCGGCGCGTTCATCCCCTCGGCGGCCCCGCAGGACGTCCCCCGATACTGAAGCCCTGGGCCGGTCCTGGCCGTGCCGGCGACCAGGCTCTCCCCCGTACCAGATTGGAACCCCGAGCCGTGCCGAAAGCAGCCCCGACCCGCCCCTTCGAGAACGGGATCGACGCCTCCGGGACCTATCCCGTGGAGTACCGGTTCTCGCATGCCACGAAGGGCAGCCAGCACCTGGTCGTGGTGTTCGCCAACTTCTCCGTTCCGGGCGACTACGGCTGGTCGAACGGAGTGTTCGACAAGCTGCGTGCGAACGTCCTGTGGATCCGTGACCGCTTCCACGGAAAGAACAGCTACTACCTGTGCAAGGGCATGGACTTCGGCCTGGAGCAGTCGGTCGCCGGTCTCATCTCGAACGTGCTGCGTTCGCTCGGCCTGACACCGGACCAGTGCACGATGTGGGGCGGCTCCAAGGGCGGCAGCGCCGCGCTCTACTTCGGTCTGAAGTACGGGTACCGGAACATCGTCTCCATCGTCCCGCAGTTCCGGATCGGCACCTACATCCTCAAGTATCCGTCCGTGGCGGCGCACATCATGGGCGAGGTCACGGAGCAGAACACCCGCGCCGTCGACGACGTCATCGCGAACCTGGCGCGCGCGGGAGCGAACCGCGACGCCAACATCTACCTTCTCTCCTCGCCCCAGGACGAGCAGTACCCGGAACAGGTGGAGCCCTTCCTGCCGCTGTTCGCCGGCTACGAGAACTTCAACTTCATCTTCAGCGACTCCCCCCACATATCCGATCACGCCCGCGTGACCAGCCGGAACGTGCCCATGCTCATGGGCCTCCTCAACTTCCTCATCGACGGCGTGGCCCCGCGGCTCGGGTTCGTGCGCAACGGCGGGGAGCGCCCGGACGTCGACCGGTCCGGGATCAAGGCCTTCCTCCAGGCGACCGCCAAGGTGCAGCAGGGGTTCGCCGCTCCGGTGGTCTTCACGCCGGCCTCCGGCGAGACGGTGCACGAGCAGAGCGTCGTGTTCCGCGGGAGCGCACCCGGCGCGGTCCGGCTCAGTGTCTGGGAGCGGGGCAAGTTCCTGGCATCACCGGAGGTCGCCCCGGACGGGTCCTGGAGCTGGCAGCGCGATCGGGCGTGGAGCGTGGGCGACCATCCCGTGCGCATCCTGTCCGTGGACGCCGCCGGCTACCACTCGCCCTGGGCCGAGGCGAACTTCACCGTGGCCGATCGGGCGGAACCGGCGGCCGGGCAGTTCCTCGGCACGGCGCCGGCCGGGAACACGTTCCCGTCGCAGCCCGCCATGGTCGCGACCCCGGGCGCCGTGGTCCTCCACCCCGCGCCCGGCCAGCAGGTCCCGGGCCCGGCCATCGGGCTCATGGGCCACGCCGTCGGAGCGGCGCGGGTGGAGTTCGTCGAGGGCGGACTACGGCTGGGCACGGCCCCGGTCGGCCCCGACGGTGGATGGTCGTGGGAGTCGGGGTGGTCCTGGACCCCGGGGCCGCACACGGTGGAGTGCCATGCCGTCGACCCGCACGGCAACCTGTTCCCGCCGGCCGTGGTCACGTTCAGCGTCGTGAACGCAGATGCCGAGTCCGCGGGCCTCCGCTACTGAGCGGTCAGCCGGTGGTGACCCGCATCAGCAGGGCCCAGTGGTCCGAGGCCGGTGAACGGACGACCGAACACTCCTGGCGGGGCAGGTCGGTGAAGAGGTAGTCGATTTTGAACCCGCTGCGGTGGGTCTTCCCCGGCGCACCGGACGACCGGGACTGGTCGCACTCGCGGTAGACGCCGTACGGGCCGTCGACCTGGGCCCATGCTCCCGTTCCGGCCCGCCCGGGCGGGCCGGTGTTCAGGTCGCCGCCGAACACGGTGCGCGGTCCCTCCGCTGCTTCGACCAGCGCCCGCAGCTGATCGGCGCGCAGCTCGGGCGTCACCGAACGGGCCCCGCTCTGCTGGGGGTTCAGGTGGGCGGTACAGATGCGGACGTTCTCCTTCCGGGCGGTGGCGCAGAGCACGGACCGGCGCATACCCGCGGCAGGCTGCGGCAGGGGGACGTCGGTGACCTCGCTCAGGGGCATGCCGGAGAGGATCCCGTAGCCCGCTGTGCCCCGCCCGTCGCCGGTGCACCGGGACGTGATGGACCCGCCCCCCTCACGGGGCGCCGTGTACGGGCGGAACAGGCTGTGCCACTCGCCGCCCAGCGACGTTCTCACGGTGTCCAGGTCCTCGGAGCACATTTCCTGGAGCAGGACGACGCGCGCCCCCGACTCCCGTACCAGGGCCTCGATCCGGGCCTTCTTCTCCTCGGCCGACCCCGTGTCCTCGCAGTTCCACTGGCGTACGCCGCAGATGTTCCACGTCACGACGGACAGGGTGCCCGCGGCGTCGGTACGCGTCTGCCCGCCGGTGCGCGGTGTTTCCTGGGTGTCACCGAACAGACGGAAGCCGAGGGCCAGTCCCACCAGCGCCGCGAGAACCCCCGCCCCGGCCACCCACAGCAGGGAAGGCCGGTGACTGTGTGGCGAGCCCGCTCGTCGTCCTGGCATCTTCCGGCCTCTCCTCGGCATGACGGAGCGGGCCGCACAGCCTCTCGGCCGTGCGGCCCGCTCCGGGACCACTTCTACACCATGGTTACGCCGGCACGCTCGCCACGCCCCGCGCGAGGAACGGCTTGCCGTTCACCCGCTGGGAGACGCCCTCACGGTCCAGGTACGGCGTGATGCCGCCCAGGTGGAAGGGCCAGCCCGCGCCGGTGATCAGGCACAGGTCGATGTCCTGGGCCTCGGCGACGACGCCCTCGTCCAGCATCAGGCCGATCTCCTGCGCCACCGCGTCGAGCACGCGGTCGCGGGTCTGCTCCTCGGTGAGGACGGAGTCGCCCTGCTTGAGGAGCGCCGCGACCTCGGGGTCGAGGACCGGAGCGCCGGAATCGTAGACGTAGAAGCCGCGCTTGCCGGCCTTGACGACCGCCGCGAGGTTCTGCGAGACCGTGAAGCGCTCCGGGAAGGCGCGGTTCAGGGTCTCGGAGACGTGCAGGCCGATGGCCGGGCCGACCAGCTCCAGGAGCACCAGCGGGGACATCGGCAGGCCGAGCGGCTCGACGGCCTTCTCCGCGACCTCGACCGGGGTGCCCTCGTCGATGACGTCCTGGATCTCGCCCATGAAGCGGGTGAGGATGCGGTTGACGACGAACGCCGGGGCGTCCTTCACCAGCACCGCGGTCTTCTTCAGCTTGCGGGCCACACCGAACGCCGTCGCCAGCGAGGCGTCATCCGTCTGCTCGCCGCGCACGATCTCCAGCAGCGGGAGGATCGCGACCGGGTTGAAGAAGTGGAAGCCGACGACCCGCTCGGGGTTCTTCAGCTTCGACGCCATCTCGGTCACCGACAGCGAGGAGGTGTTGGTGGCGAGGATCGCGTGCGCCGGGGCGACCGCCTCGACCTCCGCGAACACCTGCTGCTTGACGCCGATCTCCTCGAAGACGGCCTCGATGATGAAGTCCGCGTCCGCGAAGCCCTCGGCCTTGTCGAGGACACCGGAGACCAGGCCCTTGAGGCGGTTGGCCTTGTCCTGGTTGATACGGCCCTTGCCGAGCAGCTTCTCGATCTCGGCGTGGACATAGCCCACACCCTTGTCGACGCGCTCCTGGTCGATGTCCGTGAGGACGACCGGGACCTCCAGGCGGCGCAGGAACAGCAGCGCCAGCTGCGAGGCCATCAGGCCCGCGCCGACGACGCCGACCTTGGTGACCGGGCGGGCCAGGCTCTTGTCCGGGGCGCCGGCCGGGCGCTTGGCGCGCTTCTGGACCAGGTTGAAGGCGTAGATGCCGCTGCGCAGCTCGCCGCCCATGATCAGGTCCGCCAGCGCCTGGTCCTCGGCGTCGAAGCCGGCGGACAGGTCGCCGTCCTTCGCCGCCGCGATGATGTCCAGCGCGCGGTACGCCGCCGGGGCCGCGCCGTGCACCTTGGAGTCGGCGATGGCCCGGCCGCGGGCGACGGCCTGGTCCCAGGCCTCGCCGCGGTCGACCTCGGCGCGCTGAGGCGCGACCGTGCCCTTGAGGACGTTCGCGGTCCAGATCAGCGACTGCTCCAGGAAGTCCGCACCCTCGAACAGCGCGTCCGCGATGCCGAGTTCGAAGACCTGCTGGCCCTTGAGCTGACGGTTCTGGTTCAGCGAGTTCTCGATGATCACCGAGACCGCGCGGTCCGCGCCGATCAGGTTCGGCAGGAGCGCGCAGCCGCCCCAGCCGGGGACCAGGCCGAGGAAGACCTCGGGCAGCGAGAACGCCGGGAGGGCCTTGGAGACGGTGCGGTAGGTGCAGTGCAGACCGACCTCGACACCGCCGCCCATGGCCGCGCCGTTGTAGTACGCGAAGGTGGGGACCGCGAGGCCGGAGAGGCGGCGGAAGACGTCGTGGCCGCCCTTGCCGATGGCCAGCGCGTCCTCGTGGCGGCCGAGGAGCTCGACGCCCTTGAGGTCGGCGCCGACCGCGAAGATGAACGGCTTGCCGGTGATGCCGACGCCCGTGATGGCGCCCTCGGCGGCCTCCTTCTCGACCTGGTCGATCGCGGCGTTCAGGTTCGCCAGCGACTGCGGTCCGAAGGTGGTCGGCTTGGTGTGGTCCAGGCCGTTGTCCAGCGTGATGAGGGCGAAGTTGCCCGCACCGGCCGGAAGGTCCAGGTGGCGTACGTGCGCCTGGGTCACGACCTCGCCGGGGAACAGCTCGGCCGCACCCTTCAGAAGCTCAGTGGTGGAGCTCACTTGTTGCCTCCGTCAGCATTGAAGTGCGGGTTCTCCCAGACGACCGTGGCGCCCATGCCGAAGCCGACGCACATGGTCGTCAGGCCGTAGCGGACCTCGGGCTGCTCCTCGAACTGCCGGGCCAGCTGCGTCATGAGCCGGACACCGGAGGAGGCCAGCGGGTGGCCGTAGGCGATCGCGCCGCCGTACTGGTTGACGCGGGCGTCGTCGTCGGCGATGCCGTAGTGCTCCAGGAAGGCGAGCACCTGTACGGCGAACGCCTCGTTGATCTCGAAGAGACCGATGTCCTCGATGGAGAGGCCGGCCTGGGCCAGCGCCTTCTCGGTCGCCGGGATCGGGCCGTAGCCCATGACCTCCGGCTCGACGCCCGCGAAGGCGTAGGCGACGAGGCGCATCTTGACCGGGAGGCCCAGCTCGCGGGCGACGTCCTCGGCGGCGAGCAGGGAGGCGGTGGCGCCGTCGTTGAGACCCGCGGCGTTACCGGCCGTCACGCGGCCGTGGGCGCGGAACGGGGTCTTCAGACCGGCCAGGGACTCCATGGTGGTGCCCGGGCGCATCGGCTCGTCGGCGGTGACCAGGCCCCAGCCCGTCTCGCCCGCCTCGGCATTGGTGCGGCGCACCGAGACCGGCACCAGGTCCTGCTGGATCTTGCCGTTGGCGTACGCCTTGGCGGCCTTCTCCTGCGAACGCACCGCGTACGCGTCGGCGCGGTCCTTGGTGATCGTGGGGTAGCGGTCGTGCAGGTTCTCCGCGGTCATGCCCATGAAGAGGGCGGACTCGTCGACCAGCTTCTCCGACACGAAGCGCGGGTTCGGGTCGACGCCCTCGCCCATCGGGTGGCGGCCCATGTGCTCGACGCCACCGGCCACGACGACGTCGTACGCGCCGAAGGCGATGGAACCGGCCGTCGAGGTGACGGCGGTCAGCGCGCCCGCGCACATGCGGTCGATCGAGTAGCCGGGGACGGACTGCGGCAGACCGGCCAGGATTCCGGCGGTACGGCCCAGCGTGAGGCCCTGGTCCCCGATCTGCGTGGTCGCGGCGATGGCGACCTCGTCGATCTTCTTGGGGTCCAGGTCCGGGTTGCGGCGCAGCAGCTCCCGGATGGCCTTCACGACGAGGTCGTCGGCGCGGGTCTCGTGGTAGATGCCCTTGGGGCCCGCTTTGCCGAACGGGGTGCGGACGCCGTCGACGAAGACGACGTCCCGGATGGTACGAGGCACGGTGGCTCTCCTCCAGGGTGCGGGATGGCACTGCTGCGGGGCACGCCACGGGGGCGCACCGCCTGCCCTCATGCTACTTGCGGGTAACCAGACTGCCCACCCCTCGCGGCCGGAGCGTCGAAGGTCACACCGCCCCGACGCCCGGTCCGGGCCGCCCCAGTGGCCGCGCGGCAGGAGAAGGGGCCCCGAACCTGGCGCGATTTCGACCATCGGTTCGGTCCGTGGACAGGGTCGGGGAAGCGGAAAACCCCCGGCCGGTGACCGGGGGTGTTCGCTGCGTCACGGGAACGGGGTGTATCAGGAGGCGTCCAGCGCCCGCACCAGGAGCGGGGCGACCTGCTGGATCTGCCAGTTCCGCGCCCCGTACCCGGCGAGGGTGTCCTCGACGGCGCCGGGGGTCGGGTTCTTCGGCGGCTCCCAGCAGACCCGGCGCACGGTGTCCGGGGTGATCAGGTTCTCCTGAGGCATGTGGAGGCGCTCGGCCAGCTCGGAGACGGCGGTGCGGGCGGCCGAGAGCCGGGCGGCGGCGGCCGGGTCCTTGTCGGCCCAGGAGCGCGGGGGAGGCGGTCCGGCCGGCTGCTGACCGGGCTGCGGCAGCGCCGTCTCGGGCAGTGCCTTGGCCCGCTCCACGGCCGCCTGCCACTGCTCCAGCTGACGGCGTCCCATGCGGTGGCCGAATCCCGGCAGCGCGGTCAGGGCCTGTACGTCGACCGGCAGCGCGAGCGCGGCCTCGATGATCGCGGCGTCGCCGAGCACCTTGCCCGGGGAGACGTCGCGGCGCTGGGCGACCTGGTCGCGGGCGGTCCACAGCTCCCGGACGACGGCCATCTGACGGCGGCGCCGCACCTTGTGCATGCCCGACGTGCGGCGCCAGGGGTCCTTGCGGGGCGGTGCGGGCGGCGCGGAGGCGATGGCGTCGAACTCCTCCCGGGCCCACTCCAGCTTGCCCTGCCGCTCCAGCTCCTCCTCCAGCTCGTCGCGCAGGTCGATCAGGAGCTCCACGTCGAGCGCGGCGTAGCGCAGCCAGGGCTCGGGCAGTGGGCGGGTGGACCAGTCGACCGCGGAGTGGCCCTTCTCCAGGGCGTATCCGAGGACGCTCTCCACCATGGCGCCGAGGCCGACGCGCGGGAAGCCCGCGAGCCGTCCGGCCAGCTCGGTGTCGAACAGCGAGGTGGGCGTCATGCCTATGTCCCGCAGGCACGGCAGGTCCTGGGTGGCCGCGTGCAGGATCCACTCCGTGCCGGACAGCGCGGAGCCGAGGCCGGAGAGGTCGGGGCAGCCGACCGGGTCGATCAGGGCGCTCCCCGCGCCCTCGCGGCGCAGCTGTACGAGGTAGGCGCGCTGGCCGTAGCGGTATCCCGAGGCGCGCTCGGCGTCGACGGCCACCGGGCCGGTGCCCGCGGCGAAGGCCGCGACCACCCCGGCGAGGGCGTCGTCGGACGTCACCACCGGGGGAATGCCCTCGCGCGGTTCGAGCAAGGGGATCGGCGCCGGGGCGACGTCGTCCGGGGGAGCGCCCCCGGTGGTTCGCAGTGAAGTGTCTGCTGCGGTCTCTTGGGCGTCGGTCACGTGTCAAGGGTATCTGTGTATGCGCGGAGCCCGTCGACGGAACGTTCCGTCGACGGGCGGCCATGCGCGTATTCCAGCCGGAGGCGCATCGGTGCACGTCCCGGCGGGGTGCGGTCAGTGGATGATGCCCGTCCGCAGGGCGACCGCGACCATGCCGGCACGGTCTCCGGTGCCGAGCTTGCGGGCGATGCGGGCGAGGTGGGACTTGACGGTCAGGGCGGAGAGGCCCATCGAGACGCCGATGGCCTTGTTGGACTGGCCTTCGGCGACCAGGCGGAGCACCTCCACCTCGCGTCCGGACAGTTCGCGGTAGCCGCCCGGGTGGCTCGGGGAACCGGGAGGCCTGCGGTGCATACGGGCTGTCTCTTATACCCATCT
>NZ_JAAXYC010000132.1 GCF_018619185.1 Streptomyces sp. McG3 | reverse complement strand
CCTCGAGTACTTCATCGCCACCCACGGTGCCCGTAAGGGCCTCGCGGACACCGCCCTGCGTACCGCCGACTCGGGTTACCTCACCCGTCGTCTGGTGGACGTCTCGCAGGACGTCATCATCCGCGAGGAGGACTGCGGTACCGAGCGCGGTCTCAAGCTGAAGATCGCCGACCGCGGCGAGGACGGTGTCCTGCGCAAGACCGAGGACGTCGAGACCAGCGTCTACGCCCGCATGCTGGCCGAGGACGTCGTCGTCGCCGAGGTTGAGGTAGGAGTGGTTGGTGAGGTTGACGACGGTGGGCCGGTCGGTGACGGCCCGGTAGTCGACGGCGAGGGTCCCGGTGGTGTCCAGGGTGTAGGTGGCGGTGACGTCGAGCGCTCCGGGGAAGCCCATGTCGCCGTCGGGGCTGTGCAGGGTGAGCCGGAGGGCGGCGGTGCTGTCGGTACGGTCCCCGGTGGCCTCCCAGACCTTGGTGTGGAAACCGTCGGGACCCCCGTGCAGGGCGTGGCCCCGGTCGTTCGCGGGGATGTGGTGCGTGGTCCCGTCGAGGGTGAAGCGCCCGTCGGCGATGCGGTTGGCGTACCGGCCGACGACGGCCCCGAAGTACGGGTTCTTGTCGGTGTAGTCGTCGAGCGCGGGCAGCGAGCGGACGACCGGGCCGGGACTGCCCGCGGTGTCCGGCACGGTGAGGCTGTGCAGGACACCGCCGTAGGTGAGGATCTCGGCCCGGACACCGGTGCCGGAGTCGAGGGTCCAGAGGTCGATCTCGCTCTGCCCGTGGGCGCGGCCGAACGGTTTGCGGTGCACGGTGGGCATGAGGAGTTCCTTGGGGGACGGAAGGGGCCGCTAGCGGGGCGGTCCGGGAGCCTCGCGGGGCGTGGTGGATTCGCGGACGACCAGTCGGTAGCCGGGGCGGGGCCGCCGGGGTTCGGCGACGGTGGTGCCCGCGAGGCGTTCGACGAGGCTGTCGACGGCGAGCCGGGCGATGGCCGCCTTGTCGGGCGCGATGGTGGTGAGGGTGGTGGCCCCGTACCGGCTCTCCTCGATGTCGTCGAAGCCGACGACGGCGATGTCGTCCGGGATGGCGAGGCCGCGTTCGGTGATGGTGCGCATGGCACCGGTCGCGATCATGTCGTTGTACGCGAACACGGCGTCGGGCCGCTCGCCCCGGTCGAGGAGGGAGGCCATCGCCGCCGCGCCGTCCTCGCGCCCGTAACCGTCGGTGACGACGACGAGGGACTCGTCGGGTTCGATGCCGGAGGCGGCCAACTCCTCGCGCCAGCCGCGCAGCCGGAGGTGGGCGGGCTGGCGTTCCCGGCCGGTGCGGGAGCCGAGGAAGGCGATCCTGCGGTGGCCCAGGGCGATGAGGTGGGCGACGGCCTCGCGGGCCGCGGCCACGTTGTCGATGGCGATGTGGTCGTAGGGGGCCTCGTACTCGCGCTCGCCGAGCAGCACCAGCGGCGCGGTCTCGGTGCGGGCCATGAGGTCCTCGGTCTCCAGGTGGATGGGGCTGAGGATGAGGCCGTCGATGACGTGGGAGCGGAACCCCTGGCAGACCAGCAGCTCCTTCTCCCGCAGGCCCGCCGTGTGGTCGACCAGGACGGTGTAGTCGTGCCGGGCCGCCGCGTCGACGACCTCGCCGGCCAGCTCCGCGAAGTACGGGTTGCCGAATTCGGGGACGGCGAGGGCGATGATGCCCGTGCGGCCCTTGCGGAGGTGGCGGGCGGTGAGGTTCGGCCGGTAGCCGAGCTCGTCGATCGCCTGCTGGACCTTGGCCCGCATCTTCGGGGTGACGTGCTGATAGTTGTTGACCACGTTCGACACGGTCTTGATGGACACGCCCGCCCGTTGAGCCACGTCCTTGAGGCTGACGCCCACGGCACTCCTTGTTGCTTGGTTCGACTCGGCCCGATCCGTACGGTTCAGGTGGTTCTCCGGCTGCGCGCGAGGTAACGCTGCGCCACCACGACAACGATAAGGAAGCCGCCGCTGACCACCGACTGGTACGAGGAGTTGAGTGAGCCGATCTGGTTGATGAGGTTCTGGATCACGGCGAGGAGCAGGACGCCCCAGAGAGTGCCGCTGATGGATCCCGCGCCGCCGATGAGGAGGGTGCCGCCGATGACGACGGCGGAGATCGCGTCGAGTTCCATGCCGACGCCGACGATGGTGACGCCGGAGGAGAGGCGGGCGGCGTTGAGTGCTCCGGCGAGTCCGGCGAGCAGTCCGCTGAGGGTGTAGACGAGGATCTTCGTCCGGGCGACGGGCAGGCCCATGAGGGTGGCCGCGTCGCTGCTGCCGCCGACGGCGAACAGGCTCTGTCCGAACGAGGTCCGCTGGAGCAGGAGTCCGCCCGCCCCGAAGAGGGCCAGGGCGATCAGGATCGGGTAGCCGAAGCCCCAGACACTGCCCTGGCCGAGCTCGGCGAAGGCGGAGTCCTTGGGCACCAGGTAGGTGGTGGCGCCCTCGTCGGTGAAGGCGAGCAGCATGCCGCGCGCCGCGAGGAGGGTGGCGAGCGTGACGATGAAGGGGGCCATGTTCGCGCGGGCGATGAGGAGCCCGTTGAGCAGCCCGATCGCGCCGCAGACCACCAGGGGTACGAGGAGGGCGGCGAAGAACCCCCCTTGCGAGGCCCAGGCGGCCAGCACGCCGCCGAGGGCGAAGACGGAGCCGACGGAGAGGTCGATACCGCCGGTGATGATGACCAGGGTCATGCCGAGGGCGACGATCGCGAGGAACGAGGCCTGGACGGTGACGCCCCGGGCGTTGTCGAGGCTCGCGAACGTCGGGTAGACGAACGAGGCGATGAGGATCACGGTCAGCAGGACCGCGAGGACGCCCTGGCGCTGGACAAGTTCGCCGATCCGGGAGCCGGTGGTGCGTCCGGGGCGGGGTTCGGGGCGCGAGGGGGCGCTCTTGAGCGGCGCCGGGGCCTCGGCCGCGGGCACGGTGGCCGGTGGGGTGTTGTTCATCGGGACCTACGCTCCCGGGCGACGTAGACGGCGGCGATGATGATGGCCGCCTGGGCGATCTGTGCGGTGGAGTCGGGCAGGTCGTGCTTGACGAGGGTCGCGCGCAGCAACTGCATCAGCAGGGCGCCCGCGACGGTGCCGAGCACCCGGATGGAGCCGCCGTTCAGCGGGGTGCCGCCGACGACGACCGCCGTGATGGCGGACAGCTCCATGAGGGTGCCGAGCGAGGAGGGGTCGCTGGCGGTGAGCCGGGCGGTGGCGAGGATGCCGGCGAGGGCGGCCATCACCCCGCACAGGATGTAGACGCCGATCAGGACGCGCTTGACGGGCAGTCCGGAGAGTGTCGCGGCCGAACGGTTGCCGCCGATGGCGACGATCTGGCGGCCAAAGGTGGTGCGCTGCACCAGGAAGGCCACGGCGAGCGCGAGGGCGCCCGCGATGAGGACGACCGTCGGGATGCCGAGGAAGGAGCCGGTGCCCAGCGCGAGGATGTCGGGGTTGACGATCTGCTTGAGCTGGCCGTCCGCCATCACGAGGGCGAGCCCCCGGCCGCCGACGAACAGGGCGAGGGTCGCCACGATCGGTTGCAGCCCGATCAGCGAGACGAGCGTCCCGTTGACCGCGCCGACGACCGCTCCGGCGAGCAGCGCGATCAGCAGTGCGGGGACCAGCCCGTAGCCGAGGTAGAGCGGCAGCAGGGCGGCGGCGAGCGCCATGGTGGAGCCGACGGAGAGGTCGATCCCCTCGGTGCCGATGACCAGGGCCATGCCGAGGGCGACGATCACGATGGGCGCGACCTGGACGAGCTGGGTGCGCAGGTTGTCGGCCGTCATGAAGTGCTCGGTGAACAGCGCGTTGAACAGCAGCACGACGGCGACGGCCGCGTACACGCCGTACTCCTGGTACCAGGCGGGGTCGCGCAGCCGGGCCAGTGGCTTCGCGGCGGGGCGTGGCAGGGTGGCCTGGGTGGTCATCGGGGGTCCTCCTGGGCGGCCGGGGCCTTCCCACCGGAATCGGGCGTGTGGTCGGCGAGCACTTCGAGCAGGCGGCTCTCGTCCACCTCGTCGCCGGCGAGTTCACCGGCGACCGCCCCGCCGCGCAGGACGACGATGCGGTCGGCGCCCTCGATCAGCTCCTCGATGTCGGAGGAGATCAGCAGCACGGCGAGTCCCTCGCGGGCGAGTTCGTCGATGAGGGACTGCACCTCGGCCTTGGCGCCGACGTCGATGCCCCGGGTGGGCTCGTCGAGCAGCAGCACCTTGGGCTCCAGACAGAGCCAGCGGGCGAGCAGCACCTTCTGCTGGTTGCCGCCGGAGAGTTCGCCGACCTTCTGCTCGGGGCCGGAGGCCTTGATCCGCAGCCGTTTCATGAAGATGTCGACGACGCGGTCCTGCTTCGCGCGGGAGACGATGCCTCCCCTGGAGAGCCGGGGCATGGCGGCGAGCACGATGTTCTCGCGGACGGAGAGGCCGGGGACGATGCCCTCGGCCTTGCGGTCCTCGGGGAGCATGCTGATGCCCGCGCGGATGGCGGCGGCAGGGGTGGGGCGGCCGAGGCGCTTGCCGTCGACGGTGATCTCCCCGCCGTCCAGGGGGAGCGCGCCGGTGAGCGCCTTCGCGGTCTCGCTGCGCCCGGAGCCCAGCAGCCCGCCGAGTCCCAGCACCTCACCGGCGTACAGCTCGACGGATATGTCGTGCAGTTGGTGGCGGCGGTCGAGGCCCTTGGCGGTGAGGACGGGGGTGCGGGCGGCGTCGTGCCCTTCGGCGGCGAAGCCGGTGAGGCCGTCGCGGCGGACCTCGGCCATGTCGCGGCCGAGCATCATCGACACCAGCTGCATGCGTTCCAGCGGGGCCAGTTCGCCGGTGTGGATGTGGCGGCCGTCGCGCAGGACGGTGACCCGGTCGCAGATGCGGTAGAGCTCGTCCATGCGGTGGCTGACGTAGAGGACGGCGATGCCCTGGCCGCGCAGGTTCTCGATGACCCGGAAGAGGGTCTCGACCTCGCGGGGCTCCAGCGACGAGGTGGGTTCGTCCATGATGACGACCTGGGCCCGTACGGAGACGGCGCGGGCGAGCGCCACCATCTGCTGGGTGCCGATGCCGAGCGTGTGCAGGGGCCGCTTGGGGTCGACGCGGACGCCGAAGCCGTCGAGGAGTTCGGTGGTCTCGCGGTTCATCCGGGCGAAGTCGATGAGCCCGAGGCGGTTCTTCGGCTCCCGGCCCAGGAAGATGTTGCGCGCCACGCTCATCAGCGGGACGAGGTTCACCTCCTGGTAGATGGTGGAGATCCCGGCCTGCTGCGCCTCGAACGGGCGGGCGAAGCGGACCGGTTCGCCACTCACGCGCACCTCGCCCTCGTCGCTCCGGTAGACGCCGGTGAGCACCTTGATGAGGGTGGACTTGCCGGCCCCGTTCTCGCCGACGAGCGCGTGGACCTCGCCCGCGCGCAGGGCGAAGGAGACGTCGTCCAGGGCGACGACGCCCGGGAACCGCTTGCTCACCGAGCGGGCTTCGAGGACGGGGTCCGCCACGGCGGCGGCACCGGCCCCGGGGGGATCCGGGTGCTGGGGTGTCGCTGGGGTTGGTGCCATGAATCCTGGCCTTCCGGTGTTACGGGAATGGGACCGGGCCGCCGGGCGCCGCGGGGTGCCCCGGGCGTCGCGGCGGCCGGCCGTCCGACGGGGTCAGTACGCTCCGCCGAGCGATTCCTTGGCGTTGGCCTCGTCGTACTCGCGGTCGGTGATGATCACGTTCTCGGGGATCTCCTCACCGGCGTAGAACTTCTGCGCGGTGGCGAAGGCGAGCGGGCCGAAGCGCGGGTTGGACTCGATGACGGCGTTGTACTCGCCGTTGACCAGGGCCTGGACGGCGTTGCGGGTGCCGTCGACGGAGACGATCTTGACGTCCTTGCCGGGCTTCTTGCCGGCGGCCTTCAGCGCGGTGACGGCCCCGAGGCCCATCTCGTCGTTCTCGGCGTAGACGGCGGTGATGTCGGGCTTGGACTGGATGAGCTGCTCCATGACCTGCTGGCCCTTGTCGCGGGCGAACTCGCCGGTCTGCTGGGCGACGATCTCCAGGCCGGGGGCCTCGGCCTTGACCTGGTCGACGAAGCCCTTGGTGCGGTCGGTGGTGACGTTGTTGCCGGACGCGCCGAGCAGGATGGCGACCTTGCCCTTGCCGCCGGTGACCTTGATCATCGCGTCGGCCGCGCGCTTGCCCTGCTCGACGAAGTCGGAGCCGAGGAAGGCCACGTAGTCCTTGCAGGCGGTGGAGTTGACCTTGCGGTCGATGGTGAGGACGGGGACCTTCTTGGCGGCCGCGGCCTTCAGCGCGGGCTCCAGACCGTCGGAGTTGAGCGGGGCGACGATGAGGAACTGGGCGCCCTGGGACAGCATGTCCTGGATGTCGCTGATCTGCTTGGACAGCTGGGACTGGGCGTTGGTGGTGAGGAGCTTCTTGACGCCGATCTTCTTCGCCTCGTCCTTGATGGACTGGGTCTCGGCGATCCGGAAGGGATTGGCCTCCTTCTCCGACTGGGAGAAGCCGACCACGGCGTCCTTGAGGTCCAGCTCGGGCGCGCCGTAGGTCTCCAGCTTGCAGCCCGAACCGGACGAGGAATCGGGGGTCTTGGCCTCCTGCGCTCCCTGACTGCTGTCGCCGCCCGCGTTGTTGGAGGTCTCCGACTTGGCGCAGCCGGCGGCGGCCAGCGTGGTGGCGGCGAGGACGCAGGCCACGGCGAGGGTACGGGATCGACGCTGGATCATCATGCGCGGAACGCTCCTTGGCGGGTTGACGGCACGCTGATCGGCGTGCGGTCGGGCATGCGGGACGAGGCATCGGCTGCTCTGCGGCCGCTGCCGCCGCATTGCTCACATCCCTGCTCCGTACTGCGGGAACAGTGGTCGTGAGAGTCTGCGCGGCCTGTCGGCGGCTCGGTTTACAACGTTATATATGCGGTGCGGCACGGGCGGCAAGAGCGATGTCGATGCGTTTCCAAAATGTGTCGGCAGACCGCCAGAGCTCATCGCCGGTCTACGGATCACCCTTCGGCACAGGCTCTGCGCGAGACCTGGACACCCGCCCGACGCCGTGCTGTCATACCGCCGGACGCTCGATTTTCAACGTTGCAAGAACGGTTGCCGTCCGACCGCCCCGCCGCGCGACGGCGGCCTTCGGCGTGCGCCCGGCCGGCCGCCGCTGCCCCGCGCCCCGGTCCGTCCTGGCCCACCACACACCCGGCAGGCTCCCGTTCACCGCTCCGCCGCACGTCAGCCGCACGTCAGCCGCACAGCGCACCGCCCAAGCCCCGCCCCGCACGGCCACGGCGCCGCGCGGTCACCCCCACCGAGCCGGCCGCGGCACAGGCGGCCGGGCCCGAGAGCAGGAGCCGCACCGATGCCCCTGAACCGCAGGCAGCTCATCACCTCCGCGGTGGCCACCGCGATCACCACCGGCGCGACGAGCCGGTGGGCGACCGCCGCGACCCCCGACCGCCACCGGGCCCGGGCCGCCCGGGGCGGCCACTACTCCCCCAACGCCGCCCCGCTGCACCCCACCGCGTTCCTGAAGCTGCCGCCCGGCAGGGTAACCGCGCGCGGCTGGCTGGCCGGTCAGCTGAAGCTGCAACTGGAGGGGCTGTGCGGCCGGTACGAGGAGTTCTCGCACTTCCTCGACTTCACCGCCACCGGCTGGGTCCGCCCGGACCGGGGCGGCTGGGAGGAAGTCCCCTACTGGCTGCGCGGATACGCCGATCTCGCGATCGTCACCGGTGACGCGGACGCACTGGCCGCCACCCGCCGCTGGCTGGACGCGATCCTCGCCACCGGGCAGCCCGACGGCTTCTTCGGCCCGAAGGCGCTGCGCACCTCACTGAACGGCGGGCCCGACTTCTGGCCGTTCCTCCCCCTGATCCAGGCCCTGCGCTCCTGGCAGGAGTACAGCGGCGACACCCGGATCATCCCCTTCCTCAGCCGCTTCTTCCGCTACATGAACGCCCAGGGACCGGGGGCCTTCGACACCAGCTGGATCGCCCTGCGCTGGGGCGACGGCCTCGACAGCGTCATGTGGCTCTACAACCGCACCGGCGACGCGTTCCTCCTGGACCTCGTCGACAAGATCCACCGGTACGGGGCCGACTGGGGCGACAACCTGGTCAACCCGCACAACGTCAACATCGCGCAGGGCTTCCGCGAACCGGCCCAGTTCGCGCTGCGCAGCGGTTCGGCCACCGACACGCGCAACACCTACGGCACGTACGCGAAGGCCATGGACGCCTACGGCCGGTTCCCCGGCGGCGGCTTCGCCGGCGACGAGAACGCCCGGCCGGGCCACGGCGACCCCCGCCAGGGCTTCGAGACCTGCGGGATCGTCGAGTTCATGGCGAGCCACCAGCTGCTCACCCGGATCACCGGGGACCCGCTGTGGGCGGACCGCTGCGAGGAGCTGGCGTTCAACTCGCTCCCGGCGTCGCTCGATCCATCGGGCAGGGCGGTGCACTACATCACCTGCGCCAACAGCGTGGACCTGGACAACGCGCCCAAGCGGGACCGCCAGTTCCAGAACGGCTTCGCGATGCTGGCGTATCTGCCGGGCGTCGACCAGTACCGCTGCTGCCCGCACAACTACGGCATGGGCTGGCCGTACTTCACCGAGGAGCTGTGGCTCGCCACCCCCGACGGGGGGCTCGCGGCGGCGATGTACGCGCCGAGCGAGGTGACGGCGAAGGTCGCGGACGGCACGGAGGTGACGTTCGCGGAGGAGACCGGCTACCCCTTCACCGACACGGTCAGGCTCTCCCTCACCTCGCCGAAGCCCCTGCGCTTCCCACTGGTCCTGCGCGTCCCGGCCTGGTGCGCGGATCCGGACATCCGGGTCAACGGGCAGCGGGTCGCCGCGCCCGCCGGACCGGCCTTCACCCGGATCGAGCGGACCTGGTCGAGCGGCGACGAGGTCACCCTGCGGCTGCCGCAGCGCACCACCGTACGCACCTGGGCGGAGAACCACGGTTCGGTCAGCGTGGACCACGGGCCGCTGACGTACTCGCTGCGGATCGGGGAGGAGTACGAGCGGATCGGCGGCAGCGACACGTTCCCGGAGTACGCGGTCCACGCCACGAGTCCCTGGAACTACGGCCTCGTCCTGGACCCCGCCCGCCCGTCCGCGTCCCTGCGCCACCGCTCCACGGGCCGGGCGCCCGGCGACAACCCGTTCACCCTGGAGGGCACCCCGCTCACCCTGTCCGCCCGCGCCCGCCGCATCCCGGAGTGGACGGCGGACGACGAGCGGGTGGTCGCTCCGCTCCGGGCGAGTCCGGCGCGCTCGACCGAGCCGGTCGAGGAGGTCACCCTGGTGCCGATGGGCGCGGCCCGGCTGCGGATCACGTCCTTCCCGACGGCCGCCCCCGACGCGGAACCGTGGCTGGCGGACCGCTGGTACCGGATCGCGAACCGGCACTCGGGCAAGGTGCTCGGCGTGGACGGCATGTCGACCGCGAACAGCGCCCACGTCGTGCAGTTCGGGGACACGGGGACGGCCGACCACCTCTGGCGGCTGGTGGCCAACGGGGACGGCTGGTACCGGATCCGCAACCGGCACAGCGGCAAGGTGCTGGGCGTCGACCTGATGTCGACCGCGAACAGCGCGCACGTCGTGCAGTTCGACGACAACGACACCGCCGACCACCTCTGGCGGCTCGTCCCGGACGGTGACGGCTGGTACCGCGTCCGCAACCGGAACTCCGCCAAGGTGCTGGGCGTGGACGGGATGTCCACGGCCGACAGCGCCCACGTCGTCCAGTCCGACGACAACGGAACCGCCGACCACCTGTGGCGGCTCCTGTGAGAACCCTCCCTGACCCACCACCCGCTCCTCCCCTCACAACCACGAAAGGGATGTCCACACCATGCGACCAGCACCCGCACCCCGCCATCGCACCTGGTGGCGGAGGTTAACGGCCACCACCGGCCTCCTCGCCCTGATGGCCACCGCCCTCGTGGGGACCGGCACCTCCCCCGCCGCCGCCGCGCCCGCCGCCTGGGAGCCGAAGCCGGCACCCATGACGACGCCGTGGACGAACCAGGTCCCCGTCGACAAGCCGCTGCCGGAGTATCCGCGCCCGCAGCTGACCCGCCCGGACTGGACGAACCTCAACGGCATCTGGGACTTCGCCGTCACCGGCCGTGACGCGGGGCAGCCGGCGGCCTTCCCGGAGCAGATCCGGGTCCCGTTCGTCGCCGAGTCCGCGCTCTCCGGCATCCAGCGCCGTATCACCGAGAACGACAAGCTCTGGTACAAGCGGACCTTCAGCGTCCCCGCGAACTGGGACGGCCGCCGGGTCAAGCTGCACTTCGGGGCCTCCGACTGGCAGACCACGGTCTGGGTCAACGGCGCCGAGGTCGGGGCGCACAAGGGCGGCTTCGACTCGTTCGCGTACGACATCACCCCGCGGCTCAACGGGGGTACGAACACGGTCGTGGTCTCCGTGTACGACCCGAGCCAGACGGGCGGCCAGGCGGTCGGCAAGCAGCGCCTCAACGACGTGAAGCCGCACCCGGGCGGCGGGATCTTCTACACCGCGGCCTCCGGCATCTGGCAGACGGTCTGGCTGGAACCGGTGGCCCCCGCCCACATCACCCGCCTCGACATGACGCCGAACCTGGGCGACAGCACCCTGCGGGTGAAGGTGCAGACGGCGGGCGCGGCGGGCCGGAGCGCCCGGATCACCGTCTCCAGCGGCGGTACGGTGGTGGGTACGGCGACCGGCGCGGCGGGCGGGGAGATCTCCGTACCCGTTCCGAATCCGCGGCTGTGGACCCCCGAGGATCCCTTCCTGTACGACGTGAGGGCGGACCTGCTCGACGGGTCGGCCGTCACCGACACCGTGGGCAGCTACACCGGCATGCGGTCGGTGGGGATCGCGAAGGTCGACAACATCCTGCGGCCGGTGCTGAACGGGAAGTTCGTGTTCCAGACCGGCACCCTGGACCAGGGGTACTGGCCGGACGGCATCTACACCGCGCCGAGCGACGAGGCGTTGAAGTACGACCTCCAGGCGCACAAGGACCTCGGCTTCAACATGGTCCGCAAGCACATCAAGGTGGAGCCGCAGCGGTGGTTCTACTGGGCGGACAAGCTGGGGCTGCTGGTCTGGCAGGACATGCCGTCGATGGACACCGGCAAGGTGCCGGACGGGCCCGCGCGCACCCAGTGGGAGGCGGAGTACCGCACCATCATCGACCAGCACCGCAGCTCACCGTCGGTGGTGATGTGGGTCAACCAGAACGAGGGTTGGGGGCAGTACGACCAGGCCCGGATCGCCGACGAGGTCAAGGCCCAGGACCCCTCGCGCCTGGTCAACAACATGAGCGGGGTCAACTGCTGCGGCTCGGTCGACGGCGGCAACGGCGACGTGGTCGACAACCACATCTACGTCGGCCCCGGCAACACCGCGCCGAGCGCCACCCGGGCCGCCGTGCTGGGCGAGTTCGGCGGGCTCGGCTACAAGGTGCCCGGTCACGAGTGGTATCCGGGTGGCGGCTTCAGCTACGAGGACCAGCCGAGCATCGCGGCCCTCAACAACCGGTTCGTCGGGCTCCTCGACGCCATCCGCGTCGGCCAGCTGCCCGCCGGGCTCTCCGCGTCGGTCTACACGGAGATCACGGACGTCGAGAACGAGGCGAACGGGCTGCTGACCTACGACCGCCAGGTGGTCAAGGTCGACACCGCCCGGGTGAAGGCCGCCAACCAGGCCCTGATCCAGGCGTCCCGGAACCCCGCTCCCCCGGTGAACCTCCCCACCGGACAGAACAGGTCGCTGCGGGTCACGACCCCCGGGCACACGACGAAGCACCTGCGGCACTACGACGGGCTGGCCTTCACCGAGGTGGTGAACAGCGGGAGTCCGGCCGTGCTGAAGGCGGACGCCACCTGGAAGATCGTCCCCGGTCTCGCCAACGGCAACTGCTACTCCTTCGAGTCCCGGAACTACCCCGGCGAGTTCCTCCGCCACCGGGAGTTCCGCGTGCGCCGCGACGCCAACGACAACTCCGCGCTCTTCAAGGCCGATGCCACCTGGTGCGCGGTCGCGGGCAACGGCGGGGTGCGGTTCACCAGCGCCAATCTGCCCGGCAGCTATCTGCGCCACATCGACTCCGAGGTGTGGCTCGCCACCCCCGGCGGCGGGCGGGCCTTCGACAGCCCGGCCTCCTTCGCCGAGGACACCACCTGGGCGGTGGACGCGCCCTGGACCCCGTGATCCCCGGGGGCCGATGACGATGAGCGGGTGAACGACCGGCCGGCCCGGCCACGACGGAGAGAGCCTTCCGTCGCGGCCGGGCCGGCTGTGTGCGGGTGGAGATGTGCGGCCGGGGTCAGAAGCGGTCAGGGGCGCGGTCCGGGAGCGGAGAACCGGGGAGCACGTCCTCCTGCTGGTTCTGCCCTGCCTTCGCGTTCGACTCGGCGGTCGCCCGGCAGGTGACGTCCTTCGCCGGGAGCCTGCCGGTGAGCAGGTAGCGGTTGACCGGGCCGTCCGCGCACGGGTTGCCGCTGGGGTAGACGCCGTGGCCCTCGCCGCCGAGGACGGTGACCATCCTGGACCCGCGCAGCTGTGTGTGCAGGGCCTGGCCGCTGGGCAGCGGCGTCTGCGAGTCCCACTCGTTCTGGACCACCAGGGACTCGACCTTGTTGTTCACCTCGGTCGCCCGCTCCTTGGACCTGTCCCAGAACGCGCAGGGCTTGATGCTGGAAGCGAAGTCACCGAAGAGCGGATAGCGGCCCTGGTCCGCGATGGCGTCGCGCCGGTAGCTCTCGGGGTCGCGGGACCACGCGGCGGAGTTGTCGCCGCACACCACGGCCCAGAAGCTCGCAGACATGTTGTCCGCGGGCGTCTCGACGGCCTCGCCCTCCGTTCCCCGCTCCTCGTCTCCGGTGAACGCCTTGAGCTTCTCCGGCGTGACGGTCTTGCCGTCGGCCGCCTTCTTCAGCTCCACGAAGGCCTCGGTGGCCGACCGGGGGCTGAAGACCGCCGCCCGCATGCCGCCGCGGAGGTCGTCGCCGGTGACCAGCTGCCCGTCCAGGTCGATGGGCTCCTCGCCGGCCCGCGCGACCAGGTCCCAGAAGGTCCCCTCGACCTTCTTCGGGGTGTCGCCGAGGCCGTACCGCTCCGAACGCTCGGCGGCCCACGCGGTCCAGCGGTCGAACGCGGGCTCGGCGCCCTCCGCCCACCACTGGATCATCCCCCGCCAGGCGCGTTCCGGGTCGACCGCGCTGTCCAGCACGAACCGGTCGGCGCGCCGCGGGAAGAGCTGGGTGTAGACGGCCCCGAGGTAGGTGCCGTACGAGTAGCCCACATAGCTGATCTTCCTCTCGCCGAGGACCGCCCGGAGCAGGTCCATGTCGCGGGCGGTGTTGCGCGTGGTGATGTGCGGGAGCACGTCGCCCGCCTTCTCCTCGCACTTGTCGGCGAAGGTCCGCGCCCAGGCGACGTCGTCGTCGAACGTCTCCTCCTTGTACGGCCGCAGCCAGTTCTCCTCCTCCGGCCCCATGCCGCAGGAGACCGGGCTGCTCCGTCCCACACCGCGCGGGTCGAAGCCGACGAGGTCGTACTTCTGCCGCGCGGACGCGGGGAGCGACTCGGCCATCGACAGCGGCATGTACAGGCCTTCGCCGCCCGGGCCGCCGGGGTTGGAGAGCAGGACACCGTGGCGCTTGCCGGGTACGGTGGTCCTGATCCGGGATATGGCCAGGTCGATCCGATCGCCCCCGGGTTTCCGGTAGTCCAGTGGGACCTTGATCGTGGCGCACTGGAACTCCGCGGGCGCGGCGGCCTCGCACCGCTTCCAGCGCGGCTTCTGCTGCGCGTACCGGTGCAGCGCGTCCTTGCCGGCGGACGGGGACGCGCCGGCCGGGGAGGACGCCGACGGGAAGGCGGCCGGAGCGGCGGTGGCCGTGGAGGTGGCCAGCGCGGGGACGAGCGTTGCCGTGAGGCCTACCGCTAACAGGGGCACGAGACGTCGGCTGTTGCGCACGATATCGATCCTTCCGGTCACATGTTCGGACAGGAAGGATCATTCAGGAACCGCCCGTGCGTGCGGATCCCCCGTCGGGCCGCACCTCACTCCACCCTGGGAGTGACACGCAACCGACCGGCATGGTCCGCGAGTTGTAGAAGCGGAGGACGGGGGCAGGGCCGCCTCCCCCGCGCCGGGAGGTCCGGCGCGGGGAAAGCGGACCCGGGGGCCTGCGCCCGCTACGGCTGCTGACGGCCGTGGAGTGCGGACACCTCCTCGGCGGTCAGGGCCTTGTCGTACACGCCGACCTGATCGACGGAGCCGTTCCAGAAGTCCCCCCTGGCACCGTCGTACTGGGCCCGCCCGACGGAGAGCGGGCCGGTGCTCACATCGGCCGGCCCGGCCTCGGTGGTGGCGGCGGGCTTCCCGTCGACGTACAGCGTGATCGTGTCGCCCTCGCGGACTCCGACCAGGTGGTACCACTGGCCGGTCTCCGGGGTGATCTCCAGGCGGGCGCGCTTGCCGCCCGGGGTGGAGAAGGCGAACGCGCCCTGCCCGTACTGGAGGTAGAAGGGGTTCTCGGTACGGCGGCCGTCCTGGCTGACGACGGTGGCGTAGTTGCTGGGCACGGCGTCCAGCGAGGCCCACGCGGAGACCGTGTAGTCCTTCGTGGTGTCCACGACCGGGCCGGCGCTCTGCGCGTACTGCCCCTCACCGTCGAACTTCAGCGCCGAGCCCGTGACGCCCGGCGCCCAGGACGTGCCGCCCTCCAGGGCGAGATGGGCTCTGTTGGGTCCGCTGTCGCGGGAGGTCGTGCCCTTGTTCTCGTCGAGCGACCAGGAGCCGCCGCCCTTCAGCTCGTCGCGCTCACCGGCTTCCGCCCCGGCGGCGATGACCTGACGGTTGATCTCCCGGACCTTCTTCGGGTCGACCTTGATCTCCCGACGGTCGTACGTCCACAGACCGTTCAGCTCGTTCTCCAGGTCGCTGACCTGGGTGTAGACGGAACCGGACAGCTCGGCGCCGGCGGCGGCGAGGTAGTACGTACGGGTGTTGTCGACGTACTTGGCGGTGAGGGCGGCCTTGTCCGCGACCCCGCTGTAGATGTTGGCGGGGGCACCGCGCCACATGTGCCCCGGCGTCCGGAGCGTGAAGCCGCCGTGCTCGCCGTCCATCGCGGCGCGACGGTCGTCCGGGAAGGCCGGGTCGTTGTTCACGTAGTCGTGGTGGTCGATGATCTCGCCCTTGCCGGAATCACCCTTGGAGGCACAGCAGTTGACGCCGCTGTGCGCGTTGACGACGCGGGACGGGTCCAGCGCCTTGACGTCCTCGGCGATCTTGCCGGTCTCGGTGCGGTCCCACTCGCCCCAGCCCTCGTTGAAGACGATCCAGCCGCTGATCGAGGGGTAGTTGTGGAACTGCTTCATCATCTCCTTCCCCTGGGTGAGGAAGGCGTTCTTGCCGGTGTCGTTGTCGATGTCGGCGTTGACGAAGTCCTGCCACACCAGCAGTCCGAGCCGGTCGGCGTGGTAGTACCAGCGCGGCGACTCCACCTTGATGTGCTTGCGTACGGCGTTGAAGCCGAGGTCCTTCTGGGCCTTCAGGTCGAAGGTGAGGGCGGCGTCGCTGGGCTGGGTGTACAGCCCGTCGGGCCAGAAGCCCTGGTCGAGCATGGCGAGGGAGAAGAACGGCTTCCCGTTGAGGACGAGCTTCTGGTAACCGCCCACCTTGTCGATCTTCAGCTGGCGCATCCCGAAGTAGCTCTCGACGCTGTCCTTGGAGCGGCCGTCGGCGAGGGAGACGTCGAGGTCGTACAGGTAGGGGTTGTCCGGGGACCAGAGGCGCTGGTTCTTGACGGTCAGGCTGAGCTGACGGTTGGCCGGTCCGGTGACCGTGCCGACGACCTTGCCCCCGCGGTCGCGGGCGACGGCGGTGATTCGGGCGTCGGGGGAGGCCTTCGCGGAGTTGACGGTGACCGCGAGGCGGCCGGTGTCGATGTCGGGGGTGGTGGTCAGGGAGTCGATGGCGGCGGGGGCGACCGGCTCCATCCACACGGTCTGCCAGATGCCGGAGGTCGGGGTGTAGACGATGCCGCCGGGGTTGGTGGACTGCTTGCCCTTGGGCTGGTTCGGGCCGGTCTTGTCGGTGACGGCGACGACGATCTCCTGCGGGCCGCCGCCCTGAAGCGCGTCGGTGATGTCGGCGGTGAACCCGGTGTAGCCGCCGGTGTGTTCGGCGACCTTGGTGCCGTTGACCCAGACGGTGGACCGATAGTCGACGGCGTCGAAGTTGAGCTTCAGCCGCTTGTCCTTGCCGTTCTTGTCCTTGCCGACCGACCAGTTCTTCGGCACGGTGACGAGCTTGCGGTAGAACATGTGGTCCTCGTCACGCTCCAGACCGGAGAGCTGCGACTCGACCGGGAACGGCACGATGATCTTCTCGTCGAGCTTCTTGCCGAAGACCGGCTGCTCGCCCTCGGCGGCCCCGGCGAACTCCCAGGGGCCGTTGAGGTTCTTCCACTGGTCGCGGACCTGCTGCGGCCGTGGGTACTCGGGCAGCGGGTGGTTCTTGTCCAGCTTGTCGCCCCAGGTGGTGGTGAGGCGGTGCGTGGAGAGGTTCTTGGCGGTGCGGCCGATCTCCGGGACGGTCTCGGTCCCCGACTTCAGACCGCCCTTGCCGTCGTAGACGACCTTGACGCGCTGGTCCTTCTGGACCGGTGCGGCGAGATCGATGATCAGCGCCCTCGGGTCGTCCGAGGCCCGGTTCACCGACTTCACCGGCATCGGGGAGGTGTCGACCTCGATCTTGAGGTGTTCCTTCACCTTCCGGTAGTCCGAGACGCGGTCCCTGAAGGTGGCCTGGAGGCGCTTGCCGTTCTTCGCGACGCTCAGGGCGACCGGGTAGACCTCGAAGCCGGCGGGCGGCGTGAACGCGGATTCGGGCACGATCTGCTTCTTGAGGGTGTCGCTCCCCCAGCGCAGGAACATGCTGGCGCCGCCGATGTCCTGGAACATCTCCAGCTTGAAGTCGTGCTTTTCCCCGGCTTTCAGGGAGATCGGGGCGCTGTGCTGCTCCTTGTCCCAGTCCGGCTCCCAGTGGTCGATGACAACGTTTCCGTCGAGGAAGAGCCGGAAGCCGTTGTCGCCGATGGCGGAGAAGGTGTACTCCCCGGTCTCGGGCGCTTCCAACTGCCCCGTCCAACGGGCCGTCGTGTGCTCGGTCTTACCGGTGGCCGACTCGAACGTCCCCGTGAGGCCGGGGAAGTTGATCTCGGGGTCCAGGGAGGTGGCGCCGAGCTCCGCGAAGTCACGGGCGCCCGGGGCGGACATGCTGAAGTACTCGCCCTTCAGCCCGTGGACATCGGTGACCGGGTCGTCGGCCGTGAAGGCCTTCGCGGTGACTTCGGCCGGTACGGCGGGTGCGGCGGCCGCCGTCGGGACCAGGATGGCACCGACCGGCATGAGCAGCGCCGCAGCGCAGGTCAGGGCCCTGAACAGGGCACGGGGGCGCGGGTGTTGTCGTCTCAAGGCGTCGTCCTCGTCGAAGAGCCGGGGGTGCCTCGAACCAGCGAGGCACTGCACATAGTCGAACATTGAGCCACAACACCAAACACTGCACAACGGTCGTGCACGCAGAATTTTCAACGATAGAAATGTCGTCGCCGTACGGCCACGGCACCCCCACGGGCCGGCCGAGACCGCCGATCCACGGAGCGCACCCCGACAGGGCCCCGGCCGCGCGACGGCCGGCCGCGCATACGCCGCGCGCTCCGCGTGGTTCGCGTGCCTCATCCAGGCGGTTTTCCATGGAATGCCGTTTCGGGGGTATCCGACCTATCAGCCAGGAAGCTCACGCGACGGGGTGGAAACCATGAACGACCGCATTCTGATGACGCTTTCACCGGACGGCGAGACCCGCACCGACTTCGTCTGCCGACCGGAGAAGGCCGCCGACGCGCGGGACGCGGTCAGCACCTTCGTCGCACGGCTGCACCCGGCGCCGACCTCGCACACGGTCCAGAGTCTCCTGATCCTCGTGTCGGAGCTGGTCACCAATGCCGTCCTGCACGCGGGGGCCGTCACCGCGCTGTGGCTGACCGCGGACCGCAGGGGCGTCCATGTCCGCGTCACCGACCCGAGCCCGGCGCACCCGCAGGACCGGACGCCCGACCTGACCGGCCTGACCGGTGGATTCGGCTGGCCGATGGTCCAGCGGCTGGCCCAGGAGGTACGGGTCCGCGACGCGGCGGACGGCGGGAAGGTCATCCTCGCCACCGTGGCGCGCTGAGCCGCCCGGCCTCCGGTGACCGGGCGCCCCGGAGGCAGCACCGGGCGCCGACCAGGGGGGAGCAACGGACGGCGGGCGCCGATCGTTACGTATCGGTAGAATTCAGGCATGGTAAAGCGGCCTGGGACGCCGACTGCGCCCGAACTCGTACTGGAGACCGATCTGGGCTCCACGGTGATGAGTCCGAGCCGGGACTACCATGTCGGGCGCGACCCCGAGAGCGATGTGGTCATCGACGACATCCGGGTCTCCTGGCACCACGCGGTGCTGCACCCCGAGGCCGGTCACTGGACGATCGAGGACGAGGACAGCACCAACGGCACGTACACCGGCGGCCGGCGCGTCCGCGCCACGGACGTCGGCGCGGGCAGCGAGATCCGCTTCGGCAACCCGAGCGACGGACCGCGCGCCCTCCTGCTGGGCCGTGAACCTCCCGCGCCCGCCGCCGCGCCCTCCCTCTCCGCCCCCGTGGACCGGCCGTCGGCCGTGTCGATGCCCGCGGCGACCGGCACGTTCCGGCAGCCGACGACGGTGCGGCCGCTGCCCGCGAAGACCGTGCGGATCGGCCGCGACCCCGGCAACGACCTCGTCATCGACGACCTGGCGGTCTCCCGCCACCACGCCGAACTGCGGGCCCTGGCCGACGGCGCCTACGAGATCGTCGACCTCGGCAGCCACAACGGCACCTTCCTCAACGGTCAGCCGGTCGCCCGCGGTCCCGTCGGCCCCGGTGACATCGTCGGCATCGGCCACTCGGCGTTCTGCCTGGTCGGCGACGCCCTCCAGGAGTTCGTGGACACCGGCGAGGTCTCGCTGGACGTCCAGGATCTGGAGGTGACAGTCGGCCGCGCCGGCAAGGGCGGCAAGACCCTGCTGGACCGGGTCTCCTTCCCGGTCGGCGAGAAGTGCCTGCTCGGCGTGGTGGGCCCCAGCGGCGCGGGAAAGTCCACCCTGCTCAACGCGCTCACCGGCCAGCGCCCGGCCGACAGCGGCACGGTGCTCTACGACGGCCGTGACCTCTACCGGGACTTCGCCGAGCTGCGTCAGCGCATCGGCCTCGTCCCGCAGGACGACATCCTGCATGCGCAGCTGACCGTGCGTAAGGCCCTCGGTTACGCCGCCGAGCTGCGCTTCCCGCAGGACACCGCGAAGGCCGAGCGGCAGGAGAGGGTCGCCGAAGTGATCCGGGAACTCGGCCTCGAAGAACGCGCCGACCAGTCGATCCACTCGCTCTCGGGCGGCCAGCGCAAGCGGGTGAGCGTGGCCCTGGAGCTGCTGACGAAGCCTTCACTGCTCTTCCTGGACGAGCCGACCTCGGGGCTCGACCCCGGGATGGACCGCTCGGTCATGCACATGCTCCGCGGGCTGGCCGACGACGGCCGTACCGTCATCGTCGTCACGCACAGCGTGCTGAGTCTGGAGGTCTGCGACCGGTTGCTCGTCCTCGCACCCGGTGGGCGCATCGCCTACTACGGCCCCCCGGAGGACGCCCTCGCCTTCTTCGGGTTCGAGGAGTGGCCGGAGGCGTTCGAGGCGTTCGAGAACGACCGCGACCGCGACTGGGCGGCCACGTACGCCGGCTCGCCCTTCCACCAGCAGTACATCGTCAATGCCACGGCGCAGCCGCAGCTGCCGCCCGCCGCGCCCGGAGCGCTGGTCGCGCCGCCGCCGAAGACCCGTAACTGGGGTGCGCAACTGAGCACGCTGGTGCGCCGGTACGCCTCCGCGCTGAGCGCGGACCGGACGTTCCTGATCATCATGATCGCGTTGCCCTTCGTCATGGGAGCCATGGCCCGCGCGCTGGCCGGCAGCCGGCTCACCCAGGAGACGGCGATGAACGCGCTGCTGATCCTGTGCGTGGGCGGCGTGCTGACCGGAGCGGCCAACGCGGTGAGGGAGTTGGTCAAGGAACGGGTGATCTACCAGCGGGAGAGAGCCGTCGGGCTGTCCAGATCCGCCTATCTGATGTCGAAGATCGTGGTGCTCGGGACCGTCACCGTCCTCCAGGCCGTGGTGCTGACCCTGGTGGGTCTGGTGGGCGTCGACCTCAACGCGCCGGGCGGCGAAGGGGTGTTCCTGCCACCGCTGGTGGAGATCACGCTGGCCGTGGCCCTGTTGTCCTTCACCGCGATGATGCTCGGCCTGCTGGTCTCCGCGCTGGTGCGCAAGGAGGAGGTGACGATGCCGTTGCTGGTCCTCCTCGCCATCGTCCAGGTCGTCTTCTGTGGCGCGCTGCTCAAGCTGAACGGGGTGCCCGGGGTGGAGCAGTTGGCATGGCTGGTGCCGTCGCGGTGGGCGCTCGGGGCGATGGCCGGAACGATCGATCTGGCGCGGATCGTGCCGGGAGAGCTGACCTCCGATCCGCTCTTCGGACACTCGGCGGGGGTCTGGCTGCTCAACATGGGCATGATGGTCGTCCTCTCGCTCCTCTTCGGATACGTGGTCGCGAAACTGCTGAGGCGGCACGAGCCCGCGGTCATGCGGAAGTGAGGCGGTTCCATGGCGACCCCGGAGTTCCGTCCCACGCACGTCGTCCCGCCCGACGGGCTGCCTGCCTGGGAGTCTCCTGACGTCGCCCGTCCCACGGACCCGCTGGACGCCCTGCTGCCGGTGGAGCTGCGGGACCGGCGCGGGGACTGGGCGTACGTCGCCTGCTCCAACGGCTGGTCCGCCTGGGTCGACGGGCGGCTCCTCGTCTCCGTACCGCAGCCCCCGCCGGCCGCCGGGCAGCCGCTCGCACGCACCGCGGATCCGCGACCCCTGCTGGCGAGGGCGGAGGAATCGCTGACCCGGTACCGCCGAGCGGCCCAGGACCTGGCCGAGGGCCGCAGCGACGGGGAGGGTTTCCGGCAGCGGACGCGGGGGCTGCGGGTGGGGATGGTGGTGGACGGGGAG
>NZ_JAAXYC010000131.1 GCF_018619185.1 Streptomyces sp. McG3 | reverse complement strand
CCTCCATGCCCCCCGTCCCGTCTCGGCCCCCTGTCCCGTCTCGGTCCCCTTCTCCGTCTCGGTCCCCGTCCCGGTGCTCGTCTCCGCCTCCGGCGCCGGTGCCCGCGCCGTGCGGGGTGGGGCCGTTCGGGCCCCTGCGCGTGCGGGGCGGTGGCGCGGACCGGCTGCGCCGGATGCTGCGCCGACAGCGGCGGGCGGCGGCCGCGGGACTCGCGCTGGCGGGTGCCGCACTGGCAACCACGGGTCTGAACGGTGCCGACGGAGAGGCCGGCCCACCGGACGCTCCGCCGGGGGCCGGCAGGCCGTCCGTGCGGCTGGTCTCCGCGCCGGTCAGGATCGCGGACCCGGAGACCGTACGGCTGCTGCGCCCCGGCGACCGGGTCGATGTGATCGCGGTCGGTGATACGGGCGGCGAAGCGCGTGTGGTCGCGCGAGGGGTGCGCGTGGCGAAGGTGCCGCACGCGGCCGCGGGACCCGGCGGCCACGCGGAGGACTTTTCCGGCGCCGGGGCGGAGGCCGGGGCGTTGGTGGTGTTGTCCGTGGAGCGGTCGACGGCCACCGCGCTGCTGGGCGCGGGCGCTTCGGGGCGGCTGGCCGTGGCGGTGTCCGATGCGAACTGACGTCTTCTCAAGTCACCTGGGAGAACGAGCGGGTTGGACAGTACGCCCTTCTCCCGCATTAGGTGGCGGAGCAGTTCGCTCCCCTCACCGCCCATGCGAAGGAAGGCTCACCCGTGAGCGAGAAGAAGGTCAGTCTGCTGGACGGCTTCAAGGTCTTCCTGACGCGCGGCAATGTGATCGACCTCGCGGTGGCTGTCGTCATCGGCGCCGCGTTCACCAACATCGTGAACGCTGTCGTCAAGGGCGTCATCAACCCCCTGGTCGGTGCGTTCGGAACCCAGGACCTGGACAGCTACAGCTCCTGTCTCCGGGGCCCCTGCACCACGGACCCGAAGACCGGGCAGATGGGCGGGATCGAGATCCTGTGGGGCTCGGTGCTCAGCGCCGCCCTCAGCTTCCTGATCACCGCTGCCGTCGTGTACTTCCTGATGGTGCTGCCGATGGCCAAGTACCTGGCCAGGCGGGCGGCGATGCAGGCCGCAAAGGAAGGCGTGCAGGAGACGATCGAGGTGAGCGAGCTGGAGGTGCTGAAGGAGATCCGCGACGCCCTCGTCGCGCAGCGCACCGGTGGCGCGCCCGGCTCCCTGGGACCGGACTCGGGCGAAGGCCCGGGCGGAACGAGCGGGGCAGCCGCGGGCCCGCGCGAGGACCGGTAGTCCTCCGGGCCATCGCTCAGATGTGGTGGGGCGGCTTCTCGTCCAGGAAGCGCGCGAGGTCGGCGGCGCTGCCGCCGGAGAGAGGCCGCTCGCCCCACCCCTGGTCCGTATCGTCCGCGGACTGCCGGTCCAGCGGATCGTCGAAGTCCAGAACCGGCTTGGGCTTCGGTTCCTCGTGCGGCTGTGCCTGTGGCTGCTGCTGCTTCGCATCGCGCGGGCTGGGGGCGGGGGCGGCGCTCATGTCTCCAGGGTACGGCGGCTCACCACGAGGGGTGAGCCGCCGTGGAGCCGGGCGGCGGGTGTCAGCGGTCCTTCGGGTCGATGAGCCACAGCCCCAGCACGACGAGGAACGACAGGCAGAGGAAGCCGGCGCCCCACCAGGCCGTGCCGGTGTTGCCCTCCATCCACTCGTCGATCAGGACTGTCAGTCCCCAGAGCTGGCCGATGACGACGGTCATGGCCAGGGTGAGCCGGGCGGTCAGCTTCGAGGAGCGCTCGGGGTCCTGGTCGGTGCCCGCTCCGGGCCCGGGGCCGGTGTGCCGGACACGGGGGTCCCCGTATCCGCTGGTGGGGCGGATCTGCGGATACCGCTCGTGGACGGGCCGGTTCAGTGCGGGGTCGGCGCTGCCGGGGTGGTACGTGGGGTAGTGGCTGCCGGGGGGCGGCAGCGGCTGCTCGGGGTGCGGGGTGTCGCTCATGCCCGCCCGCCCGGGTTCTCGGCGGTGGTGGAGGGCTCGCGCGCACCGGCGGCCCGGGGCGGGGATTCGGCTCCGCCGCCGATGTCGGGGCAGCCGATGCGGGAGGCGAGGTCGGGGCGGTCGCCGCCGAGCTGGCGGCAGAGGCCTCCCTCGATGCTCTCGCCGGAGCGAGTGGTCCCCACGGCCCAGACACTGCCGTCGTCCTGCTCGATGACCACGACCTTGGGCAGCCCGCGCGGCGGCGGCCCGGCCGTGACCTCGCCGGACCGGGCGTCGAAGACTCCTTCGTGGCACGGGCAGTACAGCTCGCCCTCGCTGCCCCGGTCCTTGCGCCAGAGCACGGCGCAGGCGAGGTGGGTGCAGACGGCGGAGTAGCCGACGAGGGTGCCGTCGTCGAGGCGGACGGCGACGGCCTGGTCCTCCTCGCCCGGGTAGCGGAAGGCGATCGACTCGCCGGGGAGGAGTCGCCCGGCGACGCGCTTCGCCTCGGGGGCCTTGCCCTCCTCGCCGTCGCCGTGACGGTGGAGCATGCCCGCGGCCACCCCGATGCCGCCGACGGCGAGACCGCCGGAGACAGTGGTGACGATCCGGAGGTAGTCGCGCCGGGTGGTGAGGGAGTCGGCGGCGATCCGGTCCTGGAGCGCCTCGCGCGGGTCTCCCCCGGCCGGGTGTTCGGCACCCGACTGCTGGTCGGTGACGCTCATCGGCGGACGTCCTTCCCATTGATCTCGACGACGGGAAGCCCGCCGGGTACCGGCCACTGGACCCGTTCGGCGGGGACGACCATGGCCACACCGGTGCGGACCTCGGTCTCGCCGAAGACGAAGGTGTCGGCGACCTGGACGCCGGGGCGCTCCGCCTGGAGCTCCTCGACGGTTCCGTAGAAGAGAGCTCCGGTCGGGCAGACGGTGGCGCACATCGGGGCGAGACCGTAGGCGGTGCGGTCGTAGCAGAGGTTGCACTTCATCTGCAGTTTCGCCTGGAGGTCGATCTTCGGTACGCCGAAGGGGCAGGCGTTGACGCAGTTGGAGCAGCCGATGCAGCGGGTGGTGTCGGCCTGCTGCACCACGCCGTCCGCGGTCACCAGGATCGCGTCGGCGGGACAGACCTCGGCGCACGGGGCGACCGGGTCCTCGCAGTGCATGCAGACGGTGGGGAGGGAGGCGACGGAGTGCCCCTCGTCCGTGTAGTCGAGGTGGATCATCGATTTGCCGCGGTGCGAGTCGCACTCGCGGCAGGCGGAGACACAGGCCTGGCAGCCGATGCAGCGCCCCGGGTCGATGAAGATCGTTCTGCCCATCATGGGGCCTCAGCTCCTCTCCGAGGTGCCACGGCCCTGGGGAGCCGTGGGAGGCAGCGGGTCGGTACGGGAGACCTGGGTCTCCGGGTAGGCGACATGGCCGGGAGCGACCGGCGGGGCGGGCACCTCGTCGATCCGCTCGGCGTGCTCGATGCGGCAGGCGCACACCTTGTACTCGGGGATCTTGGACCGGGGGTCGAGGGCGTCGATGGTGAGGGCGTTGGCCGCGGTGGGGACCGGCCAGTGGTAGGGGATGAACACGGTGTCGGGGCGGATCGCCTCGGTGACCAGGGCGGGGAAGACCTCGCTGCCGCGCCGGGTGACGACGCGGACGGGTTCGCCGTTGCGGAAGCCGTGCGAGGGGTGGACCTCGGCCCAGGGGCGCGGGGTCTGTTCGACGAGGGCGCCGAGCCTGCGGGTCTGGTTGCCGGAGAGGAAGTGGGCGACGGTGCGGCCGGTGGTGAGCGACATGGGGTGCTCGTCGTCGTAGGGGTCCATCGGTGGGTGCCATTCGACGACCTGGAGGTGGATCTTGCCGTCGGGGTGGTAGGTCTTCCCGTCCTCGAAGAGGCGCGGGGTGCCGGGGTGGTCGGTGGTGGGGCAGGGCCAGGCGATGCCGCCGGTCTCCTCCAGTCGTTCGTAGGTGATGCCGTAGTAGTCGTTGACGGTGCCGGCGGAGGCGACGCGCAGCTCGTCGAAGACCGACCGGGAGTCGGGGAAGTCGAATTTGTCGCCGACGCCGAGCCGTCGGGCGAGTTCGCACATCGCCCAGGTGTCGGTGCGGACGCCGGGCGGCGGGTCCTGGGCCTTGTTGTGCTTGACCACGCGGGCTTCCGCGTTGGCCATCACCCCTTCGTCCTCGGCCCAGGTGGTGACGGGGAAGACGACATGGGCGTTGGCCGCGGTCTCGGAGAGGAAGAAGTCGAATTGCGCGTGGAACTCGGTGGTGTCGTACCCCTCCTTGACCACCCGGTAGTTGGGCAGGGAGACGAAGGGGTTGTTGCAGATGCCGATGAGGCCGCGGATCTCGCGGCGCTGCATCTGCCAGACCATTTCCATCATGGAGGTCCCGGCGGGCGGGAGTTCGGACTCCTCGATGCCCCAGATCTCGCAGATCTGGCGGCGGTGCTCCTCGTTCATGATGGAGCGTCCGCCGGGGAGGAGGTCGGACTTCTGGCCGTGCTCGCGGCCGCCCTGCCCGTTGCCCTGGCCGGTGATGGTGCCGTAGCCGGCGCCGGGTTTACCGATGTGGCCGGTGGCGGTGCAGAGGTTGATCACGGTGAGGCAGTTCTCGACGCCCTGCGAGTGGTGCTCGATGCCCCGGGCGTGCCAGGCCATGGCCTTGGGCGCGCGGGCGAAGGTCCGGGCGACCTGGACGATCTGCTCGGCGGGGATCCCGCAGATCGCGGCGGCACGGGAGGGCGGGTATGCGGCGGCCTTGGCCTTGACCTCCTCCCAGCCGGTGGCGTGGGCTGCGAGGTAGTTCTCGTCGGTGAGCCCTTCCTCGATGACGACGTGCAGGACGGAGGTGAAGAAGGCGGAGTCGGTGCCGGGCTTGAGGGCGACGTGGATGTCGGCGGTCCGGGCGATGGCGGTCTCGCGCGGGTCGATGACGATGAGGCTGGCGCCGCGGTCCCGGGCTCCCCAGACGTACTGGGTCATCACGGGGAAGCACTCGCCGACGTTGGAGCCCGCGATGAGCAGGCAGTCGGTGAGCAGGATGTCGGAGAAGGGGTTGCCGGCCCGGTCGATGCCGAAGGCGAGCTTGTTGGCGCCCGCGGCGCTGACCATGCAGAGGCGCCCGTTGTAGTCGACGTGCCGGGTCTTGAGCGCGACCCGGGCGAACTTGCCCACCAGATAGGTCTTCTCGGAGAACAGGCTGGCCCCGCCGAGGAGCCCGAAGGCGTCGTTGCCGTGGGTCTGCTGGATGCGCTTGATCTCGGAGACGGTGAAGTCGAGCGCCTCCTCCCAAGAGACCTCGCGGAACTCCTCGTCGCGGGAGCGGCGCATCAGCGGGGCGGTCAGCCGGTCGGGGTGGTTGACCTGCTGGTAGGCGTTGATGCCCTTGGGGCAGAGCCGCATCCGGTTGATGTCGTGGTTGCGGGGTTCGACACCGAAGACCTTGCCGCCGCGGTCCACGCGCAGATACATCCCGCACTGGACACCGCAGAAGCAGCAGTGGGTCGGCACGAGCGTCTCGCCGTTCTGGTCGGCGTGCCACTGGTCGGCCGGAATGCCGCCCGCGTCCCGGAAGGCGCGGGTGCCGGGAGGGGCGAGGGAGGGGTCCAGGGGGATGAACGTACGGCGGTCGGCAGCAGCTCGCGGATCCGCGGTCACTTGAAGCCCTTCTTCACATGGGAGAGATAGGCGCTGCCGCGCAGCACCCGCTTGCAGCGCGGGCAGTATTCGGCCCAGGAGTCGAAGTCGAGCCGGAGGTCGCGCATGGTGCCGCGCAGGTTCTCGACGTAGGGGCCGGTGTCGATGGGCTCCTCGCAGCGGCGGCAGGCGAACACCTCGTCGTCCTTGCGGCCGGTGTACTTGAACAGCTGCATGCCGACGGCGGCCGGTCGCTGGACGATGTGGAAGAACTTGCCGAACGGGATGTAGATCAGGGTGAAGACGACCGACACCATGTGCAGGATCGCGAGGAACTGGTAGCCGCCGCCGTGCAGGAAGATCGAGGAGAAGGTGAGCAGCAGTCCCGTCACGGAGATGACGATGAGCGCGATCAGCGGCACCAGGTCGTAGGCGAAGCGCTGGCCGGTGGCGGCACCGCGGTCCTTCATACGACGCCACAGGAAGTACGAGGCGCCGGGGATGACGAGGACGGCGGCGATGTCCAGGCCGTGGAACATCAGCCAGCCGAGGACGTTGAGCGAGTCGAACCCGAGGATCTTGAAGCCCCAGATCCGCATCTCGTAGCCGGGTCCCGATCCGCTGCCGGAAGTGAAGGTGAACCAGCCCCAGGTGAGCGGGAAGGTGATCAGGGCGGCGAGGATGCAGCCCCAGAAGATCAGCTGGTGGGCGGCCCAGCGGGCGTGGGAGCGGGCGCCGAGGAACTTCTGGAAGCCCAGATAGGTGGCGATCATCTTCGGCAGGGCGGTGGGGGCCCTGCGGAAGTTGTCCAGGGAGAAGAGGCTGCGCCAGCCCTGTTTGAAGAGGCGCCGGGCACCGGGGGCGGAGATCCAGACGGTGTACCGGTAGGCGACGCCGAAAGCGAGGAAGACCGTGGCCACGGCATAGGGGAGGAGGGCCGAGTCGAAGTTGCGGAGCATGCGGCTGCCGAGCACGATCGCGAGGATCAGCAGGGCGGAGACCACCACGCCGACGAGCGTCGCCCGGGTGGTGACCGACCGGGGGCCGGTAGCGGAGGGAGACGTGGCCGAGGGGCCGCCAGGGACGTCGGGCTCGGCTGCTGCGGTGGCTTCTGAGGGCTCGGTCACCCGGCCACCGTAGGACTATTTGGGTTGATTGAACCCGTTTTGGTGGGTGAGAGGGTGAGAGGGTCGCCCGGACAGTCGCACGGGTCACCTTGCCCTGGAGGGGCGCTTCGGGCTCACCGCGCCCCGCTCGCCGGTACGTTCGCAGCACATCGGCCCGCACTCCCGCGGGCCCCGATCCCGACCGGAGGAGCCGCACGATGATCCCCGTGAACCCCGAGGACGACGCCGAGGCCCCCGGAGCCGGGGCCGCCGCGTACCCGATTCCGCTGGACGCGCTGACCGATGTGGCCGGAATCCGTGTCGGCCACGCCGAGGTCGCCGGTGCGGGCGCGTTGAGCGGAACGACCGTCGTCCTGGCGCCCGAGGGCGGGGCCGTGGCCGCCGTGGACGTACGGGGCGGCGGGCCGGGCACCCGGGAGACGGACGCGCTGGACCCGCGCAACCTGGTGCAGCGGGTCGACGCCGTCGTCCTCACGGGCGGCAGTGCGTACGGGCTCGACGCCGCGTCCGGCGTGATGGCCTGGTTGGAGGAGCAGGGCCGGGGCGTCCGGGTAGGCGCCGAACCCACCCAGGTGGTACCGGTCGTTCCGGCCGCCGCCCTCTTCGACCTCGGGCGGGGCGGCGACTGGCGGGCCCGCCCCGACGCGTCGACCGGCCGCGCCGCAGTCGAGGCCGCGGCGGCCACCGGGCCCGGGGAGCCCGTGGCCGAGGGCGGCGTGGGCGCGGGTACCGGCGCGGTGGCCGGGCAGCTCAAGGGCGGCATCGGCACGGCGAGCACCCGCCTCGCCTCCGGCGTCACGGTGGCCGCCCTCGTCGCGGTGAACGCCGCGGGCTCGGTGGTCGACCCCCGGACCGGGGTGCTGTTCGGGGAGTACGGGGCCGGGGAGCCGCCGGCCCACCCTTCGGCCGGGGTCCACGCGGCGGCGGGGCGGCGTCTCGCACGGGAGCGGGAGGCGACGGAGGCGGCCGGAGGCGGCGCCCCGCCGTTCAACACGACGATCGCGGTCGTCGCCACGGACGCGGACCTGACCCGGGCACAGGCCCAGAAGCTGGCGGGCACCGCACACGACGGGCTGGCCCGCGCGGTGCGCCCGGTCCATCTGCTGACCGACGGGGACACCGTGTTCACGCTGGCCACCGGGCAGGTGCGGGTGCCACCCGGGGCCCCGGCCGCCGTCAACGAGATCCTGGCGGCGGGCGCCGACGTCCTGGCGCGGGCCATCGTCAAAGCCGTGCGCGCGGCCCGGAGCACCGAGGGGCCGGGCGGCGGACTCCTCTCGTACACGGAGCTGTACGGCGGCTAGATCCTGTCGTCGAACCGCCGTTGCCGCCCGGAGGGCGGGCGGCGGTTCGACGACAGGGCCCAGCGGCACGGCGGTCGGCGCCACACCCTCACACGGCGGTCGGTGTCATGGAGCCGCAAGGCCCTCGGCGCCACGGAGTTCTCCGGCGGTCCGCGGCCGATCCGATCGGCGGAACCCTGGGGGCGCGCGGTGTGCGCGAGGGGCGTGCGGGCGGCCGACTCACCGTCTGCGTAAGGGAGTTCACCCCAAGCGCCCGAAATGCACCGGGAACACTCGGGGAACTTTCTGCGTGCGCCCTACGTTTTTACGAACCCCGGTCATGATGTCGGACCCAGGGACTACGTTAAGCACGCACCAAGTAACACGCGGCGACGGCCTGGAGACACCACCTTGAGCGATCCGTACGAGACAACCGAGCACCACCTCGACCGACTCCTGCGACGCGCCCTCAACTCCTTCGACCTTCCCGACAGCACGGTCGACCGCCTCGGCACCGCGCTGGCCCACAGCAGTTCGCTGCACTCGTCGCACCACAGTTCCGTGCTGCACCGCGAGACCTACCGTCACACGTATCTCCTCACCGACGGCTCCGCCCTCACTCTGTGGGAGCTGGTGCACAGCGGAGGACGGGACGTGCGGATACCGCGCCGGCACGAGCTGTACGACGACGAGGGCGACGCCCGCATCGCCGCGTCCCGGCTCGCGGGAAGCTTCTCCGACTCCCCGGCCTTCGGCGACGAGGGGGTGCAGGAGGGCCAAGGCGATCTGGAGATGCTGACGGTCCTGATGTCCGCCCCGCCGGCCCCGCTCCCCCGGACGTACGCCCCCGACAATTCCGCGGACCACGCCCGTCGGGTGCTGCGCCGCGCGGAGAACGCCGACCGGCCGGGCGAGCAGAAGACACGGCTGCTCCGGTCGGCGTTCGCCCACCACATCACCCAGATCTTCGGACGTCAGTGCCGCGTCGACGGCCGCCCGGCCGGTTTCACGCTCTACGAGCACGCGTTCCTGCTGCTGGACGGCAGCGAGACGAGCCTGTGGGAGGTCGAGCACACGGCGACGCCCGACGGCCGCCACATGTGCGAGGTGTACGAGAACGAGCACACCGCCCGTGCGGCGATGGAGAGCCGCACCCGGATCTGCTGATCCGAATCACGGTGACCGGCCGAGGCGTGTGACCCGAACCCCGGCGACCGGCCGAGGCGGCTGACCCGAATCACGGTGACCGGCCGAGGCCGGGTTCGCCGCCGAGGCCGGTCACCGGGGGGCGGTCACGGCGGGGCCGGTCGCGCCGCCCGCGCGGTCCGGGTCGCGCCGCCCGCGCGGATCAGCTCGCGACGGCCTCCACGTTCGCGCCGCCCTCCGCGTGGGCCTCGTCCTCGACGTGGGCGCGCGGCCGGGCGGGCAGCGCGAACATCACCAGGAAGATCACCGAGATCACCCCGGCCACCCACCACAGCGACTGCTGGAACGCGTCGACGAACGCCGGGCCGACCTCCTCGGGGGCCAGCCGGTCGCCGATCGCCCCGAAGAAGACGACGGACACCAGGCCGAGACCGAGCGCCGTCCCCATCTGCTGCACGGTGTTGATCAGCCCGGACGCCGAACCGGCGTGCTCCTTGGGCACCTCGGAGAGCACGGCGTCGGTCAGCGGAGCCACGATCAGTCCCATCCCCACACCCATGACCACCAGCGGGACGGCCATCTGCAGGGACGTGATGCCCATCCCGTACCGCTCGCTCTCCCAGAGGTAGATCAGCAGTCCGGCGATCATGAGGAGCGCACCGGCCTGGAGGACCTTGCGGCCGAAGCGGGGCACCAGCTTCTGCACCGAGATCCCCGCGGCCACCGAGACGGCGACGGAGAACGGGATGCCCGTCGTGCCGGCGCGCAGCACGCTCCAGCCGAGACCCAGCTGCATGTACATCGTCCAGACCAGGAAGAAGATGCCGAGGCCGACGCCGAAGGTCAGCTGCACGGCGATGCCGGCGGCGAAGCTCTTGACCCGGAACAGGGACAGTTCGATCAGCGGCGAGCCGTCGCGCAGCGCCTTCTGCCGCTGGTAGGCGACCAGCGCCCCGAAGACGAACAGGCTGCCCACCATCGACAGATGGCCCCAGAGCGGCCAGCCCAGCTCGTGTCCCCGGGTGAGCGGGTAGATGAGCATCAGCATCGCCAGGGTGATCAGGGCGACGCCCGGCAGGTCGAGCCGGACCGCCCTGGGCGCCTTCGACTCGGTGATGAACTTCGCGCCGAGGATCAGCCCGGCGATCCCGACGGGCAGGTTGATCAGGAAGATCGGCCGCCAGCCGAGCCCGAAGAGGTCCCACTCGGTGAGCAGGGCGCCCAGCAGCGGACCGGAGACCGCGCCGAGTCCGACGACCGCGCCGAAGAGGCCGAAGACCTTGCCCCGCTCGTGCGCCGGGAAGGTGGCGTGCACGATCGAGAGGACCTGGGGCACCATCAGGGCCGCCGTCGCGCCCTGAAGGATCCGGGCCGCGACCAGTATCTCGGGGCTGCCCGCGAAGCCGCACAGGGCGGAGGCGAGCGTGAATCCGCCGATGCCGACGAGGAAGAGCCGCTTGCGCCCGTAGATGTCGCCGAGGCGGCCGCCCGTGATCAGCCCGGCCGCGAACGCGAGGGCGTAACCGGCGGTGATCCACTGGATCGCGGAGACCGAAGCCCCGGTCTCGCGCTGGATGCTGGGGATCGCGATGTTGACGATCGTGACGTCGACCAGGTCCATGAAGGCGGCGGTCATCACGATGGCCAGCGCGAACCAGCGCCGCCGGTCGGCCGGGGCGGGTGTGGGTGCGACCGGTGTCTTCACCGGTGCGGGCGGCGTGGGCGGAGCGAGGTGCGACGCCGTGGCCGGCGGGGGTGCGGAAGAAGGCATGGGAAGAACCTAGGCATCCATTAGGTCAGATCATGACCTGATGGTCCGCCATCCTGAAGCCATGTCCGACACTCCAGCACGACTGCTGAAACTGCTGTCGCTCCTCCAGACTCCCCGCGAGTGGCCGGGCGGCGAGCTGGCCGAGCGGCTCGACGTCAGTCCGCGCACGATCCGCCGCGACGTCGACCGGCTGCGCGAGCTGGGCTACCCGGTCGAGGCCTCGCGCGGCTCCGTCGGCGGCTATCGCCTGGTGGCGGGCGCCGCCATGCCGCCCCTCCTGCTGGACGACGAGGAGGCGGTGGCCATCGCGGTGGGGCTCCGGGCCGGCGCGGGGCACGCGATCGAGGGCGTCGACGAGGCCTCCGTACGGGCGCTGGCGAAGCTGGAACAGGTACTTCCCTCCCGGCTGCGGCACCGGGTCTCCGCGCTGCAGAACGCCACGGTGCCGCTGACCCGGGGCGACGGCGCCACCATCGACCCGCGGACCCTGACGACGCTGGCCTCGGCGGCCACCGGGCGGGAGCGGCTGAGGTTCGCGTACCGCAGCGGCGACGGCACCCGGACGAAGCGGCAGGTCGAGCCGTACCGGCTGGTGAGCACCGGGCAGCGCTGGTATCTGGTGGCGTACGACCTCGGCCGGGAGGACTGGCGTACGTTCCGGGTGGACCGGGTCGGGGAGCCGTATGCGACGGGGGCCAGGTTCGCGGCGAGGCCGCTGCCCGTCGAAGGCGCGGGGAGCGAGGGGAGCGACGCGGGCAGCGGGGACGCGGCGAAGTACCTGTCCCGGTCGATGCGGCGGATGAAGCCGGAGCTGTGCCTCGATGTGTGGTTCGGGGCGCCGGCGGAGTTCGTGGCGGCGCGGCTGCCCGCGCATCTCGGGGCGCCGGAGCCGGACGGGGAGGGCGGTTGCCGACTGCGGACCTCGTGCACCGATTCGCTGGAGTGGGTGGCGCTGCGGCTGGCGTTGGTGGACTGCGAGTTCTCCGCTCAGGGGCCACCGGAGCTGGTGGAGTACCTGGAGGGCCTCGGCGCCCGGCTGACCCGTGCTGCCCGGAGTCGGCGCCCGGCCGATCCGGACCAGGGATCCGATCCGGACCAGGGATCCGATCCCGAGCAGAGATCCGATCCGGAACAGGGGTGAGCCCCGACGCCGGGGGGGGTGGGCGCCGGGGCTCAGCTCAGGGACCGGTGAAAACCGGTCGGGTGACCGGAATGACCCGGTCGGTCAGCCGGTGCGAACCGGCTTGATGGGGAGATTACGGGTTATTGGCTCACGCCGCAGCGTCAAAGCCCGTGTCGTGAGCCATTCGCTTCAATTCGAGTAGTGCGTGCTTCTCTATCTGGCGGATCCGCTCCCGCGTGAGGCCGTGCTGCTTGCCCACTTCGGTCAGCGTCCGCTCCCGGCCGTCCTCGATGCCGTACCGCATCTTGATGATCGAGGCGGTCCGGTTGTCGAGCTTGCCGATCAGGTCCTCCAGCTCCTCGCTGCGGAGCAGGGTCATCACGGACTGCTCGGGCGAGACGGCGGAGGTGTCCTCCAGCAGGTCGCCGAACTGGGTGTCGCCGTCGTCGTCCACGGACATGTTGAGGCTGACCGGGTCGCGGGCCCAGTCCAGGACGTTGCCGACGCGCTCGGAGGTGGAGTCGAGCTCGGAGGCGATCTCCGCGTGCTCCGGGTCGCGCCCGTGCTCGCGGTTGAACTCGCGCTGGACCCGGCGGATCCGGCCGAGCTCCTCCACCAGGTGGACGGGGAGCCGGATCGTGCGGGACTGGTCGGCGATGGACCGGGTGATGGCCTGCCGGATCCACCAGGTGGCGTACGTGGAGAACTTGAAGCCCTTGGCGTAGTCGAACTTCTCGACCGCGCGCACCAGGCCCGCGTTGCCCTCCTGGATCAGGTCGAGCAGAGGGAGCCCCGCGCGCGGGTAGCGGCGGGCCACGGCGACGACGAGCCGGAGGTTGGAACGGATGAATATGTCCTTGGCGCGCTCGCCCTCGGCGACCAGCGCCTCCAGCTCCTCACGCTTCGCGTCACCGGCGGCGCTCTCCACCTCGCCGTCGAGGATCTGCTGGGCGAAGACGCCCGCCTCGATGGTCTGGGAGAGGTCGACTTCCTTGGCGGCGTCGAGCAGCGGTGTGCGGGCGATCTCGTCCAGGTACATGCCGACCAGGTCGCGATCGGCGATTTCCCCGCCCACGGCGCGAACACTGCCTGCCCGGCCGGACCCACCGGAAGTGGTGGACGTACGACGGGCGACGGCACGGGTTGCCATGCGTGCTCCCTTGCTGAGTAGGTCGCGACACCCTTTCGAGGTGCCCTGCATCCGATGGAAACAACGACTGGAATCCGGACAGAATTCCCATGCCGCACATTCACTTTCGCGATCATGCAGTACCCTGTCCGGCGCCGACCGCTGGGTTCCGCTTCCGGATTCCGCCGGACGCGCAGGTCAGAGCCGGTGACGGGGCCGAGCCGGCCCCTTTGCGGCTCTCCGGCCGGATACCCGGAATCGGCCCGTGCATGAGACCGCACTCACACGCACGCCCCCTTCACCCCTTCCCGGACGTCGCCCGGCGCCCGGAGAGCCGTGCTCCCACCCCGAAGGACGGATCGGGCGGCGTTCGGGTTGCTCAGGGTGTCCGCGACGTGCCGGACGGTTGCCCAGGGTGTCCGGGACGCGCGGACCGGAAGGGCCCGGGCCCCGGGACGTAAGACCGCCGACCGATCCGGCGGGTAACCGAGGCCCGGAGTGCCTGGGACCCCGGTCCGAGACCGGCCGGGACCACAGCCCGATCCGCTCCGGCCCGCGCGTGCCTAGCGTGACCGGCATGGACGACACCACAGGCACCCTCGACGAGGCGCTGGAGCGCATCCACCTCTCGGGGCCGGAGCGCGACGGCTGGCTCAGCAATCACGCGCCGATGGCCGTGGAGGCCCTCGTGCGGCACGGCCAGGCGTCGGCCGTGCACCGCTGGCTGGACCGGTACGGCCCGAAGCTGGAGGAGATGCCGGACGCCGGCTCCCCCGTGACCGCGCGGAACTGGCACGAGGCGCTCGGCGACCCGCGCCGCATCGCCGCCTGGACGGCGTACTTCGAGCGGGAGACGGCCGAGACCCCCTGGCGCGACGTGCTCGCCACGTGGTGGCCCCGGCTGCTCCCGGGCATCGCCGCGGGCGCGACGCATCCGGCGATCCGGGTGGGCCATTCCGTACGGACCCTGCTGACGGGCGAGGAGAGCGCCCCGCGCGTCCGGGAGCTGGCCCACGCCCTCGGCTACTGGGCCGCCCGGCACCAGCCCCTGCCCGCCCTGAAGCCGCTCGGCCCGGCCCCGAGCGCCGCGGCGGCACTGGACCGGGTCCCCCTGGTGCCCGACCGGAGCGGCGGCGTCCGGGACCGGTTCGCGCAACTGACCGGGTTCCCGGACTGGCCGGGCCCGGGACAGGGCAGCGACCCGATGCGGGGACCGGACTCCGGCCCGGGGCGGGGACCGGACTCCGGCCGGGGACGGGAACAGGGCACCGGCACGGGGCCCGCAGGACCGGAGGCGGCCCGGGCCGCGCTCCGGGAGCTGGTCCGGGCCTCGACCCACCGGTACGCGACCCACGCGCACGGCGAGCCCATCATGCTGGTCCACGCGGCGACCGCGCCCAACGCGGTCCTGCGCACCCTGCCGGCCCTGCCCGGCGAGCTGTGGGTGCCGAGTCTGCGGGCCGCCTGGGCGGCGAGCGCGGCGGTCACCGCCGCCTACGCACCTCGTGAGGCGGCCCCGGTTCCGGCGTCCGCGTCGGGCGCCCCGGACGCCGGGGAACTGTTCGCCCTGGCGGCGGCGCACGGCGACGACCACACCATCAAGTTCACCGACACGGCACTGGACGTGGGCGACGCGCTCGCGTTCTCCGCCGCCCGGCGCGCGATCGAGCTGAACCCGCCGGTCTTCTAGAGCGTTCGGGAGTGGCCCCGGAGTGCCCGAATCTCTCGGGCCCCACCCGCCACGCCCGAAACCCTCGGGCGCCACCCGCCGCGCCCGATCCGCTCAGCCGAACTGCACCGAGCGCTTCGCCAGCCCCATCCAGAAGCCGTCGATCACGCTGCGCCCCCGGTCCAGCTCGTCCTCGGCCGCGCCCAGCGTCACGAACAGCGGCGCGAAGTGCTCGGTGCGCGGGTGGGCCAGCTTCCCGGCCGGGGAGGTGTGCTCGAAGTCGATCAGCGCGTCGATGTCCTGGGCCCGCAACGCACGGTCGCCCCAGTCGTCGAACTCCGCCGACCAGCCGGGAACGCCGCCGCCCTGGTGGCGCAGAGCGGCCAGGTTGTGGGTGAAGAAGCCGCTGCCGACGATGAGCACGCCCTCGTCGCGCAGGGGTGCGAGTTTGCGCCCGACGTCCATCAGCTTCCGCGGGTCGAGGGTCGGCAGGGAGATCTGGAGTACGGGGATGTCGGCGTCCGGGAACATCTCCACCAGCGGTACGTACGCCCCGTGGTCGAGACCGCGGTCCGGGATGTCCTGGACCGGCGCCCCGGCGCCGCGCAGCAGCTTGCGGACGCTGTCGGCGAGCCCGGGCGCGCCCGGGGCTCCGTAACGCACCGTGAAGTATCGCTCGGGAAAGCCCCAGAAGTCGTACACGAGCGGCACGGTCTCGGTGGCGCCCAGCGCGAGCGGGGCCTCCTCCCAGTGGGCGGAGACCATCAGGATCGCGCGGGGGCGGGGCAGCCCCGCGGACCAGGCGGCGAGCTCGCCGGGCCAGACGGGATCGTCGGCCAGCGGCGGTGCGCCGTGCGAGAGGTAGAGGGCGGGCATCCGCTCCGCGGTGGCTGTCATGGCACTCCCATCCACTGGACACGGCCCCAGGGAGACGGGCGCCGCACGGGGCGCACGGACACCGGATCCGGTCACGAACTCGTCCGAGCAGGAGTTCCCCGAGGTCATCCGGGGGATCGTTGTTCAGGGGCCCTGCGAAACTCCTCGGATCCCCTGCGGGGATCTCTCGGGGCAGGTTTCTTGAAACTTCAAGCTCCTACCTCCGGAGACCTTAGCCCTATCTAGTTAAACTTTCAAGAAAAGGTCGTACAGTGGAGTACATGACCACGGCATCCACCAGCGCACCGCGCTGGCTCACCGACGAGGAGCAGCACGCCTGGCGCGCTTATCTGCATGCCACCACGCTGCTGGAGGATCACCTCGATCGCCAGTTGCAGCGCGATGCCGGCATGCCGCACACCTACTACGGACTGCTCGTCCAGCTCTCGCAGGCGCCCCGCCGCCGGATGCGGATGACGGAGCTGGCCCGGAACGCGAAGATCACCCGTTCCCGGCTCTCGCACGCCATCGCCCGGCTGGAGAAGAACGGCTGGGTGCGCCGCGAGGACTGCCCCTCCGACAAGCGCGGCCAGAACGCGGTGCTCACGGACGACGGCTACGAGATGCTCCGCCGCTCGGCGCCGGGGCACGTCGAGGCCGTACGGCAGGCGATGTTCGACCGGCTCACGCCCGAGCAGGTGAGCAGCCTCGGGGAGATCATGCGGGTGCTCGCGACCGGCCTGGAGCCGGAGGGCACGGACGCGGATCTGCCCTGGCTCCGCTGAGCGATCGCTGAGCGGAACCAGGGCAGGGAAACCGGGGCAGGCAACCAGGGCGGGAGAACCCCGGGCAGGGGCACTGCCCGGGGCGCGGCGGGAACCGCCGTCGTCAGTGGGCGACGACCGGGATCCTGAATTCCTCCTCGGCGTCCACGTCGGACGCGCCGTCCGTCCCACCGGACCCCATTCCGGGGCGGCCGGTGTTGATGAGGGCGATCGCGATGGCGGCGGCGGCGACGAGGATGCCGACGGCCCACCAGATCGCGGCGGCGAAACCGCTGACCATGGCCTGGAGCTCCAGGAGCTGCGGGTCCGTGGCGCGGGCCGCGTGGTCGGCGACGTACGCGGTGGTGGCGCTCGCGGCGATGGTGTTCAGCAGGGCGGTGCCGATGGCGCCGCCGACCTGCTGCGAGGTGTTGACCATCGCGGAGGCGACGCCCGCGTCACGCGGCTCGATGCCGTGCGTGGCCAGGGACATCGCCGGCATGAACGCCGTACCCATACCGAGGCCGAGCAGCAGCATGCCGGGCAGGATGACGGCCGCGTAGCTGGTGTTCAGGTCCAGCTGGGTCAGGAGCAGCATGCCGACCGCGGCGACCAGGAAGCCGGGGCCCATCAGCAGGCGCGGCGGGACCCGGGTCATCAGGCGGGTGCCGATCTGGGTGGAGCCGGTGATCATGCCGACGATCATGGGCATGAACGCGAAGCCGGTCTTCACCGGGGAGTAGCCCTTCACGACCTGGAGGTAGTAGGTCAGGAAGAGGAACAGCCCGAACATCGCGATGATGGCGAGCCCCAGCGAGAGGTAGACCCCGCCGCGGTTGCGCTCGGTGAGAACGCGCAGCGGCAGCAGCGGCGACTTCACGCGCGCCTCGGTCACGACGAAGGCCACCAGCAGCACGACGGCGGCGATGAACATCGAGACGGTCAGCGTGTCCGACCAGCCGGCCGACTCGGCGCGGGTGAAGCCGTACACGAGGGCGACCAGGCCGAGCGTGGAGAGCACGACGCCGGGGATGTCCAGCGGTGCGCGGTTGCGGGCACCGGAGGGCTCACGGATGACGAAGTACGCGCCCGCGGCGGCGACGATGGCGAACGGGATGTTGACAAAGAACGTCCAGCGCCAGTTCAGGTACTCGGTGAGGAAGCCGCCGAGGATCAGCCCGACCGCGCCACCGCCACCGGCGATGGCCCCGTAGATGCCGAAGGCCTTGGCGCGCTCCTTGGCGTCGGTGAACATCACGGCGAGCAGGGAGAGTGCGGCCGGGGCGAGCAGGGCGCCGAAGACACCCTGGAGGGCCCGGGAGCCGAACATCATCGCCTCGTTCTGGGCGGCGCCGCCGAGCGCGGAGGCCAGCGCGAAGCCGATCAGCCCGACGACGAAGGTGCGCTTGCGTCCCCAGAGGTCGGCGATCCGGCCGCCGAAGAGGAGGAGCCCGCCGAAGGCGAGGGCGTAGGCGGTGATGACCCACTGCTTGTTGCCGTCGGATATGCCAAGGTCGGTCTGGGCGGAGGGCAGCGCGATGTTCACGATGGTCGCGTCGAGGACGACCATCAGCTGGGCGAGCGCGATGAAGGCCAGGGCTTTCCAGCGACTCGGATCGGGAAGGGAGGTGTCGGCCGTTTTTGGCATGGGTGTATCCACCTAAGGACGTGCGAGGGCGCCGAGGCGTCGCGAAGTGGGCGTCGGCGGTACGTGCTCGTGTACGCGCGACGGGGTGAGGTGAGGTGACGTGAGGTGAGGCGGTGGGCCGGGGCCCTTCAGGACACGGCCGAGAGGTTCAGGTCAGTGCGGGCCAGGGCAGTTCGACGACAGGCCTAGGGGCGCCGCAGGTCCTCCAAGGTCGCCGCCGATCCGGGCAGTACGGAGCGGGCCGGGGTCTCCAGTCCGTCCAGGAACAACTGCAGATGACGGTGGGTGAACCGGTCGATGCCCTGGCAGGCGATGCCGGGGAGCGGCCGGGTGAGCTGGGAGAGGGCGACGAGTACGTCACCGACGGCGATGTCGGTGCGCAGTCGCCCCGCGGACATGGCGCGCGCGACGAGCCCCTCGACGGCCTCTTCCAGGCGTCGGCGCTCGGCGAGCAGTTCGGGGTGGTCCTTGTCGAAGACGCCGGAGAGCATCGGGCACAGGGCGCCGATCCGTTCGTCGGCGGCCGCGTGCACGAAGCGGCTGAGCGCGGCGAACGGGTCGGCCTCCGCCGCGGCGGCCTCTTCGGCCCGGAGGGTGGTGCGGGAGGTGACCGCGAGGACGACCTCATGGGTGAGGGCGGCCCGGTCGGGGAAGTTCCGGTAGAGCGTGGCGTTTCCTACGCCGGCTCGCCGTGCGACGTCGTCCAGCGCCACGTCCGGCCCGAACTCGACGAACAGCTCGCGCGCGGCGGCGATGATCCGCTCGCGGTTGCGCAGCGCGTCGGCCCGCGGGCGCGGCGCCCGGCACGGTGGCGCGGGTGCGGTGGCGCCGGCGGCTGCCGGTGCGGTGCTCTTCGCGGCGGTCCTGGTGGTCCCGGCGGTGGTCTCCACGACGACGCTCCCCCTTCTTCTTCCCTCTGTATAGCCGGTCGGCCCCCTTCGGTAACCGGGGACCGCTTCCCCGTTTAGCGGGGACACGTATGCAAACGGGGAGAGGCTCCCCGCTTATTTCCCACGCCAATGTGACCTGAGTCACATCGCTTCAGGGAGAAAACCCTCCGATCGGCGCACCCAGCGAGCGGCCCCGGACCACCCGGCACAGGCTGATCGCCAGAGCGCAGTCAGGGGTCGGCCGGCTGCCGCGGACCCCGAAGGCGCCTCTATGCAGCAGCCCCGCCACCGGATACGCAGACACCGCCGCCCGGTCGCCCTGGCCGGAGCGACCGCACTGGTCATAGCGGCCATGGCCTCGGCCAGCACCACCCTTCCGGGCGCCGGGCGCGCCTCGGCGGGCCCGGCGGCTACCAGCCAGGAGTCCGCGCTCGCCCCGTGCCGGATCTCCGCCACCATGGGCGTACAGATGTCCGAGGGGCTGCCGACCCCGCCCGGCTACGCCCGGTCGACCGGCGAGATCACGGCGCTCAACCTGATGATCGACTTCCCGGACGCGGAGGGAACGGAACCCGCGACGGACCGGTACGCGGAGTTCTTCCCGCAGACCTCCGAGTGGTTCAGGGCCAGCTCCTACGGCCGGCTCGTCTACCGGCCCGAGGCCCCCGTCAAGGACTGGCTGCGCATGCCGATGCCCTTCACGGAGTACGGGATAGAGCGCGGCTCACCCTTCGAGCCGGGCTACCGCCAACTGGTGAAGGACATCGTCGCGGCCGCCGACCCCCGGGTCGACTTCTCCGCCTACGACCTGGTCAACGTCCTGGTCAGCCCGAACGCCGGCCCCTCCGCGCTGGACACCGTGCTCTCGGTGACCTTCTCCGGCAACGACGAGGCCCCGACGGCGGACGGTGTCCCGCTCTCCAACACGTCGTTCGTCTACAGCCGCCAGGACGACGGATCGGGGTCGTACGCCGAGACCGGCTACCGCGTCCTGCCGCACGAGAACGGCCATGTCTTCGGGCTGCCCGACCTCTACACGATGGAGGGCGGCGGCTCGGTCGGACACTGGGACATCATGTCCGAGGACTGGGGCGCCAACAACGACTTCCTGGCCTGGCACAAGTGGAAGCTCGGCTGGCTCGACAACGAGCAGATCAGCTGCGCGTCGAAGGCCGGGGTCAGCGAGCACACCCTCGGCCCGCTGGCCACCGAGGGCGGCACCAAGCTCGCCTTCGTCCCGCTGAGCGCCCAGTCCGGCTACGCCGTGGAGGTGCGCACGGCGGCGGGCAACGACGAGGCGGTCTGCCGGCCGGGGGTGCTGATCTACAAGGTCAGCTCCGACGTGGACACCGGCCAGGGCCCGGTCTCCATCGCCGACGCCACCGAGGACAGCGGCGGCTGCACCCGGCGCCCCAACGTGCACGCGGAACTCTCCGACGCCCCGTTCCGCCCCGGCCAGACCTTCACCGACCGGGCCAACGGCGTACGGATATCCGTGCTGGACGAGGACGACGACGGCAACTACCGGGTGCGGGTCACGCGCCCGTGAGCGGCCCGGCGTCCCCAGCGCACGCCGGACCGCGCGCTGCGGCGTCCTTCCCGGCGTCCTCCACGGCGCCCTCCACGAACGCGCGGAGGCGGTGCTTGAGAAGCTTCCCGGTGGCGTTGCGCGGAAGCTCCTCGTCGGTGAACAGCACCCGGGCGGGCACCTTGAAGGCGGCGAGCCTTCCGCCGACGTGCTCGCGCAGGCCCCCGGCGGTGACCCCGGCCCGGGGGCGCGGCCGGACGACGGCCGCCACTTCCTCCCCCAGCACCGGGTGCGGGATGCCGAGGACGGCGGCGTCGGCCACGTCGGGGTGGTCGTGCAGGACGCCCTCGACCTCGACGCAGTAAACGTTCTCGCCGCCCCGGATCACCACGTCCTTGAGCCGGTCCACGATGGATACCCGCCCCTCGCGGCGTACGGCGAGGTCCCCCGTACGGAACCAGCCGCCGTCGCCGAAGGCCTCCTCGGTCGCCGCCGCGTCGCGCCAGTAGCCGCGGAACAGCGACTGGCCGCGCAGCCACAGCTCCCCCGCCTCCCCGTCGGGCAGCTCCTCGCCCGACGGCCCGGCGACCCTCACCTCCGTGACCGGGGTGGGCCGTCCCGCCCCGCCCGGCTCCGCCCGGTACGCGTCCCCGAAGTGCGCGAGGACCCCGCCGCTGGTCTCGGTGAGGCCGTAGCCGTTGCGAGGCTCGACGCGTTCGCCGTACCGGGC